>VGBO01000046.1 GCA_016870475.1 Actinomycetota bacterium | reverse complement strand
CCGACCGACGCCGACCTGTGGGTCATCGAGGTGTCGAGCTACCAGGCGACCGACCTGGCGGTGACCTCGCCGGTGGTGGCGGTGACGTCGCTGCATCCCGACCACCTCGACTGGCACGGCTCACTCGAGCGGTACTACGACGACAAGCTGTCGATGACCTCCCAGCCGGGTGCGCGGGTCTGCGTCGCGTCGGCGGACGACGAACGACTCCGTGCACGGGCCGACCAGCTCGGACCGAACGTCCGCTGGGTCACGGCAGCCGATGCGGACAGTTGGTGGGAGCCGCTCGGGCTGCTGGGCCGGCACAACGCGCTGAACGCGGCGATCGCCCGGGCGGTGCTCGTCGAGGTCGGGGTCCCCGGCGCCGACGACGACGCAACCGTCGCCGCGGCGTGCGCCGGGTTCGAAGGGCTGCCGAGTCGTCTGCGACGCGTGCATTCGGCTGGGCCGGTCGAGTTCTTCGACGACAGCCTCGCCACGAACGTGCTGCCCACCATCGCCGCGCTCGACGCCTTCGAGGGCCGGCCGCTGGCACTCCTCGTTGGCGGGCACGATCGTGGTATCGACTACGAACCGCTCGCGGCACGGCTCGCGGCCCGTTCGGCGACGGCACCGACGTTCGTGCTCACGCTCCCCACGAGCGGGGACCGCATCGCCGAGACGGTCGCAGCCCAGCCGGACGCGCCGCCGACGGTGCGTTGCGCCGACCTCGACGAGGCGGTCCGGGTCGCGCATGCGTGGGCCCGGGAGGACGGCGGCGTCGTGCTGCTCTCGCCGGCTGCGCCGAGTTTCGGGCAGTTCGCCGACTACCGCGACCGGTCTCGGGCGTTCCTCGACGCAGCCCGACGGTGTGGCTGACGGTCAGCCGATCGTGTGCCCGTACATCTCGCCGAGCGGATCGGAGATCAGCTCGATGCGCTCGCCGTCCGGGCCGGCGAGGTAGATCGAGCTCCCCGACTCGAGCGCATAGGGCACACCGGCTGCGTCGAGACGCTCCCGTGCCGCGCTCCACGCGTCCCGCTCCATGGAGATCGCCAGGTGGTGGTGGCCGCCGAGCACCTCGCGGTAGGGGCCGAGGTCGAGGCCGGGGAAGTCGAAGAACGCCAGGCAGTTCCCGATCCCGATGTCGAAGAAGAAGTGGGTCGAGCCCCGGTAGTCGCGGTTCTCGAACAGCTCGACGAGCGGGAACCCGAGCAGTCCCTGGTAGAAGTCGATCGTCCGGGCGACGTCGGAGGACAGCAGGGCCACGTGGTGCACGCCCCGAGCGGTGCTCGCCGGACGCCGTTCGGCCGGTGCGAGGTGTGTCGCACGCAGGGTGTCCCACTCGGACGTGCGGTCGATGTCGGCCCCGTGGGCGGTTCGGGTCTCCGGATCTCGTTCCATGGTGCTCCTCGGTCGCTCAGGTGAGCACGAACCCGTCGTAGCCCTCGGTCCTCACCCGGTCACAGGTTGCCCGGTAGCGGGCGAATCCGCCCACGTAGGGGAGGAACTGGCGCGGCTTCCCCTCGATGTTGGCGCCGAGGTACCAGCTCGCACACGTGGGCGCGGTGTACATGGTGCCAGCGGCGACCTCGTTGACGTGGGCACCCCAGCGCGCCTCGGCCTCGGCGGTCGTCTCGATCGTGCGCATGCCACGGGCGTCGAGGTCGACGATCGTGTCCACGATCCAGTCGACGTGCTGTTCGATCGCGACGATGACGTTCGCGAGCACGGAAGGGCTGCCCGGTCCGGTCACGGTGAACAGGTTGGGGAACCCGGCGACCTGGAGGCCGAGGTAGGTGCGCGGACCCTCGGCCCAGTAGTCACGGAGCCGGGTGCCGCTCCGGCCGGCGACGTCGATCCGGTCGAGCGCGCCGGTCATCGCATCGAACCCGGTGGCGAAGACCAGCGTGTCGAGTTCGATGTGTCGGCGGGCGGTGCGCACCCCGTCGGGGGTGATCGTCGTGATCGGGTCGGCGGCGATGTCGACGACGTCGACGTTCGGCCGGTTGAAGGTCTCGTAGAAGCGGGTGTCGAGCACCTGCCGCTTGCATCCGACCGGGTAGCCGACGGGGGTGAGGGCTTCGGCCGTCGCCGGGTCGGCCACCACCGAACGGATGTGGTCGCGGTAGAGCGCGCAGGCGTACTCGTTCGCTACGGGGTCGCGGTAGACGTCCTTGAAGTAGGTGAAGATCCCGAACCCGAGCCGGTCCCAGGCCGCCCGTCGCTCGTCGGCGTCGAGCGCGGCGAGGAGGCGCGGCTCGGACGGGGTGTCGCTTCGGCGTTCGCCCCGTTGGAGGATCGTCGTGCCCCGGGACGGCGAGAACCCCGACATCCCGGCCGCCGACCACTTCTGGGCCTCGCGCACCTCCCGGTAGTGCTCCTTGTACGCGGCGGCGATCTCCGGCTTCATCGGCCGGTTGTTCGCCGGGAACGTGAACGTCGGCGTGCGTTGGAACACCGTCAGGTGTGCCGCCTCCTCGGCGATCACCGGGATCGCCTGCACGCCCGAGGAGCCGGTGCCGATGACCCCCACCCGGCCGCTCAGGTCGACCGGCTCCTTGGGCCAGTTCCCCGTGTGGAGCAGCCGCCCGGTGAAGGTGTCCCGGCCGGGGATGTCGGGCAGGTTCGCGGCGGAGAGGCAACCGGTCGCCATCACGCAGTGGCGGGCGGTGATGCGGTCACCACGGTCGGTTCGCACCGTCCAGCGGTCGGCGGACTCCTCGAACGCCGCGCTCGTCACCCGGGTCGAGAACCGGATGTCACGTCGGAGGTCGAAGCGGTCGGCGACGTGGCGCGCGTAGCGGAGGATCTCCGGCTGCGCGGCCATCGCCTCGGTCCAGTCCCACTCCTGTTCGAGCTCGGAGGAGAAGGAGTAGGAGTACTCCATCGACACGACGTCGCAGCGTGCCCCCGGGTAGCGGTTCCAGTACCACGTGCCCCCGACGTCGGTGCCCGCCTCGAGCACGACGACGGAGAGCCCTGCGGCACGGCAGCGGACGACGAGGTACATGCCGGCGAACCCGGCGCCGACGACGACGACGTCGACGTCGACGTCGTGGACTTCTGCGGGGCGTGCGGCGACGTTCTCGGTCTCGGGCATCAGTCGAAAACGATCACCGAACGGGTGACCTCACCGTGTTCCATGGCGGCGAGCGCGTCGTCGACCTGGTCGAGGGTGACCCGCGCCGAGACCATGGCGTCGAGATCGAGCTTCCCCTGGCGGTAGAGCTCGAGATAGTGGGGTGCGTCGATGTGGAACCGGTTCGAGCCCATGATCGATCCGGTGAGCGTGCGCTCGACGTAGAGGCCACCCGGTTCGAGGTCGATGCGCTGGCCGGCGGGGATGGCACCGACGACGGTGGCCTTGCCGCGCGGGGCGAGCATGTAGAAGCACTGCGCCGCGAGCGTCGCGTTCCCGACGGCGTCGAAGGAGAAGTCGACTCCGCCCGCCGACAGCTTCTTCACGTTCTTCACGACGTCGCCGTCCGTACCGAGCAGCGTGTGCGTGGCACCGAAGTGTCGGGCCGCGTCGAGCTTCGTCGGGACCACGTCGACGGCGATGATCTGGCGGGCCCCGGCGATGCGGGCTCCCTGGATGACGGACATGCCGACCCCACCGCAGCCGATGACGGCGACGGAGGACCCGGGGGTGACCTGCGCCGTGTTCAGCGCAGCCCCGACCCCGGTGGTGACCCCGCAACCGACGAGCGACGCCCGGTCGAGCGGGATGTCGTCGTCGATCTTCACGACGGCCCGCTCGTGCACGAGCATGACCTCGCTGAACCCGGACAGGTCGGCGAACTGGTAGAGCTCCTCGCCGCGGACCGAGAGGCGGGGCGGTGCACCCTTGGGCCGCATCGTGGCCCGACGGTCGCTGCACAACCACGGCCGGCCGAGGATGCACTGCTTGCACGCCCCGCAGAACACCGACGTGCACGCGATGACGTGGTCACCCACCTGCACCGATCGGACGTCGGAGCCGACGGCCTCGACGACGCCGGCCGGTTCGTGGCCGGGGACGGTCGGCACCCGGCCGCCGATCGACCCCTTCATGAAGTGCAGGTCGGAGTGGCACACGCCGCAGGCCGAGGTGCGCAGGCGGACCTCGTTCGGCACGGGGTCCGCGACGTCGATCTCCTCGATCGACAGCTCGCCGCCCACCTCACGGAACACCGCAGCACGTGCCTTCATCTCCCCGACCCCCTTCGGACGACTCGGGCGATTCTGGCAGACGGGAGCAGGACGCTCAGCCGCCGTTGGCGGTACGGGTGTAGTACTCGTCGGAGCCGGCGAGGAGGACGGCGAGGGCGACGTCGCCGGTGGTGAGGAGTTGGCCGGCCCAGTAGTCCCACCCGCCGGGGTCGGGCCCACGTCCGAGGATGCGCAGGTACAGGCGGTTCACCCGGTCACGACGGGACTCGATCGACGCGTAGAAGCTCGCGGCGACCCCGTACCGGTCGAGCGCCCCGGAGTTCAGCATCCCAACCCAGAAGTTGAGTCCGGACTGGTCGGGTTGGCGGCGCAGGATGTCCTCGTAGAGGGCGGTCACGTATCCGGCCGGGGTGCTGCCGTTCGCGCTGTAGTACTCCGGACCCCCGTAGTAGAAGGTCGCGATCGTCTCGAGCCGCACTCCCGCAGCGACCTGCGACACCCAGTACGCCCGACCTGACGGGTCGGCGCCACGCCCCAACACGATCTGGTACAGCTGATCGATCTCATACCCCGCCCAACCATCGGACACGGCGAGCGCGCTCGTCAGCGGGTAGCGGTTCCCGGCCTGCACGGTCGGCGACCAGGTCGACACCTCAGCGGTCGTCGCCGGACGGCCGACGAAGAGTTGGTAGGTCGAGGTGATGTAGCGCGACGCAGGCGTACCGTCGAGAGCGACGGTGAGGCTGAAGGTGCGTGACGCCGTGGCCGCCGCGGCGTCGGTTGCCCGGATCGTGACCGAGGAGGAGCCCGCCGACGTCGGGGTCCCCGAGATGGTCCCGTTGGTGGCCAGCGTCAGCCCGGCGGGGAGGGCGCCGCCGATGACGGCCCAGGACACCGGCGTGGTTCCGTCGAGGGTTGTGAGGGTGGTGGTGTACGCGCTGTTCCTGGTCGCCGTCGGCAGCGACGACTGCACGATGCCGAACAGCGGGTTGACCGTGATCGACAGCACCTGCTCGTCGTACCGCTCGATCGCGTCCGTCGCGGCGACGGTCACGGTCGTGGTCCCGGGCGTCGTCGGCGTTCCCGCGAGGACGCCGGTGGTGCTCAGCGACAGACCCGCGGGCAGCGTGCCGGACGGGATCGACCAGACGACCGGTGCGACGCCGTCGCTCGCGACGAGCGTGGTGCTGTAGGCGACGCCGCGAGACGCGCTCGGCACGGAGGTCGTCGTGATCGTCGGCGGGAGTGTCGTGCCGCAGGTGACCGCCGTGCTCGCGGCCCGGGTCGCCGTGTTGAACGAAACCTGGGTGCCGACCGTCCCCGACGGTGCCTCGACCCCGATGGTGGCCGACGCCCCGTTGTCATACGTCGTCGGGTACGACCCGTCCGAGAACGCCGTGTCCTGGTAGCGGAACGTCAGTGCGCCGGTCGATTCCCAGATCACGGCCTGGAACGTGACGCCACCACTCGCCGGTCCGGACTGGACCCAACGCGGGACGTCGCTCCAGGTCGTGACGAAACGACGGTTCGGGGCAGAACCGAGGGTACGGGTCCACACCGAACCACCGACGCTCGGGTCGAGGTCGTCCCAGTAGGCGAACGCTGCGCCGTTCGCCGGGGATGGCGACGGTACCGGGTCGTTGCCGGCGGTGAAGGCGGCGGGGAACGGCGCCTCGGCGAGTCCGAGGAGGCCGTTCGAACCCACCCACGCGGTCGACCGGTTGACGCCGTAGAAGCTGAAGGTGAATCCAACCGGGACCTCGACGGCGGCATCGTCGGCGAGAACCCGCTGTGTTCCCGTGCCGACGATGTCGTCCCAGGCGTAGGTCGCGGCCGAGCAGGTGTAGGGCGTCGGGGGCACTGCGGCGCACTGCGACGTGAAGGCCCCGACGTCGAGACGCCCACCGGTGACCGTGATCCCGCTGAGCGACGGGGTCGCCACGGTGGTGGACATGAGCAGCGAGCGGACGGCGGACGGACCGATGGAGGTGCCGAGCGATGCGCACAACGCGATCGCCCCGGTGACGTGCGGTGTCGCCATCGAGGTCCCGATCTTGGTGGCGTACTCCGATCCGGTGCTGCGATCCACGGTCGAGACGATGCTGGTGCCCGGCGCACCCAGGTCGACCGTGGTCGCGCCGTAGTTCGAGTACGAATCGCGCGTGCCGTTGCTCTTGAGTGCGGCGACGGCGATCACGCAGTCGTAGGAACGGGTGCCGCCACGGGTGCAGGTGTAGTTCGCCGGGTACGGCGGGTTGCTGGTGGCGGTGTCGGCGATCTGGGTGTCGTTGTCGTCGCCGACGCCGTCCTCACCACCGTTGCCGGCGGCAGCGACGAACAGGATCCCTGCGTCGCCGCCGCGCTCGATCGCGTCGAGAAGAAGGCTCGAGTAGCCGCCGCCGCCCCAGGAGTTGTTCGTGGCGACGATGTTGATGCCGTGCCGGACCTTCAGGTCGGTGGCGTAGTCGATCGCTGCGATGGCGGAGGTCGTCCAGCCGCCGTAGGGCCCGCTGCCGAGGAACCGTGCGGAGATCAGCGTGACGTCCCAGCTCACGCCGGCGACACCGATCTCGTTGCCGCCGACGGCGCCGATCGTCCCGGCGACGTGCGTCCCGTGCGAGTCGCCGGTCGCCGTGACGACGTTGTCATCCTGCGCGAAGTCCCATCCGTTGACGTCGTCGATGTAGCCGTTGTTGTCGTCGTCGATCCCGTTGCCGGCGATCTCGTAGGGGTTGGTCCAGATGTTGGCGGCGAGATCGGGGTGGCCGACATCGATCCCTTCGTCGATGACGACGACGTGGACGCTCGACGAACCGGTTCGCCCTGCGGCCCATGCATCGGCGGCCCGGCTGCCGTAGGTGTTCGCCGGCGAGGAGGTCGTCCCCTGCATGCCCCACAGGTCGCCGAACCGGTTGTCGTTCGAGGTGACGAACCGCTCGTAGCGGTAGTTCGGTTCGACCGCCGCGACGTTCGGGTCGGTGCGCAGGGTCGCGACGGCCTCGGCCACGCTCACCTCGGCGGGGAGCTCGAGCTTCTCGACGTCGGTCGCCTGCGGTGAGACCGTGGTGGCCCCGGTCGCACCGACGGAGGAACGCACCTGTTCCTTCGTCACCTCGGACCGGTTCGAGCGGTACTTCACGAGCACTTCGCCATCCGCGAAGGGGATCGCGCCGGAGGTGTCGACCTCGGGCACTGCGGTCGACGGTGTCGTCTGGGCGGCGGCGCGCGGGGCGCGGGGGCTCGCCGTGACCGCGATCGAGGCGAGCAGCGCGGCGGTCACCACCGTGCCGATGACACGACCGCTGGAGCGAACTGACGACATCACGATCACGTTACCGACCGGTCCCGTCGTCTCGTTACGGCGGAGCAGGCGGTTTCGGTGTCAGATGCCGAGGTCGTCGAGGTTGTAGTCCCGCAGGGCGGTCCAGGTATCGGCGCCGAATCTGAACCGGTCCTCGCGACCTGCGAACGGCGCGTAGACGAAGCGACGTTCAGCGGGGAACCGCTGGCTGCGCGCGTCGATGCCGTAGGCGATCGCCTGCGAACGCCGGTCGATGCGGTCCTCGTCGTAGACGGACACGTCGTTGTGCACCCCGCCGGAGCGGACGCCGAGCACCGACGCGCGCCGGTGGAACCCGAAGTTGATGGTCACCCGGGGGTTCGGCGACGTGTTCGCGAACGACCCGTGCACGGCCTGGCGGTTGGTGACGGCGATGTCGCCCGGGTCGCACACGATCGGCACGGCGTCGGGTAGGCGGTCGGAGCCGGCGGCCGCGACCATCGCCGCGATGTCGACCTTGCCGCGTCGGTGCGAGCCGGGGACGACCCAGAGCCCGTTCGCGGCGGTGCACCCGTAGAGCTGCGCCATGAAGTTGAAGCCGTGGGTGTCGGCGTCGAGGTCGGGGGCGTCCCAGTGGGTCCAGCCGTCCTGGTGCCAGGCGACCGACCCGCCGAGTCCGGCCTGCTTGATCCAGATCGCCTCGTTGAAGGGGGCGAAGTCGTCGCCGTGCACGGCCGCGGCGAACGCGAGCAGGTCCGGGTGCCCGTACAGGCGGAGACAGGCGTCGGAGTACTGGAGCGAACCGAGCACGAGCTGCAGCACGAACTCGGGAGCCCCCTCCGGCGGTGTCGGCTCGAGCATCTTGGAGGGGTGTCGCCCGTTCAGGGCGGCCGTTCCGCCGAGCGGGTCGGAGAGCGGTCGGACCCAGACGACGTTGTTGCCGGTGGTCTCGGCGTCGAAGGACGGGGTGCCGTCGACGGTGTGGCGCTGCTTCGGTCCGGCGGGGGCCCGGTGCAGGAGGTCGACCACGTCGCGTTCGATATCGTCGAGCTCGTCGCGGCCGATGACACCTTCGAACACGTAGAACCCGTGGGTCCGGTAGGCCTCGACGATGGCCGGGTCGACGCGCCCCTGGGCGTCGACGCGCAGGGGACCGCGGTTGCCGAGGGCGCGGGCCCGCGCTTCGCCTTCGAGCCGGTAGTCGACCATCGCCGCCTCGGCGTCGCCGTACCCGACGATGGGCACGTCCACCAACGGAAGTCCTGCCATGGTCCCCTCCCCTTCGGCGGCCGTCGTCCCCCCGGCCGCTGCGACGAGCGTAGGGGCCCGGCCGACACGGCGCATCGGGTTGACACGCCTACGGCAGGGTATTAGGAATGCCTAACAAACGCTGACTGCCGCGCCGACCTAACCTGTTCCCAAGGAAAACCATGTCCCATCGCCCATCCGCCCGCGCAACCGCCGCAGTGTTCGCCCTCCTCGCCGCAGCTCTCGCCGCGTGCGGCGGCTCCTCGTCCTCGGAGTCGAGCTCGGCGTCCGCCACGGCGTCGACGATCGACGACGCGACGGCGACCCCGACCGGGACCATCACCGTCTACAGCGGCCGGACCGAGAAGCTCGTGAAGCCCGTCATCGACCGGTTCACCGCGGCGACGGGGGTGACGGTCGAGCTCCGCGCCGGCGACTCAGGGGCGCTCGCCGCCCAGATCCTCACCGAGGGCAAGGCGAGCCCCGCCGACGTGTTCTTCTCCCAGGACGCCGGCGCGCTCGGTGCGGTGGCCGGCGCCGGTCTGCTGCGGACGCTCCCGGCGAAAGGCCTGCTCGACGTCGTCGACCCCGCCTACCGGGCGACCGACGGCACGTGGGTCGGGACCAGCGGTCGGGTCCGGGTGCTCGTGGTGAACCCGACGCTCGCACCGAACCCGCCGAAGACGATCGACGACCTGCTCGCCCCGGCGTGGAAGGGACGCCTCGGGTACGCGCCGACGAACGCCTCGTGGCAGTCCTTCGTGACCGCGCTGCGGGTGCTTCGTGGTGAGGAGGGAGCGAAGACCTGGCTGACCGCCTTCGCGGCGCAGCAGCCGAAGGCCTACGAGAAGAACGGCGCCGTGCGTGACGCGGTCGACAAGGGCGAGATCGCGATGGGCCTCGTGAACCACTACTACCTGTACGAGAAGATCGCCGCTGAAGGCGCCGCGAAGGTCGTGGCGAAGAACGTGTACCTCGCACCCGGTGATCCGGGGGGGCTCGTGAACGTCGCCGGCGCAGCGGTGCTCGCGTCGAGCGACAACGCCGTCGCCGCTCAGACATTCGTCCGGTTCCTGCTGAACGAGGAGTCGCAGTCGTACTTCGCCACGACCACCTTCGAGTACCCGCTCCGGACCGGTGTGCCACAGGCGTCCGACCTGCCGACGCTTGCATCGCTCCGACCGCCGAAGATCGACCTCGCCGACCTCGAGTCGATCGAGAAGACGCAGGAGCTGCTCACCTCCGTGGGGCTGCTCACGAAGTGACGCCGGCATGACGACCGCCGTCGCCACGGGTTCCCGTGCGCGCCGCCGACGGGTCGAGCTGCCGCCCTGGCAGCTGCTCGGCCCGACGGTCGTCGTCGCGCTGGTCGCGCTCGCGCCGATCTGGTACCTGGTCGACCAGGCGCTCGACCGCGGGTGGGGCCCCGCGATCGAGGAGGTCGCACAGCGTCGAACGGTCGACCTGGTCGTGCGCAGCACGGCGCTCGCCGGGTTCGTGACCCTTGCGACGGTCCTCGTCGGGGCAGCGGCGGCGTGGATCGTCGCCCGGAGCGATCTGCCCGGACGGCGGGTGCTGCGCGTGGCGTTCGCGATGCCGCTCGCCGTGCCGTCGTACCTGTCGGCGTTCGCGTGGGTCTCGTGGGATCCCTCCATCGCAGGGTTCTGGGGTGCGGCGCTCGTGCTCGTCGCCACGTCCTACCCCTACGTCTACCTCCCGGTCGTGGCCGCGCTCGGGCGCATCGACCCGGCGCAGGAGGAGATCGCCCGTTCGCTCGGGTGGGGCGAGGGGCGCATCGCGGTCGGGCTCACCCTCCGCCAGGCTCGCCCGGCCGTGCTCGCCGGCGCCCTGCTCGTCGCCCAGTACGCCTACATGGACTTCGGCGCCGTTGCGACCATGCGGTACGAGGCGTTCACCTGGGTCGTGTACGGCGCGTACCGCGCCGGGTTCAACCCGACCCGGGCGGCGCTCCTGTCGGTCGTGCTCGTCGCCGTGTCGATCGTGCTCGTGACCGCCGAGGGGATCGCCCGTGGCCGCGTCGACGCGAGCCGAGTGGGCGGAGGGGCCGCGCGCCGCGGTCGGCCGGTACGACTCGGGCGGGCGACCGGACCCGCAGCGGTCTTCGTCGTGGTGGTGCTCGGTGTTGCACTCGCCTTCCCGGTCGTGTCGGTCGTGTCGTGGTCGTTGTGGCGGGGTGGTGAGGCCGTCGCGTTCGGTGAGGTGTTCTCGGCGCTGTGGGCGACCGTCGGCGTGTCGGCGATCGCGGCGCTCGTCACCGCGGTCGCCGCGTTGCCGGTCGGCCTGCTCGCCGCCCGCTACCGCGGTTGGATCGCCCGTCGGCTCGAGCAGGCGACGTACGTGGCGCACACCCTGCCGGGCATCGTGCTCGCGATCTCGATGGTCTACGTCGGGGTGCGCCTCCTGCGGCCGGTGTACCAGGAGCTGCCGTTGCTGGCGCTCGCATACGTCGTGGCGTTCCTGCCGCTGCTCGTCGGCTCGGTCCGTGCGGCGGTCGAGGCCGTCCCGGAGCGGCTCGAGGACATCGCCCGGTCGCTCGGCACGTCCCGGTCCGGTGCCTGGTGGCGGGTCACCCTGCCCGCGGCGCGTCCGGGGATCGCCGCGGGCACGGCACTCGTGTTCCTCGCCACCATGAAGGAACTGCCGATCACACTGCTGCTGCGACCGACCGGCACGGAGACGCTCGCCACGCGGCTGTGGGGTCACACGACGCTGTCGGACTACTCCGCCGCCGCGCCGTTCGCCCTCACGCTGCTCGTCGTCGCCGCCGTGCCCACGGCGCTGCTGAGTGGGCTCCTGCTCGTGCGCGGGCGCGAGGATGGTGGGCATGTCGGCTGAGGCGACCCACGACACGGCGCCGGTGCTCGAGGTGCGTGGTCTCCGGAAGTCCTTCGGTGACCGTCGCGTGCTCGACGGTGTCGACCTCGTCGTGCCCGCCGGGTCGATCACCGCGGTGCTCGGTCCGTCCGGTTGCGGGAAGACGACGCTGCTGCGGATCGTCGCCGGCTTCGAACATCCCGATGCGGGAACGGTGACGGTGCGCGGGGTCCGGGTCGCCGGCGAGGGCACCGACGTGCCACCGGAACGTCGTCGGGTCGGCGTGGTCCCCCAGGAGGGCGCGCTGTTCCCGCATCTCGACGTGCGTCGCAACGTCGGGTTCGGGCTCCCGCGGGGTGCGGCGTCGACCGAGCGGATCCGCGCCTGCCTCGAGCTCGTCGGTCTCGCCGATCGGGCCGATGCCCGACCGGATCAGCTCTCGGGTGGACAGCAGCAGCGGGTGGCGCTCGCCCGGGCGCTCGCCCCGAACCCGAGCCTGGTGGTGCTCGACGAACCGTTCTCGGCGCTCGACACGGCGTTGCGGGCGAAGGTCCGCGACGAGGTCGTGGGGGCGTTGCGGGCAGCGGGGGCGACCGCGGTGTTCGTCACCCACGATCAGGAGGAGGCGTTGTCGACCGCCGACCGGGTCGGCGTGCTGCTGAACGGCCGTGTCGCGCAGTGCGGGGAGCCGATCGAGCTCTACCGGGCTCCGGCGTCGATCGAGGTCGCCCGCTTCCTCGGCGAGGCGGTCGTGCTGCCGGGCGAGCTCGACCGTGACGTGGTCCGGTGCGCGCTCGGAGCGGTGGTTCCGGGATCGGTGCCGCCGGGTGCGAGCTCCGGGTCGTTCCTCACGGTGGTCGTGCGGCCGGAGCAGATCGTCCCCTCGGCGGACGGCGTCGGCGCAACGGCGGGGGAGACGACGTACTTCGGCCACGACGGGCTCGTGCGCCTCCACCTCGACGACGGCACGGAGGTCGACGCACGCTGGGCACCGCCGCTGTTGCCGCGGCCCGGTGACCGGGTCGGGGTGCGTGTGGTGGGGGAGGTCGCCGTCTACGCCGCCCCCGGCCCGGGGCGCTGAGGGCGCCGCCAGGGCCGGGAGAACGGCCAGATGGTGGTCGGCGCCTCAAAACCGGAGGCGATGACGGGGAAGTGGTCCATGGCGACTCCTCGGAAAGCTGACAAACCCGACTGGGTTCGTCAACAATAATGCCGACCGGAATGGTCAGGAATCAAGTCGCCGTTCGAACTCCACTCAGCCGGCGGTGACCCCGCCGTCGATCACGAACTCCGAACCGGTGCAGTAGCGGCTCTCGTCGGACGCCAGGTAGAGCGCGAGGTCGGCCACCTCCTCCGGCTCGGCGGGTCGGCCCAACGGAACACCGCGGGCCATGCGGTCGTGCCGGTCGTCGTTGTGTCCGGTCACCTCGTGGATCATCGCCGTCTCGATCATCCCCGGGTGGATCGAGTTCACCCGGACGCCGTGCCGGGCGAGCTCGAGCGCCGCCGCCTTCGTCATGCCGCGAACGGCGAACTTCGACGCCCCGTACGCGATCGCGTTCGCCGCGCCGAGCAGGCCCGCGATCGAGGAGATGTTCACGATCGAACCGCTGCGCTGTTCCATCATCTGCGGCGCGACCGACTTCATCCCGAGGAAAACGCCGACCTGGTTCACCTCGACGATCCGGCGGAACTGCTCGACCGACGTGTCGAGCAGCTTGCCCCGCTCGTAGATGCCGGCGTTGTTGACGAGCACATCGACCCGGCCGTGACGCTCCACGGTCTGGCGGACCACCTCGGCCCACTCCTCCTCCGAGCGCACGTCATGGCGGACGAACGTCGCCCCGATGGACGCGGCGAGCTGGACGCCCTCCTCCAACACATCGGTGATCACCACCTCGGCACCCTCGCGCCGGAACAGCGCCGCCTCCGCACCACCCTGTCCACGGGCTCCGCCCGTGACGATGCACACCTTCCCGCCGAGACGTCCCACGCCCCACCCCCTTGGTCCGGAGCGGATCATAGGAGCGGCCCGGCGCCGGGTCGGCGAGCGGTCAGAACACGGCGACGGGGTTCACGGGGCTGCCGGTCACGCCGTGCAGGCGCAGCGCAGCGACGTTGAGGAGGAACTCCCAACGGCCGAAGCGTTCGCACGCCGCAGCGAGGTCCTCGAGCTGGCAGTTGTCGATCAGCCACAGCCCCATCGCGACGATGCCGACGACGTGGACGGGCTGGGTCATCGTCGGGTAGCCGGACGGCAGGTGGTCCTGCGCGACGTCCGACCCGAGCATCGCCACACCTCGCTCGCGCAGCCACGGCAGGCACGCGGCCTGGAACCCCGAACGCGGGCGGTGCGGGTCGTAGCCCCGGGAGTCGCGGCGACGCAGGCCGCTCTCGCCGGTGCGCAGGAACAACACGTCGCCCTCACCGACCGTGACGCCCGCTAGGCGTTCCGCCTCCTCGAGGTCCTCGGGGAAGACCGGGTCGTCGTGGCCGAGCGCATCGACGCCCTTCGCCCGGGCGACGTCGAGCAGGACCCCGCGGGTGACCACGCCGTCCTGCAGCGGCAACACGTCGAGCACACGGGCGCCCTGGAGGTCGTTCACCATCGCGGCCGGATGGCCGTTGTAGAGCTTGCCGTCCCAGAACACGTGGGCGAGGCTGTCGATGTGGGTGACCGCGTACCCGTGGAAGACGAGGCCGACGAACTCGAGCGCCGCGTCCGCCCGGTCGCTGTGGAGCAGCGACGGTCGCCGCCCCTCCTCCGTCGCCCCCTGTCCGGTGGCGATCATCAGGCGCTGCGTCTCCATCGTGACCCCGGGCTGGGGGCCTCGGCGGATGTCCCCATGCGCAGGAGACGGTGACCCCCTCCCGCACGAGCGCTGCGGCACGACGCCGGTGCTCGGGGGTGACGAGGTTCAGCGTGCCGAGCTGGTCGCTGTCACCCCATCGCCCCCAGTTCGACAGCGACGTCATCCAGCCGATGATCTCGGCCTCGTCCGGACGCATCCGTGCCATGGTCCCCCGTCCGTCGTCGGGCCGCTCGGCCACGTGGTCCGTCTGCCCGCAGCAACAACGGGCGTGCCTGCGCGAGCGTCGCCCGGGCACGTGCCTCGAGCGCGTCGTCGGACGCGTTCGAGATCGGATGGTCGATGACGGCGAACCGGTAGCCCGGCACACCGAGGGCCGAGGCCATGAGCTCTGCGGCGTCGACGAACCCGGTGGTCATCACCCCGACTGCGGGCGTACCGGCGAGCTCACCGCTGACGGCGTCGTGCAAACTGCACGACGAGCAGCTCCCTCAATCGCCGACCCCGGCGAACAGCGCCGCCCACGTCGCCGCTTCGTCGATGAGCGCCGCCTCGGCCGGTGCGGAGTAGTTCGACTTCGTACGGCGGACGACCTCGGCGACCCCCCACTCCTCGCGCAGCAGCCGCTCGAGGTGGTCGAAGAACGGTCGGGTGTTCGCCTTGCCGTTCGAGATGATCCCGACGGTCGCGCCCACGAGCGTGCGCGGGCGTTCGGGGAGCGCGACGACACGCTCGTCGGCCTCGAATCCGGGGTCGTAGACGGTCATCGCCATCGGGGTGTCCTCTCCACGCTCAACAGTCCACGCACACGCCGATCGGCACCGTCGTCGCCGCCGACTTCGGGCCGAGCCACGGCGGGATCACCGCTGCGAATCCGCCCGCCTCGCCACCCGCGCCGATGACGAGCAGGTGGTCGGGTGACGGCAGCGCCCGATACTCGGTGTCCCGGTTCCGGTCGGAGACGACGGCCGCCTTGCCGACCGCCTCCCAGTCGGCACGCCGCACGATCGCATGATCGTACACGAACGAACGGAGGCGTGCCTTCGACCACCCGGCGGCATGGAAGACCGAGCGGAGCTGCGGTGGCACCACGACAGCGTAGTTTCCCGCCCAGATCGAGTAGTGCAGCATCGTCGCCCGGATCTCGGCGACGATCGTCGTCGCCACCTCCTCGGGGTCGGTGGTCCACTCGTTCATGATCTGGCGGGGTCCCGACGCCGCGAAGACCGTCACCGCCGAGACTCCGGCCGGGATCCCGCGTTCGGTGGCGAGCGGTGCCCAGCCGTCGAGGCCTTCCTCGTCCTCGGCGACGACCCAGGAGATCTTCCCGGGATGGCCGAGCGTCGACCGGTCGAGCTCGCCGGGGCGGACCTCGAGCAAGTTGCGGAGCACGAGGCGCACGGCACGACCGATGCAGATCGACGCCCTGTCCGGGCTCGACAGGACCGAGTGTGCCGACGACATGCCGAGCTGGCGGCGGACCTCGCCGTTCACGACGATCAGGATCGCGCAGCCGCCCGTCGATGCGGTCGCCCCGTGCACGAGTACCTCGGGGCGACACAGCGCCTCGACCGCGGCGACGACCACGGGGAAGTCCGGTGGCAGGCAGCCGGCGAGGACCGCATTGACCGCAACCTTCTCCGCCGTGAGGGGACGCTGCTTCACCGGTTCGACACCGATGACGGTGTCGGGCGTGTGGCCCGACCAGGCGAGCATCGCCTCGATGCGCGCCGCGGTCGGCGGGATGACGGGCAGGCCGTCGGTCCAACCGCGGTCGCGGTACAGGCGTTGGGCGTCGTCGTCATCGACGACGTCGAAGGCCCGCGAGGAGAGCACCATGGTGAGGTTCTAGCCCCTCGCCACGTCGGCGGCACGGCGTGTCGGACGGCGACCCGCTGCCGTACGATGCCGGTACGGCGACACATGAGGGAACGGGAGGAAACGGAGGGCGCACGAACCGGCGAGCAGTACCTCGCACACCTCTCGTGCAGCCGCCGCCGCCTCTACCTCGGGAACGACCGTGTCGACGATGCGACGACGCACCCGCAGACGCAAGGCGCCGCCCGGTCGGTCGCCCGCGTCTTCGACCTGCAACACCACCACGCGGCGGACTGCCTGTTCCCCGACCCCGAGACCGGC
>VGBO01000045.1 GCA_016870475.1 Actinomycetota bacterium | reverse complement strand
GCAGGTCACGGTCGGTGACGATCCAGAAGTGGTCGCTGCGGATGCCGTGCACGACGAGCTCGGCGACCTGGTCGGGTTCGAGGCCGCCGGAGACTCCGGAGGCGATGCCGTCGTTGGTGCGCCGAGCGCCGGTCGACGCCTTGTGCTCGCGTCGGAGGTGCTCCGGCCGGTTGCGCTGCGAGGTCGCGATGTTCGTTCGCACGTAGCCCGGGCAGAGCACCGACACCCCGATCTTCGACCCGGCGTCGGCGAGCTCGTGGAACAACGTCTCGCTGAGCCCGACGACGGCGAACTTGGACGCGTTGTAGGGCCCGATCCCCGGCCCGGCCATGAGGCCGGCGATCGACGCCGTGTTCACGATGTGACCCTCCTCCCCGCTCGCCTCGAGGAGCGGGAGGAACACGTGCGTGCCGTGGACGACACCCCAGAGGTTGACCCCGAGCACCCACTGCCAGTCGACGAGCTGGCTCTCGGCGATGCGGCCGCCCCCGCCGACGCCGGCGTTGTTGCACAGGATGTGCACGGCGCCGAACCGCTCGATCGTCGCCTCCGCGAGTCGGGTCACGGCGGCGAGATCGGTGACGTCCGTGACGACCTCGAGCGCCTCGGCGCCCGCGTCTCGGACGAGCGCCGCCGTGCCGGCGAGCGGCTCGGCCTCGACGTCGGCGAGCACCACCCGACACCCCTCATGCGCGAACCGGACGGCGAGGCCTCGACCGATGCCGGAGCCCGCGCCGGTGACCACGGCGACCTTGTCCACGAACGACTGCATGGCGACCTCCCCGTCGAACGGTACCCGTTGGCGTGCCGGTCGGTCCCGGTGTCGTCGTCAGCCCACTGCGCCGTCGGCACGCAGCGCGGCGACGGTCGCGTCGTCGAGGCCGAGGTCGGTCCGGAGGATCTCCTCGGTGTGCTCGCCGAGGCGCGGCGGCAGGCGAAGCTCGACCTCGTTGTCGGCGAGACGCAACGGGTTGCCGAGCAGGAGCACGTCCCCCCGCACCGGGTCCTCGAGCTCGTGGACGAAGCCGCGTGCCCGCAGGTGCGGGTCGGCGAACACCTCGTTCGATGCGAACGTCGCCGAACAGGGGAGCCCGGCCTCGCCGAGGATCTGCATCGCCTCGGTCTTGGTGTGCTCGAGGAACCACGCGCCGATCTCGGTGCGGAGCTCGTCAGCGTTCTCGGCGCGGGCCCGTCCGGTGGCGAACCGTGGGTCGGTGAGGATGTCCGGCCGCCCGATCGACCGGCAGAGCTGCTCCCACATCGGGCGGTTCGCCAACACGAGGTAGACGTAGTCGTTCGGGCCCCCGCCTCGGGTCGGGTAGAGCCCGGCCGGCGGGGCGTCGGAGCGCGAGGCGCGCGGTGCCGGCGGAGCGTCGGGTCCCCAGTGCTGCGCCGTCGTCGTCCGCGTGAACATCGTCATGACCTCGTGCATGGCGAGCTCGACGAGCTGTCCACGTCCGGTCCGCTGCTGCTGCACGTACGCCGAGACGATCGCAAGGGCGGTGTGCACGCCGGTGCCGGTGTCGCCGACGGTCGCACCCGGTCGCATCGGCGGTCCGTCGACCTCCCCGGTGAGGGACATCACGCCGGAGGCGGCCTGTGCGAGCTGGTCGAAGCTCTTGTACTCCGCGTACGGGCCGGAGAGTCCGTACCCCTTGATCCGGGCGTAGACGAGCCGCGGGTTCCGGGCGAGGAGTTCCTCGTGCCCGAGCCCGAGACGTTCCATCACGCCCGGTCCCTGGTTCTCCACGAGGACGTCCGCGGTGTCGATCAACCGGAGGAAGACGTCCCGCCCCTGGGGGTTCTTCAGATCGACGGCGAGGGAGCGCTTGTTGGCGTTGAAGTTGAGGAAGTACTGGCTGTCCTGATCCGGATCCGCCGCGAACAGGCGTCGTCCGGGTTCGCCGTCGGGGGATTCCACCTTCACGACGTCGGCGCCGAGCCACCCGAGGTACTGGCCGCACGACGGTCCGGCCTCGTACTGGCTCAGGTCGACGACCCGCATCCCCTCGAGTGCTCCCGCCACCGTGCCCCCTTCGTCCCGCCCGCCGTCGGGCCGCGCCAACCCTAGGTCGGCCGCCGTGCCCGCCGAGTACCCTGCCGGCGTGGCTTCGCTGTGTGACGGATCGGCCGTCGCCCTCGCCGGGCTCCTCCGGACCGGGGCGGTCTCCGCGACGGAGGTGCTCGAGGCGCACCTCGCCCGAATCGACGCCGTCGATCCGCTGCTCAACGCCATGGTGACCCGGGTCGACGACGAGGCCCGGCGTGCGGCCCGGGCCGCAGACGACGCATTCGTGCGTGGCGGTCCCACCGGGCCGCTGCACGGGCTGCCGGTGGCCCACAAGGACCTCGCCCTCACCGCGGGGATCCGCACGACGTTCGGCTCGCCGATCTTCGCGAACTTCGTCCCCGACACGGACGCTCTCATCGTGGCGCGCATGCGGGCCGCGGGGGCGATCACGATCGGCAAGACGAACACGCCGGAGTTCGGGGCCGGATCGCAGACCTTCAACACCGTCTTCGGGGTCACCCGGAACCCCTACGACCTCGGCCGCACATGCGGCGGCTCCTCCGGCGGAGCGGCGGTCGCACTGCGGACGGGCATGGTGGCGCTCGCTGACGGTTCCGACATGGGGGGCTCGCTGCGGAACCCGGCGAGCTTCTGCAACGTGGTCGGCTTCCGGCCGTCGCCGGGGCGCGTGCCCCAGCACCCGGCCCGGTGGGGCTGGGGGAGCCTGGCGGTCGAGGGGCCGATGGGTCGCTGTGTCGACGACGTGGCGCTGTTGCTCTCGGTGCTCGCCGGACCGGACCCTCGGGCGGCGCTGAGTCTCGAGACGCCCGGGTCGTTCTTCGGCCCGCCGCTGCGACCGGCGGACCCGGCGGGACTGCGGGTGGCGGTGAGTCCCGATCTGGGTGGTCTGCCCGTCGAGGCACCGGTGCGTTCGGTGGTGCTCGACGCCGCACGACGTCTCGAGGCGGCGGGTGCGTCGGTGACCGTCGACGATCCCGGCTGGGAGGGGGCCGACGACGCGTTCGAGGTGCTGCGGGCGTTCCAGTTCGAGTTGGGCTTCGGTGCTCTCGAGGAGACCGACGGGTACCGGATGAAGGCGACGGTGCGCGACAACATCGCTGCAGGGCGGGCGCTGCGGGGGGTCGACGTGGCTCGGGCGGAACGGCTCCGGACCGAGGTGTACGCCCGGATCGGCGCGTTCTTCGAGCGGTACGACGTCCTGGTCGCCCCGGTGAGCCAGGTCGTCCCCTTCCCCGTCGACGTGGAGTACCCCACGGTCGTCGACGGCGTCGGGATGGACGGGTACATCGAGTGGATGCGCTCGTGCTCGCGCGTAACCGTGACCTCGTGCCCGGCGGCGTCGGTTCCGGTCGGATTCGACCCGTCGGGTCTGCCGATCGGCGTGCAGGTCGTCGGGCCGCACCGACGCGACCGCCACACCCTGCGGGTCGCCGCACTGTTGGAGTCGCTCTGCCACGCAGGTCAGCAGCAGCCGGGCTGCGTTCCGGCCGGCTGACGGCGGACGATCAGGCGGTCGCGCACCGCCCGGCGAGACTCGCGAGCGCGCTGTCTCGCCGGGGCTGGCGGACCTCGTGGAGGTCGAGCCCGTTGGTGAGGATGGCGACGCTCAGCCCCGTCGCCGGGTCGGCGAACGCGAGCTGCCCCTTCGCACCGTTGTGGCCGAAGGCCGCGGGGGAGACGGTCCGCCCCATGCCGCGGAAGTTGGAGCGCCCGTCGTCCCCGGCGAGGACGAGGCCGAGGGATCGGTTCGCCGGCGTCCCCGTGAGCGGATCCGGGAGCCGGTTCCGCACGACCCCGGTCACGTCCCGCAACATGACCGGGTCCCAAAGCCCGGCCGGGTCGTGCAGGAGGGCCTGGTAGAACCCCGCGACGTCGACCGCTCTCGCGACCCCTCCACCGCCAGGAACGCCGACGGCGCGTGCGGTCGGGTCGTTGAAGCCGAGGAGCGTCTCCGCGGTGACCTCACCGCCGGGGAGTTCGCGGACCCCGAAGGTGGCCTCGAGCTCGTCCGGCGTCGCCGGTGATCCGACGGCGCGCAGCTCCGCGATGTCGTCCTGGTCGCCCTCGGCGATACCGAGCAGTCGCGGCAGCCCGAGCGGTGCCGTCACACGATCGTGCACGACCTCACGGTGATCCCGACCGGTGAGGGCTGCAAGCAACTCGGCGAGGACCCAGTGCGCGGAGGTCGGGTGGTACTCGAACCGGGTTCCGGGCGTCCACGACAGTCGCCATCGGGACATGGCCGCCCGTCGTCCCTCCGTCGTCTCCCACCGGCCCGGGCCGAGCGGCGCGTAGGGGAACCCCGCGGTGTGCAGCAGGACGTGTTCGACGGTGACCGTCGCCATCTCGGCAGCAGTCGGACCGTCCTGGCCGAGGAACGGCAGATGCTCGACGACACGGTCCTCGGTCCGGAGTAGGCCCTCGGCGAGCACCTGCCAGATCGCGGCGGCGACGAAGGGCTTCGTGGCGGAGAACATCACGTAGCGGGTCGACGGGGTCGTGTCGCCGAAGCATTCGGCGTGCACGATCTCCCCGTGCAGACCGAGCGCGAGCTGGGCCGAGACGAGCGGACCGTCCTCGACCTCGGCACGGAGGCGGTCGGTCAGGGCGGCGACGGCGGCGGGGTCGAGCGGCATCGCCTCACCGTAGGCGTCCCGAGCGGGTCGTGGGGCTCGTGTCAGTCGGGCCGGGGCAGGTGGCGCGTGCACACGACGACGAGTGCGCCGACCGAACCGAGCGTGAACCCAACCGTACCGAGGCGTGCCGCGCCGAGCACCCGGAAGGTGATGTCGCCTCCCTCGGCGACCCGGGCGACGGCGTCGAGCACGGTGCCCACGACCACCGCGACCAACAGGACGGTCGTGGCGCGGGCGAGTGCGACCCCCACCTCGGCGGCAACCCGCTCCTCGCGGGGTCGGCGAGCGGTCGCGGCGGCGGCGACGAGCCCGACGACGCTCGTGGCGAGAAGCAGTCGGAGCACGGTGGCGAAGCCTGCGGCGAGCACGTCGACGGCGAAGGACGCGCCGACCACGGTGCCGAGCACGACCCCTGCGAGGGAGCCGGCGAGCGGTAGTCGTCCGAGCGGGTCGCTTGTTCCGTCCATGGTCCCGTCCGTGGCCTGGTCATCGGCCACGCGCCGTCTCCCGGCGGCTGGCACAATGAGCGGCACGACCTTACGCGCCACAGGAGGGGGACCAGATGGGCGGGGTACTCGAGGGGATAAGGGTGCTCGACTTCGGTCGGTACATCGCCGGCCCGTTCTGCGCCGCGTTGCTCGGTGACCTCGGCGCGGACGTGATCCGCATCGAACGCGTCGACGGCGGTGAGGACCGGGTCGTGCAGCCGGTGACGGACGACGGCATGGGCGCGATGTTCCTGCAGGTGAACCGCAACAAGCGGAGTCTGACGCTCAACCCGCTGAAGGCGGAGGGGCGGGAGGTCGTGCGTCGCCTCGTCGCCTCCGCCGACATCGTGGTCGCGAACCTGCCGCCGCCCACGCTCGTACAGATGGGCCTCGACTACGAGACCCTTCGGTCGATCAAGGCCGACATCATCCTCACGACCGTAAACGCCTTCGGTTCGGGAGGACCGTGGAGCGACAAGGTCGGCTTCGACGGCCTCGCGCAGGCGGCGTCGGGGAACCTGCACCTCTCCGGCACCGCCGAGCAGCCGACCCGGGCGTTCGCTCCCTACGTCGACTTCAGCACGGCGTCGTTGTCCGCGCTCGCGACGATGGCGGCACTGCGGCACCGCGACCTCGCGGGTGAGGGGCAGGTGCTTGAGGGGGCGCTGTTGCGCACAGCGCTCACGATGACGAACGCCGCGGTGATCGAACAGGACCTGCTCGGCCTCGACCGGGTCGCGACGCTCAACCGTGGGCAGACTTCCGGGCCGGCGGACACCGTGCCCACCGCTGACGGCTGGGTGATGTGTCTGGTCATCGGGAACTACCAGTTCGAACGGTGGTGCGAGATGGTCGGCCGACCGGAGCTCGCGCACGACGAGCGGTTCAAGACCGACGAGCTGCGTGGCGACAACGGCGAGGAGCTCTCCGCCGTGATGCGGGCCTGGTGCGCCACGCGCACGACCACCGAGGTCCTCCGGATCATGGAGGAGCACAAGGTGCCGGGCGGGCCCGTCTACACGCCCCAGCAGGTCCTCGAGGACGACCACGTCGACGCGATCGGGTTCCTCGAGCCGGTGGCCTACCCGACCGCGGCAAAGCCGATCCGCACGGCGCGCTTCCCCGTGTCGATGTCGGCGTCGCCGGGGACGATCCGGATGCGCCCGCCGCAGCTCGGCGAGCACACGGAGGAGATCCTCACCTCGCTCGGGTACGACCCGAACGAGGTGAGGGCCCTCCGGGATGCACGGGTCATCTGACGCTGCCGGTGTGCGGCAGGCCCGGCGTCACCAGACCTTGACGGCGCGGGCGACGGACTGCAGCGGCAGGTAGTGGGCGATCGTCTCGCCGTACACGAGGATCGACAGCGCCACCGCGATCGCCGCCCAGATGCCGACACGGTCGAGGATTCCCCACGAGGGGTCGGCGCCGTGGCGGATGTCGGTGAGCGGGATCTCGAGGGTCTCGGCGCCGATGAGGCGACGGTTGTGGACCGTCGCCACGATCACGACGAAGAACAGCAGGGCCGACACGAACATCAGTGATCCCCCGATGCCCGTCAGGGTGTTCGCCAACGCCCAGCTCGGATGGTCGGCGGCGTAGGGGGCGGCGCTCGTGAGGGTGCGCCGCGGCATGCCGTCGAGTCCGCCCATCATCTGGCCACGGGAGAAGGCGAGCACGCCGACGGTCCACAGCCACACCTGCGCGAGCGCCAGTCGATGGAACCGGAGGGCGTGACCGGTCAGGTACGGCACCAACCAGTACGAGATGGCCATCACCGACAGGGCGACCCCGGTGCCGACGGTCAGGTGGAAGTGCCCCGGGATGAAGGCGGTGTTGTGCACCTCGAGGTTCACGGTGTGGCTTGCGTTCACGAAGCCGGACGATCCGCCGAGCATGAACACCAGGCCGGCCAGGAGTTGGCCCGCGACCGCAGGCTCTCCCCAGGGGAGACGTCGGATCCAACCGAACAGGCCACGGCCCCCACGTCGTCGGCCACCCGGCTCGAGTGCGGCGATGACGGAGAAGACCGTGATCATCGAAGGAAAGAAGATCATGAACGTCAGCGCCCACTGGATCGTCTTCGAGGATGCGGCGACACCCGGGTCAGTGAACTAGTTGTGGACACCGACGGGAGGAGTACCAGGAAGGAGAGGAACACGATCCGTGTGAGGCCGTCGCTCCAGATCGAGCCGCCCACCATGCGGGGCAGCATCAGGTACCACGACACGTAGACCGGCAGCAGCCAGAAGTAGACGATCGGGTGACCTGAGAACCAGAAGAGGATCCGGGTGAACTGAGGGTCGACGGTCTCGGTGAGGCCGAGCGACCACGGCAGGAGGATGCCGAGCACCTCGGCGGCCACGCCGAGGCTCGCCAGGAACCACATGAGGCCCGGGTGGTCGGGCCGTCGGTCCTAATCCGTCGAGGAAGATCGCCCGGCGTCGGCCCCGTGCAGCTCGGCCGGATCGTCGAACTCCACGAAGATGCACTCGCCCGGACACTGTTCGGATGACTCGACGACCACCTGCTCGTAGCGGAGCGGGACCCGGGCGGGTGAACGTGCACCGCCGGGGTCGTTCAGCGTGACGCCGTCCTCCCGGACGTAGGCGATGCCGTCCTCGAGGATGACGAAGACCTCGGGGCAGTGGTCGGTGCAGATGCCGTCCCCGGTGCAGAGATCCTGGTCGATCCAGACGCGCACGACTGCACCGTACCGCCGCCGTGGGGACTCCGGCGGGGCGGACGTCGGTCCCGCTGGGCCGCCCCGTCCCTGGGCCGGTATCATTTCCCGTCGTCGTCGGCGCCCGCCCGACGACGCGACCGAGACGATGCCGACCGACCTGATCGACAGCCGGCGAGGCGACGAGAAGCGTGGTGGCCGGCCGCTCGGTGGGCAGCCGCAGATTCCCTTGATCCGCCCTGGGCCCGGCCACCGCCTCGTGCCCCATTCCGAGGTGCCGGTCCTGCTGCGACCGGGCGTCCGCCGACTCGCGGTCGTGCTGTCGTGCGCGTTGGTGGTGTTCCTCGGGTGGCGGCTCGTCCGGGCGACCGACGTGGACCTCGCCCTCGCAGACGGGAGCGATCTCGTCGTCCTGCAGTCCCTCGGTCTCGCCGATCGTCCCGTGCTCGTCTCCACGGGTTCCGGGGGTGTCGGCGCGACCTTCCGGGTGACCCTCGCCGGGGTCCCGCTCACCGATGTGCAGCGGGAAGGCCGTGACACGCTGCGGATCGTCCTCCCGGACGGATTGCCGGAGGGTGGCTACGAGCTCGCGGTCGAGGCTGGGCGCACGCTGTTCTTCCGGGACCGTCGGGCGAGCTGGCCGGTCGTCATCGACGACACGCCGCCGTCGATCGGTGCACCGGTCGATCTCGCTCCGGTCCGGCTCGGTGATCCGGTCGTCCTCCGCGGTGCGCTCGAGCCCGGGGCGCGACTCGAGGTCGATGCCGGTCCGCTCGCGCCGGACTCGGTGCGGTGGACGGAGGAGGGGTACGAGGTGCGGTTCCCCCGACCGCCCGTCGACGAGGTGCGCCTCGTCGCCGTCGACCTCGCAGGGAATCGCACCGAGAAGTTCGTCAACGTGTCGGTCGCGTATCCCACCGACACCCGAGCCGTGCACATCACGGCGGCCGGCTGGGGGAACGACGAGATCCGATCCCATGTGCTCGGTCTCGTCGATGCGGGCCTCGTCAACGCCGTGCAGCTCGACCTCAAGGACGAGGCCGGCATTGTGGGCTACGACAGCCGGGTCCCTCGCGCACTCGAGGCGGGTGCGGTGGTGCCCGAGTACCGACTCGCCGAGGCGCTCGAGGTGCTGCGGAACCGGGGGGTGCGCGTCATCGGACGGATCGTCGCGTTCCGTGACCCGGTGCTCGCGGATTGGGCCTGGTCGACGGGGCGTCGGGAGCTGGTGCTGCAGACGCCGACCGGTGAGCGTCTCGCCGACTACGGCGGGTTCACGAACTACGCGCACCCGGAGGTGCGCGCCTACAACCTGGCGATCGCCGAGGAGGCCGCTGCCGCGGGGGTGTCGGACATCCTCTGGGACTACGTCCGCCGTCCCGAGGGGGACCCGGCCACGATGGTCGTGCCGGGAATGACCGGAACCGGGCGGACCACCGGTGACGAGATGACCGACTTCTTCACGGAGTCGCAGCGTCGCCTTCGGGCGCTCGGGGCCTACCAGGGCGCCTCGGTGTTCGGCATCGCAGCGACGAGGCCCGAGAACATCGGGCAGCCGATCGACCGGTTCGCCAAGGTCCTCGATTACGTCGCCCCGATGGTCTATCCGTCGCACTACAACTCGGGGGAGTGCGGGGTGGCGAGCCCGGTGCGTCAGCCCTACGACATCGTGCGGTGTTCGCTCGCGGACTTCCGCACGGTCATGGCGGGCAGCGGCTCGTCGTTGGTGCCGTGGCTGCAGGACTTCAGCCTCGGCGGTGTCCGGTACGGCCCGCAGGAGGTCGCCGCGCAGATCCGGGCGGCCCGAGAGGTGGGCGCCTCCGGGTTCCTGCTGTGGAACGCCGCGTCGTGGTACTCCTACGCCGGAACCGGCTGACGACCGTTCTCAGCGCGTGGTGCGGTGCGGATCGGTGAGGGTCGGCGGCCCGGCGAACGCCTGAGCGATCTCGAGCCATTCGCCGGCGGCGGAGCCCTCGGCGCGCAGCGCCGTGTCGGTGACGTGGCGGCGCTGCGTCACGACGAGGCAGAAGTCGAGCGCCGAACCCTGCACCCGGTCCGAAGCGTCGTCCGGCCCCCAGGTCCACGTCGCCCCTGACGGTGCGGCGAGCTCGACCCGCACGGGGGTCTCCGGCGCCGTGCGCCCACGGTTGACGTAGGACCAGCCGCGGGTGGTGACGCCGATGTGCGCAACGTGGCGGAGCCGGTCGGACGGCTCGATGGTCCGGCCGAGCGTCATGGCGATGTCCTGGCCGTGGCTCCAGGTCTCCATCAGCCGGGCGGTGGCGAAGGAGAGCGCACCCATGGACGGCCCGAACCAGGGGATCCTCGCCTTCGGCTCGAGTGCGGCGAACGCGTCGACCATGCGGGTCCGGGCGTCGCGCCACCAGGCGAGCGTGTCGGCCCCGGACCGGCCGACACCCGAACCGAACGCGTCGAGGCCCTCGGCGAGGACGAGCGTCTTGCGGCGTTCGAACTCCTCCGGGTCGACGACGGCGAGGTGACCGGCCTCGTCCGCCTGCACGATGTGCACGATGGTCTCGCGCACGTCCCATCCCTCCGCCGGGGTCGGCGATGCCCACTGCTCGGGTGTGAGGTCGGCGACGATCGCGTCGAGCGCATCGTGTTCGGCGCGGAGGTCGGTACAGATCTGCTGCATCGTCCGATTGTTGCAGATGGCCGTGCCGGTCAGACGGGCTTGCGCCCGGTGGTGCGCACGAGCACGCCGGGGATGAAGTCGTGTTCGGTCACGTCGACGAATCCTGCTGCGGTGAAGTAGCCCCGGACCTGCCCCCGGGTGTGTGCCTTGCCGCCGGAGTTGTAGAGGATCTCCTGCATGCCCCACATCGCGGCGTCGACCGGTCCACGGCCGTCGTCGTCGAGCATCTCGCCGACGAGGTGCATCTCCCCGCCCGGATCGAGAGCGTCGAACGCCTTGCGGACGACGAGGGCGATGTTCACCTCGTCGTAGATCGGGAGGTTCGAGGCCATGACGACGGCATCGCAGGAGGGGAAGGGGTCGGCGGTGAAGTCGCCCCCGATGGTGTCGACGAGGTCGGCGACGCCGTGCTGGGTGCAGAACTCCCGCGTGACGACGACGACCGCCGGCAGGTCGAGCACGGTGGCACGCAGGCCGGGGAAGCTCTGGACCGCGTTGATCGAGTACGCGCCGGACCCGCCGCCGAGGTCGAGGAGCATGCGGCGCCCCGACAAGTCGACCTGCCGGCAGAACCGCCGACCGGCGCCCATGCCGACGGAGTAGGTGGCCTCGTGGTACGCCCGCGCCGCCTCGACGGTGAGGTCGCCGTACATGCCGAGCCGACGGGGTTCCTCGGGGCGGCGGAGCAGTTCCGTGAGTTGCATCCATCCGGGGGCGTCCGGTCGGGTGAAGCGCATCCAGGCACCGGCGTAGGACGGGGTTCCCTCGACGAGGAAACGCTCGCTCTCGGGCGAGTTGACGAGCCGACCCTCCGTGTCCTTGCGGAGGAGGTCCAACGCGAGGGCGCAGGTGACGAGCCGGTCGGCGTTGAGACGGCGGATCCCGCAGGCTGCGGCGACGGCTTCGGTCGTGTCGGCCCCGCCGGCCACGTGGGTGAACAGCGACAGGTCCAACGCCGCCCAGAGCACGGCGGTCTCCGTGAAGGCCCGGGCCATGTGCTGCAGTCGCGTGGTGTCGACGCGCTCGGTCGGTCGTTCGGTCACGGGTACGCTCTCCCCTCGAACCACTCGGGACGTCCGAGTGGCCAGTACTCACCCCAGACGTGCTCGCCGCCGTCGACCTCGAGGGTCGTGCCCGTCACGAAGCCCGCCGCCGCCGACGCCAGGTAGGCGGTGCCCTGTGCGATGTCCCAGGTGTCGCCGAGGCGCCGCATCGGGTTGTGGCCGAAGCTCGCCCGGGCGGCATCGGGGTAGGTCTGCAGGCCCTCCGACGCGACGACGCCGACCGCAACGGCGTTGATCCGGACGCGCAGCGGCGCCCACTCCGCGGCGAGGTAACGGGTCAGGTTGATGGCTCCGCCGCGTGCGGCGGCCGTGTGCGCGATCCCTCCGCCGCCGCGACCCGTGACGGTTGCGATGTTCACGATGCAGCGCTGCTGCCCGGCCGGCGGAACGTCGCCCTGATCGGCCCAGCGGCGGGCTGCGGCCTGCATGACGAACCACGTGCCGTAGAGGTTCGTCTCGACGACCGCGTGCCACCCCTTCGGGCTGATGTCGAGCGCAGGGGAGGAGAACTGTCCACCGGCGTTGTTCACGACGACGTCGAGCCGACCGAACCGGTCCCATGCCGCGTCGACGACCGAGGCAACGGCCTCCGGATCCCGGACCGATGCCTGCACGACGATGCACTCGGTGCCGGCATCCCGGAGTTCCGCGGCGAGGGCGTCGAGGGGCTCCGTCCGACGCCCGCAGATGACGAGCCGGGCGCCGAGCCGTGCTGCGAGGACCGTGATCGCGGAGCCGATGCCCCCTGCCGCACCGGTGACGACGACCACCTGATCGGCGAGCGTGTCGCCGGCGAACACCGTCGGGAGCCGGAACAGCTCGGTGACGTCGTGGGAGTGGTACGGGTCGACGTTCGTCATCGGCGCGAACGCTACCCAACGCCGATCCGACCCGCCCGTGGTCCGGCTACGGTGCCCGCGATGCAGACCCGTTCGCTCGTCGCCTTCAACACGGCCCTCGATTCGGAGAACAAGATCCACGACGACGACGTCGCCCGGCGCTTCGGGTTCTCCGGCGGACTCGTGCCGGGGGTCGACGTCTACGCGTACCTCACGTGGGGTCCGGTCTCGACCTGGGGGCGCTCGTGGCTCGAACGCGGGCGGATCTCGGTGCGGTTCGCCGTGCCGACCTACGACGGCGACACCATGACGGTGGAGTGGGACGAGCCGGAGGGGCGACTGCGCAACCCGACGGGAGCGGTGGTGGCGTCGGCGACCGCAGGCATGGGCCCGGCGGCCGCGACGGTCGACCTCGCCCGGTATCTCGACGCGCCGCTGCCCGGCCCGGGCGACCGACCGCCGGCGTCGCCCTCCTCGCTCGCTGTCGGCACGGTGCTCGGTACGTGGTCGGTCGCCGTCGACGGCGCCTCACAGTCGGCCTACCGGGACGACGTTCGTGAGGAGCTCCTGATCTACGGCACCGAGGACCTGTTGCACCCCGGCTTCGTGCTCCGGGCCGCGAACCGCCTCATCGCCGAGAACGTGGTCCTCGGACCGTGGATCCATGTCGGGAGCGAGGTCACGAACCTCGCGGCGGTGCCGACGACGGGCACGCTCGACGCGCGCGGAACCGTGACGGCGGAGTACGAACGAAAGGGCCACCGGTTCGTCGAGGTCGACCTTCTGGTCCGCCTCGACGAGGTCCCGGTGGCCCGGATCGAGCACACCGCCATCTACCTGCCGCGGCAGGTGGCGGAGGGCTGACCCCGCTCAGACGGCGCCCGGCGCCGACCGTCCGATGATGTTCGGATCGTCGGGACGCTTCACGTCGACGCCGAACAGGCGCTGAGCGACCCGGCGGATCTGGATCTCCTCCGACCCCTCGGTGATCCGGTAGCGGCGGTGGTGGCGGTAGATATGCTCGAACTGCTTGTGGCGGCTGTAGCCGATGCCGCCGTGCACCTGGATGGCGAGGTCCGCCGCCTCGCAGACGAGTCGGTTCGCCTGGTAGTTGGCCATCGACACCTTGTCCGAGACCTCCATGTGGTGGTTGCGGTCGAGGTACCACGCCGTCTTGTACACGAGGTTCCGGACCATCTCGATCCGGGTCTGCATCTCGGCGAGCGGGAACTGGATCGCCTGGTTGCGCCACAACGGGCGACCGAAGACGACGCGCTCCTTGGCGTACGCGACGGCCTCGTTCACGCAGTACTGGGCGGCGCCGACACCGGAAGCCGCCTGCCGGATCCGGTTCTCGTGCACGAACATGTTCGCCATCTCGAGGCCCTTGCCCTCCTCGCCGAGGATGCAGTCGGGGCCGCTGACCCGGACGTTGTCGAGGGTCAGCTCGGCGTGCTCGGACGGCATGTTGAACGTCCACCACATGAACTCGACCTCGAAGCCGGGCGTGTCCGTCGGCACGACGAAGCAGGTGATGCCGTTCGCCTCGCCGGGCTTGCCCGAGGTGCGGGCGAAGATCATGTCGTGGGTGGCGGTGTCGAGACCGGTGTTCCAGCGCTTCTTGCCGTTGATCACCCACTCGTCGCCGTCGCGGTACGCCGTCGTCTCGAGCCAGGTTGCGTCCGAGCCGTGGCCCGGCTCCGTGAGCCCGAAGGACATCCGCATGTCGCCGGTGATCATCGGCTCGCACCACTTGCGCTGGTTCTCGGTGCCGACGGCGTGGATCATGAGCACCGTCGGGAAGTTCCCGACGATCGATGACTCGTTCTGCAGGTCGTTGTGCAGGCCGAGCCCTTTGGCGGCGAGGTGCTCGCGGATGACCGCCATGCCGAGGTTCGAGCCGTTCGACCCGCCGAGGTAGTCGGGGAGGGCCCACCGGAGGAAGCCGGCCGCATCGGCCTCGTCGCGCATCTCGCGGAGCACCTTGTACCAGTCGCCGCGCGGCACCCCGCCGTTCTCCCAGTCGGTGCGGGCGTACTCCCGACGCTGGTCGAAGAACCGGATGTTGTCGTCGCGCCGTTCGATCGGCTTGATCTTCTCCTCGATGAACGTGTCGATTCGGCCGAGGAACTCGACCATCTCGCCAGGGATCTCGAAGTCCATGTCCACCCCCCGCCGGTCTCGCCGGCGCTGCTGTCGATGGCGTCGAATGTAGTCGCCGTGCCGGGCAGCCGGTCAGCGGCGACGAGCGGCCCAGTCGGCATCCGCCGCGTACGCCTCGACCTCGGCGGGGATGGCCCGGTACGCCGCGTCGTGGGACCGGAGCCGCGCGAGCAGGCGGACGTACGACGTGAGGTAGTGGAGGAGGAACCGGACGGGGCCCGAGCGCGCGTACTGCTCGACGTGGACGAGTTCGTGCGCGAGCAGGCGACTCGACCCGTCCGTGGGCGGATCCCGGCGCACGAGGACGGTGCGGCCGAGGGTCATCGCCGCCGTCCCGGGAGGGAGCCACGGCACCCGCCGGATCCGTGCCCGTTCGCGCACCCGGGCCGGAACGTGGTCGTAGGCGGCCCGTTCGGTGGCGTTCAGCCCTCGGGAGGGCACGTGCCGTCGAACCCGCTGTAGCGGTGGCTGCCGTCGCAGAAGGGGCGGCGTGCCGACGCCCCGCAGCGGCAGAGGGCGACGGTCGGCCCGTCGGCCCGGCGGACGGTGCCGTCGTGGTCGCGGACCTCGACCGGACCGTCGACGAGGATCGGTCCGTCCCGGCGGAGGCGGACCTGCGTCGGCTCGCTCACGGCCGCTCACCGCCGAGCGGCTCGCGGTCCCACACGATTCGGGTGGTCGCGTCCGGGTCGAGCAGGTGTTGACGCGGTGACCGCTTGTCGATGTGGCCGACGAGGCCTCGGTAGATGCCGAACCCGCACAGGTCGGCGAGTCTCGGCTCGAAGCCCGCGACGACGTCGAGGGGGATGCCGAGCTGCTGGTTCTCCTGCTGGCGGACCCAGCCCGCGCAATAGTTCATGGCGAGACCGTCACGGCGTCGAGCGGTCCGGTTCGCACCACCACCGTGGATCAGGCTCCCGTGCCACAGAAGGATGGACCCTCGCCGCATCTCGGCGGGCACCGTCGGCACATCGGCGCCGTAGCCGGGCGGGTCGGCCCAGCGGTGTGACCCGGGCACGAGTCGGGTGGCGCCGTTCTCCTCGGTGAAGTCGGTGAGCGCCCACATCGAGTTGCAGACGGTGGCCGGGTGCGGCCGGGGGAGTGGGTGGAGTGCGTCGTCGGCGTGCAACGGCTGGGCGACCTCGCCGGGAGTGATCCCGATGGAGGAGAGAGAGGAGATGAGCGGATCGGCACCGAGCACGTGCTCCACGAGCGCGAGCACCGTCGGGTGGAGGGGAACGAACTGGAACACGGGGTCGTGCGCGAGGAGGTTGTAGACGCGCACCGTGTGCCCGCCCTCGAAACGGTTGGTCGAGGGACCGGCGCCGAGTTCGCGCTCGAGGCGCCGAAGGACCTGGTCGATCCGGTCGAGGAGGTCGACCGGTACGGCATCGTCGACGATGGTGTACCCGTCGTCATCGAGCCGTCGCCGGTGCTCGGTGAGCTGGTCGTTCCCGGGTGTTGGTGCCGTGGGGACGGAGGCGGACATGTCGGCAGGGTAGCGGCGGAGCGGGGCGTGGGCACCGGCTACCGTGACGCCGGTGCGCCCCGGCAACCCGGTCTTCGCTTCGCTCGGAACGACGGTGTTCGAGACGATGTCCCGACTCGCGGACCGGCACGGGGCGGTGAACCTCGGCCAGGGGTTCCCCGACGACGGTTTCCCCGAGGACCTGCTCGCGGTGGCCGCCGACGCGACGCTGCACGGTCCGAACCAGTACCCCTCGATGCTCGGCTTGCCGGACCTGCGGCGGGCGGTGGCCGAACACGACCAGCGGTTCTACGGCATCGAGGTGGACCCGGACACGGAGGTCCTCGTGACCTCCGGTGCGACCGAGGCGCTCGCCGCCTGTCTGCTCGGTCTGCTGAGCCCGGGCGACGTGGTCGTGCTCTTCGAGCCGATGTACGACTGCTACGTGCCGATGGTCCGTGCCGCCGGGGCCGTGCCCCGCTTCGTCACCCTGCGCCCGCCGACCTGGGAGCTCCGCCGTGAGGACCTCGCCGCGGCGTTCGGCCCCCGCACCCGTGCGGTCGTGCTCAACGACCCGCTGAACCCCGCCGCGAAGGTCTTCTCGCCCGAGGAGCTCGATCTGCTCGCCGAGTTCGTGCTCGCCTCCGATGCGCACGTCGTCTGCGACGAGGTGTACGAGCACCTCGTCTACGACGGTCGGCGACACGTGCCGTTGTGGACCAGGGACGGGATGGCGGACCGTTGTCTCAAGGTCGGGTCGGCGGGCAAGACCTTCAGCCTCACGGGGTGGAAGGTGGGGTACGTAACCGCCACCGCCGAGCTGTTGCGGCCGGTTGTGCGGGCGCACCAGTTCCTCACCTTCACGACCCCGCCGAACCTCCAGGCGGCGGTCGCCGTCGGTCTGCGGAAGGACGACACCTAC
>VGBO01000044.1 GCA_016870475.1 Actinomycetota bacterium | reverse complement strand
GTGCCGGTCAGCCGTCATGACGGCGCTGTACGCGGGTCCGGTGCAGGACCTGATCGAGGAGTTGGGTCGGCTCCCCGGGATCGGTCCGAAGTCCGCGCAGCGCATCGCGTTCCACCTGTTGCGGGTATCGGAGCGCGAGGCCGGTCGACTCGCGTCGGCGATCCGTACGGCGAAGGAACGGATCACGTCGTGCCCGGTGTGCTTCAACATCGCCGAGGGTGCCGACTGCACGATCTGTTCCGATTCCCGCCGTGATCCGCACGTGCTGTGCGTCGTCGAGGAACCACGGGACCTCGTCGCGGTCGAGCGCACCGGCGAGTTCTCGGGCCGCTACCACGTGCTCGGCGGCGCCATCAACCATCTCGAGGGGGTCGGTCCGGACCAGCTCCGCATCCGGGAGTTGCTGCGTCGCCTCGTCGACGAGCCCGTGCGCGAGCTCATCATCTGCACGAACCCGAACCTCGAGGGTGACGCGACGGCGTTGTACCTCGCCCGCCTGCTCGCCGACGTCGACATCACGGTGACGCGTCTCGCGTCTGGGCTACCGGTCGGCAGTGATCTGGAGTACGCCGACGAACTGACCCTCGGGCGTGCGCTCGAGGGTCGTCGCCGACTCGGGGCCTGACGGTCGGCCGTCCGCTCAGCGGGTGCGGACGATGAGCGCGTCGCCCTGACCGCCGCCACCGCACAGCGCCGCGGCGCCGACCCCGCCGCCACGACGGCGGAGCTCGTGGAGGAGGGTGAGCGCGAGCCGGTTGCCCGATGCGCCGATGGGGTGGCCGAGGGCGATCGCCCCGCCGTTCACGTTGACGATGTCGTCACCGACGCCGAGATCGGCCATCGATGCGAGGGCGACGGCGGCGAATGCCTCGTTGATCTCGAACAGGTCGAGGTCGCCCACGCCGAGGTCGGTGCGGGCGAGTGCCTTGCGGATCGCGTTCGCCGGCTGGTGGAGCAGGCCCGGGTTCGGGCCGGCGACCTGGCCGTAGGCGACGACCTCACCGAGGCCGTCGATGCCGAGCTCGGCGGCCTTGCGGGCCGACAGCACGACCACGGCGCTCGCGCCGTCGGAGATCTGCGACGCGTTGCCCGCGGTGACGTTGCCCGCACCGCCGAACGCACCGCGCAGCGCGCCGAGCGACTCGGCGGTGGTGCCGGGTCGGACGCCTTCGTCGGTCTCGACGACGATCGGGTCGCCCTTTCGCTGCGGGATCGAGACGTGCGCGATCTCGTCGTCGAACCGGCCGTCCTTGATGGCGGCTGCGGCGCGGTCGTGGGACTGGGCGGCGAAGGCGTCCATCGCGCCGCGGGCGATGTTCTCGGCGGTGGCGTCGCGTTCGGTGCCCTCGCCCATGGCGCAGTGGTCGAACGCACAGGTGAGGCCGTCGTACATCATCGAGTCGACGACGGCACCGTCGCCCATGCGGAACCCGCCTCGGGCGGCGGGCAGCAGGTACGGGGCGTTCGTCATGGATTCCATGCCGCCGGCGACCACGACGTCGGCGTCGCCCGCCGCGATCATCTGGTGGGCGAGGTAGATGGTGTTGAGGCCGGAGAGGCACACCTTGTTCACGGTGGTGGCGGGGACGTCGTAGCCGATACCGGCGGCGACGGCGGCCTGGCGGGCGGTGATCTGCCCGCCGCCGGCGAGAAGGACCTGGCCCATGAACACGTAGTCGACCTGGTCGGGGGTGATGCCGGCCCGTTCGAGTGCGGCGGCGATGGCGACCCCGCCGAGCTGGGGCGCGGTCATGGCGGTGAGCCCGCCCTGGAACCGCCCGATCGGTGTGCGGGCGCCGGCGGCGATGACGGATGCGGACATGTGTCCTCCCCCTGGGACGGGCTTCGTGCCTGTGCGGGTGGAGTGTACGTGGTTCCGTCCGGACGGGCTCGCGGCACCGCCTGCCCGAAAGCTACCTACCGGTAGGAATCTTCTTGTGAACTTGTACACGAACCCGTAGGCTCATGCGCCTATGCAGGCGATCCTCGATGCGATCCAGGCGGGGGCGTCCGGCGACGAGCTGGCCGCGATCCCGCTGCCCGACCACTACCGGGCCGCCTTCGTCCGCAAGGACGAGGTCGGCATGTTCGAGGGGGTCGCCTCCGCCGACAAGGACCCTCGACGGTCCCTCCACGTCGGCGAGGTCGCCACCCCCGAGCTCGCCCCCGACGAGGTCGTGCTCGCCGTCATGGCGTCGTCGATCAACTTCAACACCGTGTGGACCTCGATCTTCGAGCCCGTGTCGACCTTCGGGTTCCTCGGTCGCCTCGGTCGGGAGTCCGTGTGGGGCGCCCGTCACGATCAGCCGTTCCACGTCGTCGGCTCCGACGCGTCGGCGGTGGTCCTGCGAGTCGGCTCCGCGGTGCGGAACTGGAAGCCGGGCGACCGGGTGGTCGTGCACTGCAACTACGTCGACGACCAGGACCCCTCCGCCCACGACGATTCGATGCTCGCGGCGAACCAGCGCATCTGGGGGTTCGAGACGAACTACGGCGGCCTCGCCGACCTCTCGATCGTCAAGGCGAACCAGCTCATGCCGAAGCCGTCGCACCTCACCTGGGAGGAGGCGGCCGTCAACGGACTGTGTGCGTCGACGTCGTACCGCATGCTCGTCGGCTCCCACGGCGCCCGCATGAAGCAGGGCGACAACGTGCTCGTCTGGGGCGCGACGGGTGGCATCGGCGCCTACGCCGTGCAGCTCGTCCTCAACGGCGGCGGCACGCCGATCGGCGTGGTGTCGAGCCCCCAGCGCGCCGAGCTGCTCCGCTCCATCGGTTGCGAGCACGTCATCGACCGCGCCGCCGACGGCTACCGCTTCTGGAAGGACGACGTCACCCAGGACGAGGCCGAGTGGCGGCGCCTCGGTGCTCGCATCCGCGGTCTCGTCGGCGAGGACCCCGACATCGTCTTCGAGCACCCCGGTCGTAACACCATGGGTGCGTCGGTGTTCGTGGCGAAGCGCGGCGGCACCGTCGTGACCTGCGCGGCGACGAGCGGCTACATGGTCGAGTACGACAACAACCGCCTCTGGATGAAGCTCAAGCGGATCGTCTCCTCCCACTTCGCGAACTACCAGGAAGCCTGGGACATGAACCGCCTCATCGACCGCGGGGCGATCCAGCCCGTGCTGTCGGCGACGTTCCCTCTCACCGAGGTCGCCGAGGCCGCCTGGCAGGTCCACCGCAACCAGCACGAGGGCAAGCTCGGCGTGCTCTGCCTCGCCCCGACCGCCGGACTCGGCATCGACGATCCCGAGAAGCGGGCGCGCATCGGCGAGGACGTCATCACCCGGTTCTCGACGGGCGCCCGACCGGCGTCGGTCTGACGGAGGCTCCTATCGTGTCGGCCATGCTGCTCACCGAGATCGATCACGTCGCCATCGCCGTCCGGGACCTCGAGGCGGCGATCGACTACTACCGGCGGGCGTTCGGCGCCACGGTCGACCACCGCGAGATCGTCGAGTCCGACGGCGTCGAGGAAGCGCTGCTCAAGGTGGCGGAGAGCTACGTGCAGCTCCTCACCCCCACCCGGCCCGACTCCCCCGTTGCGAAGGCGATCGAGAAGCGCGGCGAGGGCCTGCACCACGTCGGCTACCGCGTCGCCGACTGCGCCGTCGCCCTGCAGGCCATGATCGATGCCGGCGCCACGCCCATCGACTCGGCTCCCCGGCCGGGCTCGCGGGGCACCACGGTGGCGTTCGTGCACCCCAAGAGCAGCTTCGGCACGCTCATCGAACTCGTGCAGGAATGACGGTGGGCCACGCCGGTGGCCGCCGCTAGCGTCGTCGTCATGGCGAACGACCGTCCCCGTCCGACCGCTCCCCGCATCGCACCGGTCACCGACCCGTCGCCCGAGGTGGCGCCGCTGCTCGGCACGAACCTGAGCGACGATCCGCTGAACATCATGCGGACGCTCGCGCATGCACCGAACGTGCTGAAGCGGTTCACGCAGATGGGCGGGACGCTGCTGTTCCGCACGACCGTGCCCGACCGTGAGCGCGAGCTCGTGATCCTGCGGGTCGGGTCGAACTGTCGGTCGGTGTACGAGTTCGGCCAGCACACGGTCATCGGCCGCGACGCCGGGCTCACCGACGACGAGATCTTCCTGCTCACCCGCCCGGTCGAGGAGGGCGCGTGGAGTGCCGACGACCGCGACCTGATCGCCCTCGCCGACGAGCTGTGCGCTGACGACTGTTTGAGCGACGCCACCTGGGCCCGCCTCACCACCCGCTGGGACGATCAGGCGATGGTCGAGCTCGTGGTCTGCGCCGGCTTCTACCGGATGGTCTCGGGGTTCCTGAACTCCGCGGGGGTGCAGCTCGACGCGGGCGTGCCGTCGTGGCCGACGCGTTGAGCGCCCGCCTCTCGTGGCGATGCGTGGTCCGTGCCGCGTTGCCGCTCGTCGCCGCGGCGCTGCTGCTCGTCGGGTGCGGCGGGGACGACGAGGGGGCGACCGGTGAGCCGGCGGTCGCCTTGTCGGCCGAGGCGCAGCGCGGTCGCCAGCTCTACGGCTCGAAGGGGTGTGCGTCGTGCCATTCGGTCGACGGGCGCGACGCGGCCGGGCCGACGTGGAAGAACCTCGCAGGGTCGACGGTCACCCTGGAGGACGGCCGCAAGGTCGTCGCCGACGACGACTACCTGCGCCGGGCGATCTCCGACCCGTGGGCCGAACGGGTGAAGGGCTACGGCACGGTGATGCCGCGCAACGCCCTCACCGACGACGAGGTGTCGGCCGTGGTCGCCTACATCAGGGCCATCAGCCCCGACCCCTCCGCGTCGCGGTCGGCCCGCTGATCACCCGTTCGCGGGCGTTCGGCGTCCGGTAGCGTGCGGCCATCGCAGCGACCACGGGCTTGCGGACCGAGGGGGAGATCAGCATGAAGTTCGGCTATCTGTCGGTGAACAGCGCAGACGGCATCCGCCCCGACGCGCTCGGACGTGCGCTCGAGGACCGCGGCTTCGACTCGGTGTGGATGCCCGAGCACAGCCACATCCCGGTGTCGCGCGAGACGCCCTACCCGGCCGGCGGGGAGCTGCCCGACGGCTACTGGCACATGATGGACCCCTTCGTCTCGCTCATGGCGACCGCGGCGGCGACCACGAACCTCACGCTCGCCACGGGGATCACGCTGCTGCTCGAGCACGACCTGTTGGACCTCGCGTGTCAGGTCGCGACCCTCGACGTCCTGTCGGGCGGACGGGTGCTGCTCGGTGTGGGTGTGGGCTGGAACAAGGAGGAGCTCGCCAACCACCGTCCCGACGTGCCGTTCTCGAAGCGGTACTCGGCGATGCGGGAACGCGTCGCGGCGTTGCGCATGTGCTGGACCGAGGACGAGCCCGAGTTCAGCGGCACCTACGAGCGGTTCACGAAGTCGTGGGTGTACCCCAAGCCGATCCAGCAGCCGGTCCCGATCGCGCTGGGCAACGCCGGCAAGGTCGGCATCCGGCACGCGGCCGAGTACGCCGACCACTGGTGCCCCATCGACGCGCAGCTGCTCAACTACACCGGCAAGCCCGATCCGAAGGGCGGCATCGAGCTGTTCCGCACGCTTGCGACCGAGGCCGGCCGGAACGCGGAGGAGATCCCGATCTCGTTGTTCGCGTTCGGGCAGAACCGGGCGCGGATCGACCTGTACGCGTCACTCGGTGTCGAGCGGATCGTCGTGTCGCCCCAGACGATGCAGCGCCACGACGCGGATGCGACGTTGCGCTGGCTCGACGAGTGGGTCCCGCTGATCTCCGAGCTCGGCGACTGAGCCTGGACGGCTCCGAGACGGACACAATGGTGTCGTGATCGTCCATCTGGTCGACGGGACCTACGAGCTGTTCCGCCACTACTTCGCCGTCCCGGCGCGCGCTGCGGCCGACGGCACCGAGATGGGCGCCGCCCGTGGCGTCGTCGACAACGTCGTGCGCCTCCTTGAGTCGGGCGCGACGCACGTCGGCGTGGCGACCGATCACGTCATCGAGTCGTACCGCAACGAGCTGTTCGAGGGGTACAAGACCGGCGACGGCATCGACCCGGTGCTCTTCGGCCAGTTCGGCCTGCTCGAGGACGCGCTCCGTGCGATCGGGGTGACCGTGTGGCCGATGGTCGAGTTCGAGGCCGACGACGCGCTCGCCGCTGCGGCCGCGCTCGCCGATGCCGACGAGCGGGTGCGCCAGGTCCGCATCCTCACGCCGGACAAGGACCTCGGCCAGTGCGTGCGCGGGCGGCGGGTCGTGCAGGTCGACCGCCGCAAGGAGCTCGTCGTCGACGAGGACGGAGTCCGCGCGAAGTTCGGTGTGAGCCCGGCGGCAATTCCCGACTACCTCGCGCTCGTTGGCGACACGGCCGACGGGATCCCGGGGATCCCCGGGTTCGGGGCGAAGGGCGCAGCGGCGCTGCTCGCCGCCTACGGCTCCCTCGACGCCGTGCCGACGGCGCCCGGTCAGTGGGACGTGCCGGGTCTGCGGGGTGCGGCGAAGCTCGCGGTCACGCTCGCCGAACGACGCGACGACGCGTTCCTCTATCGCGAGCTCGCCACGCTGCAGAGGGTCGGCCCCGACGTCGGTGCGGTCGACGGGTGGCGCTGGTGCGGACCGGACGACGACGTGGCGACGTGGGCGGAGTTCCTCGCGCTGCCGACGCTTCTGCGTCGCCTCGACCGGCTCGCAGCGGAACGGGCCTGAGCCCGACCCGTCAGCCGGTCGGTCCCCCGAGCAGCACGCCGTAGAACAGGGCGGCCAGCGCGGCGAACAGTCCCACGGCACCGCCGACCGCGGTGGCGGCCTTCGAACCGCCCCGACCGTGGACGAACGCTGCGATGCCCGAGACGGCGACGAAGAACAACTTCGCGAACAACGTCGCCTGGTAGTCGGGGGAGGTGTCGCCGACGTCGACGGCGAGCAGGTTCCACACGCCGGTGACGACGGTGAGCCCGAACGCCGGCCAGGCCACCACGTTGAACCTCCGGGCGACGGTCCGTGGGGCGTCCCCGCCGATGGCGCGGAGCGCCGGGAGCAGGCCGAGGAGGGTGAGCTGTCCGCCGACCCACACGGTGACGGCGAGGACGTGGAGGGTGATGCGCAGCGTGTCGAGGGTGACGGGGAGCATGACCTCGCAGGGTATCGGCGGCCGGCGCGAACCGGGCTCGTGGCCGACCGTGCCCACGTAGGCTCAATGCATGGACGCTCCTCGCCTGTACCCACCGGGTCCCCGTGCGTTGCAGGAGCAGTACGACGCCGTACGTCTCGCCGACCGGCTCGAGCAGCACACCGTCGTCGACGCCCTCCTCGACTGGCAGCAGCGCATGATCGAGCGGGCGAGCTTCTTCTTCCTGTCGACCGTCGACGACGACGGCTGGCCCGACGTGTCCTACAAGGGCGGTCGTCCCGGGTTCGTGAAGGTGGTCGACGATCGCACGCTGCGGTTCCCGAGCTACGACGGCAACGGCATGTACCGGTCGGTGGGCAACATCGTCGACACCGGCAAGGTGGCGTTGCTGTTCATCGACTTCGAGCGCCCGAAGCGACTGCGCCTGCACGGTGTGGGCACCGTGCACACCGACGCGGCGAGCCGGGCGGACTTCATCGGAGCGGAGCTCGTCGTCGAGGTGCACCTGGGGCGTGCGTTTTTCAACTGCCCGCGGTACCTGCACAACATGCGGGACGGGACGGTCTCCGAGGACGCTCCCGCCGAGGGGCACACTCCGCCGCCTCCGGCGTGGAAGCAGGAACCGCTCTGGGCCGAGGTGCTCCCGCGTCCGTGACCTAGCGTGCAGGTCATGCCCGTAGCGCCCGACCTCCTCGCCTTCCTGCTCATCGCCGCGGAGAGCGAGGGGCGCTCGGTGCAGCGGACGGTCGCGCAGATCTCGGTCGGCCTGCTCTTCGCCGGGTACGGCGCGTTCATCTGGTGGCGTCGCCGTGCCGCACGGACGAAGGCGGCAGACGCCGCGGAGGACGACCGGTAGCATCCGCGCTCCATGGAGCGCATCCGATGACCCCGCCGCAGACGCTCGCCGATCTCGTCGATCACGTGCGCGAGAACTTCGCCGACATCGAGGGGATCGTCGACGGTGACGTCCGGTTGTCCTACGCCGAGCTCGCGGATGCGATCGACGCGTTCGCGGCCGGGCTGATCGCCGACGGGCTGCAACCCGGTGAGGCGGTGGCCCTGTGGGCGCCGAACATCTGGGAATGGGTCGTCGCCGCGCTCGGCACGTTCCGTGCCGGTGGCGTGCTCGTCCCGGTGAACACGCGGTTCAAGGGACGCGAGGCAGCGTACGTGCTCGGCAAGGCGAAGGTGCGGGTGCTCATCACCGTCACCGGGTTCCTCGACGCCGACTATCTCGGCATGCTCGATGCATCGGGCGAGTCGTTGCCGCTGCTGCGTCGTCGGGTGGTGTTGCGCGGGGAGACGCCCGCCGGGGCGATGAGCCGCACCGACCTCGTCGCTCTCGCCGACGACGCGGCGCGAGCCGAGGTCGCACGTCGCGTGGCGGCGATCCGGCCCGACGACATGGGTCTCGTGATGTTCACGTCGGGCACCACCGGACTGCCCAAGGGCGTGATGGTGCTGCACAACCCAATCATCCGGGGGTTCGAGTTCTACGGCTCGTGCATGGGCATCGAACGTGGCGAGCGGTACCTCATCATCTCCCCGTTCTTTCACGCGTTCGGCCTGAACGGCGGGATCGTGCCGGCGATGCTGTTCGGGGCGACGATCCTTCCGTGGGCGGTGTTCGACGCCACGAAGGTCCTCGAGGTGATCGAGTCGGAACGGGTGAACATCGCCCCCGGACCACCCGCCATCTTCCAGGGGTTGCTGAACCACCCGGATCTCGACCGCTACGACGTGTCGTCGTTGCAGCGCTGCGTGACCGGTGCCGCGACCATCCCCGTCGAGATGGTGATCCAGATGCGCGAGCGGCTCGGGATGACCGCGGTCATCACCGCGTACGGGATGACGGAGACCCACGGCCTGGCGTCGATCTGTCGTGCGGACGACGACGCCGAGACCATCGCGAAGACGTCCGGCCGCGCGCTCGACGGCGTGGAGTTGCGCATCGTCGACGAGGACGGCAACGAGCTGCCGCGTGGCACGGCGGGCGAGCTGTGGGTACGTGGGTTCAACGTGATGGCCGGGTACCTCGACGACCCGGAGCAGACCGCGGCGACGATCACGCCGGACGGCTGGTTGCGCACGGGGGACATCGCCGTGATGGACGACCGCGGCTACATCGACATCACCGACCGGATGAAGGACATGTTCATCGTCGGCGGGTTCAACGCGTACCCGGCGGAGATCGAGCGGATGATGATCGAGCACCCCCGGGTCGGCCAGGTCGCGGTCATCGGCATCCCCGACGAACGGCTCGGCGAGGTCGGTGCGGCGTTCGTCGTTGCCGCACCCGGCCCGGCCCCGGATCGCGACGAGGTGATCGCGTGGTGCCGCGAGCAGATGGCGAACTACAAGGTCCCCCGCGCCGTGTGGCTCGTCGACGCCCTGCCGCTGAACCCGTCGAACAAGGTGCTGAAGACGGAGCTGCGCGACCGCGCGGCAGCGTTGCTCGCCGGCGGTTGATCGCTCAGGCCCGAACGATCCCGACGGTGATGGAGACGACGCTCGTCGCGAGCATCGCGGTGACGATCGTCGGGAACCACGACGTCGGGACGCGTCGGGCGAGCTTCAGCCCGAGGTACTGCCCGACCGCGAGGCCGGGGAGCGCCACGGCGACGGTGCGCCAGACATCGGGAACGAGCTGACCGGAGGCGCCGAGCAGCGCCATACCGACGACGTTCGCGATGAGGAACGTCGCGGACAGCGTCGCCCTGAAGGGCTCCGGTTCGAGACCACGCGCCTGCAGCAGCACGACGACCGGCGGCCCGTTCGTCGACAGCGATGTGGTCAGCAGACCGGCGACGCCGCCCGCGGCGGTGTCGACCCACCGCGGGAGGTCGAGCGGTGGCCGGTTCCGCCGCCAGAGGATGAGTGTTGCGCCGCCGACGACTGCGACGGCGAGCATCGCCCGCAGCGCGTCCTCGTCGACGACCTGCAGGATGATCGCACCGGGCACCAGTCCCACGAGCACACCGGGGATGATCCGTCGCAGGATCGGCCGGTCGATCAGCGTGCGCAGCGTGATCGCCAGGTAACCGGTCGACACGACGGCCAGGACGATGGTCGCCACGACGGTCGTGCGCGGGCCCGCGATGAGGGAGACGAGCGGGACGCCGATCAGCGCCCCACCGAATCCGGTGATGCGGGTGACGGTGAACACTGCGGCGACGATCAGGGCGATGGTGATGCCGTCCTGCGCCGTCATGGGCGGGCAGTCTCGCGCGCTCAGACCGGGATCTTGTACAGCTCCGCTGCGTTGTCCTGCAGGATCCGCTTACGGGTTGCGAAGTCGAGCTCGCCGATGGAGCGGCGCACCCGTTCGTCGGACTTCGGGTACAGGCAGGTCGGGTGCGGGAAGTCGGTCTCGAACATCACGTTGTTCGGCCCGAGCACGTCGAGCAAGCGGGTCAGCGCGGACGACTCGAACCAGAAGCAACCGAAGAACTGCCGCCGGAAGTACTCCGACGGCAACAGCGACAGCTTGGAGCGCTCCCCCGGCGCCGTCTCGTACATCTGGTAGTCGAGCGCCTCGAGGAAGAACGGGATCCACCCGACACCCGACTCGACCGACACGAACTTGAGGTCCGGGTACCGCTCGGCGACACCGGTGTAGATCAGGTTGCCGATCACCTGGGCGTTGCCGAGGAACAGGTTCGCGGAACCGACCGACAGCTTCTGCTCACCGTTCATCGACGGCCACGGGGTGCGACCGAACCAGTCCATGACCGAGGCCGAGGAACCGATGTGGAAGTTGACCGGCATCTCGAGTTCGACGCAGACGTCCCAGAACGGGTTCCACGTCGCCGTGCCGAGGTCGTCCATCCCGATGTCCTGGGGGTTCGAGCAGGTGACGACGCCGCGCATCCCCATGGCGTGGCAGCGCCGGATCTCCCGCACCGACGCGTCGATGTCCCACCACGGCACGAGCGCCATCGGCAGCAGGCGCCCGCCGGAGATCTCCTGCATCTCGGCGGCGGCGTCGTTGTAGATCTCCACGCAGGCGAGGCGGAGGTCGACGTCGGCGACCTTGAGGAAGTTCTGGTTCCCGAACCCGGCGATGTTCGGGTACACGATCTGCGCGTAGATGCCGAGCTCGTCGAGCATCTGCACCCGTGCGACCGGCTCGTAGCTCGCACGGTGCACGACGTCGACGTCGAGGCGCGTGAAGCGGGTTCCGAGGATCTTCGACCCGTCCGGGCCGACGACCGACGCGGCGGTGAGCGTTGCGATCGGGATGGAGCCGTCGACGACCCAGCGCCGCTGGCCGTTCACCTCGGCGACCTGGGGCACGAGGTCGCGGTACTTCGCCGGTGCCCGTGAGGTCCACAGGTCGTGCTGCTCCGACCAGTGCGAGTCGACGTCGATGATCTTGATCCCGTCGATGAGGTCGCTGTTGTCGGCGTCGCGTCGGACGTCCTCGATCAGTGCCATCGTGCACCCGCCTCCTCGCAGGTCCCCCCGGATCCCGCTTCGGCGGAGGATACCGGAGTACCGGCGTGCTGGCTCCGGGTCCTGCGGCGTGGCATGGTTCGGGCGCACCGGGCGTCGTCCCCGAGGGTGGGCACCGGTGCGCGAGGGGGGACATGGGCAACGACCTGACCGTTCGGGGCAGGGTCGCCGTCGTCGGCGTCGGCGAGTCGACGTACTACAAGCGCGGGCAGTCGCCGGACCCGGAGTTCGTGCTGCTGCTGAAGGCGATCCTCGCCGCCTGCGCCGATGCCGGGATCGCACCGTCGCAGATCGACGGGTTCTGCTCCTACAGCAACGACCGCAACGACCCGCCCCGCCTCGCGGCGGCGCTCGGCCTGCGTGAGCTGCGGTTCTCGAACATGCAATGGACCTCCGGCGGCGGCGGCGCCGCCGGCGCGGTCGGCAACGCCGCTGCGGCGATCGTGGCCGGCAACGCCGAGTGCGTCGTGGCGTTCCGGTCGCTCGCGCAGGGCCAGTTCGGCCGGTTCGGGCAGGGCGGTGGCTCGCGGCCGATCTCGGGCGAGTACGCCTACCAGATCCCCTACGGCAAGATCTCGCCGGCGCAGAGCTATGCGATGCGCACGACCCGGGTGCTGTGGGAGCACGGCATCAGCCGGGACACGATGAAGGCGATCGCTCTCGCGGCGTACCACCACGCGCAGAACAACCCTCGCGCGGTCATGTACGGCCGCCCGCTCACGCCCGAGGCGTACGACGAGTCGCGCTGGATCGTGGAGCCGTACCGGCTCTTCGACTGCTGCCAGGAGAACGACGGCGCCGCCGCGGTCGTGCTGATGTCGGCCGAGCGGGCGCGGGAGCTGCGCGTCGACCCGGTCTACGTGCTCGGTGCCCAGCAGGGCGGTCCACGCCGCAGTGGCGCGTGGGCCGACAACAACACCGACTACGCGACGTCGTCGTTCAAGCACGTCGCGGAGCGGCTCTTCGCACAGGCGCAGCTCGGCCCCGCCGACGTCGACGTCGTGCAGTCCTACGAGAACTTCACGGGTGGCGTGCTGATGAGCCTCATCGAGCACGGGTTCTGTACCTATGAGAACGCGAACGAGGTGTTGACCTTCGACAACCTCGTCGCCCCGAAGGGTCGCCTGCCGCTCAACACGAGCGGCGGGAACCTCGCCGAGTGCTACATGCACGGTCTCGGCCTCGTCATTGAGGCGGTGCGGCAGATCCGGGGCGAGTCGTCGAACCAGGTACCGGGGGCGAAGGTGGCGCTCGCGAGCGCCGGACCGATGGTGCCGGTCGTGTCGAGTCTGATCGTGGGGAACGGGGAGGCACTCGGATGACCGAACGGAACCACGTCCTGCCGCCGGGGCTGCCGGCACCCGCCCCGATGCGTGACGGACTCGACGCGCCGTTCTGGGCGGCGACGCGCCGTCACGAGCTCGTGGTGCAGCGCTGCAACGGCTGCGGCGGTTGGCAGTGGGGTCCCGAGTGGAACTGCCACCACTGCCTCGGGTTCGACATCGGGTGGACCGAGGTCGAGGCGACCGGCGTGATCTACAGCTGGGAGCGCCCGTGGTACCCGGTGCACCGGGCGCTCGCCGAAGCCGGACCGTACGTCGTGCTGCTCGTCGAGCTCCCGCACGCGGGTGGGGTGCGCATGGTCGGGAACCTCGTCGGTGACCCGCTGCAGCCCTTCCAGATCGGTGATCGGGTGCGGGCGGTCTTCGAGGACCACGACGACGCCGACACGCCGTTCACCCTCGTGCAGTGGGAGCGCATGGGCTGACGCCCCGGGCGTCAGCGGTCGAGGCGTTCGATGATCTCCCGCCCGTAGCGGGCGATGTCGTCGGGGTTGTCGAGCTGGCGTCCGAGGCCGACGAGTCCGGTGACGGGGACGAGCACCCGGTCCGTCGGTCGGAGGCGCCGGGCGAGCTCGGCGAGCGCGTCGGGGTCCTCCGGGGCGCTGAGCGTGAGCTCGATCGCGTCCGGATCGCGCCCGTGCGCCTCGGCGGCGCGTCGCATCTCGTCGATCAGGTCCCACGGTTGCTCCCGGGCGGGGAAGTACCCGTCGCCGAGACGTCCGGCGCGCTGCGCGGCCGGTGTGGTCTGGCCCCCGACGATGATCGGCACGCGGCCGCCCGGCGCGGCGGGCAGCGGCCGTGAGTACACGTCGTCGAAGTCGACGAACCGGCCGTGGTGGCTCGCGGGTCCGTCGGCGGTCTCCCACAGCGTTCGCATCGCTGCGATGTACTCGTCGGTGCGAGGGCCCCGGGCGGCGAAGGGTACGCCCAGCGCGTCGAACTCCTCCTCGAGCCAGCCGACCCCGATCCCGAGCCGGACCCGTCCACCGCTCATCGCGTCGAGCGTGGCGATCGTCTTCGCGAGCACGAGGGGGTTGCGCTGGGGGACGATGAGGATCCCCGTCGCGAGGTTGATGTGTTCGGTCACCGCGGCGACCCACGCCAGCCAGATCAGTGGGTCGGGGATGTCCATCGTGTGGTCCGACGTCATCTTCCCCGTCGGCGAATACGGGTAGCGGGAGTCGTACTCGGCGGGGACGAGCACGTGCTCGATCGTCCAGATCGACTCGAAACCGGCGGCTTCCGCAGCCTGGGCGATCTCGGTGGCCGGCGGTCCGTCGACGAACCGTCCGAGGTTGGCGTAACGCAGGCCGAACTTCATGGTCCCCTCCTGTGTGGAGTCGAGCCGCCGGGCGTGATCATGCCCGCTCGCTAGCGTCCGTGCCGTGCGAGTCGTCCTTGCTTCTGCGTCCCCTCGTCGTCGAGCCCTGCTCGAGGGTGCCGGCTTCGACGTCGAGGTGGTGGCCGCGGATGTCGACGAGACCCCGGTATCGGGGGAGCCGCCGATGGTGATGGTCGGGCGCCTCGCCCGGGCGAAAGCCGCGGCCGTCGGGCCGCGACCGGGGGTGGTCGTCGTCGCTGCGGACACGACGGTCGATCTCGACGGCAGGAGCCTGGGCAAGCCCGCGGATCCGGCGGAGGCCGCTGCGATGCTCCGGTCGCTCGCCGGTCGCTCGCACCTCGTCCACACGGGTGTCGCCGTGCTGTCCTCGTCGGGCTCGTCACAGGTCGTCGTCACGACCGAGGTGACGTTCGGGCCGGTCGACGAGACGGCGGTCGCCTGGTACGTGGCGACTTCGGAGCCCTACGACAAGGCCGGCGGGTATGCGGTGCAGGGACTCGCCGCTCGCTTCGTCGCAGGGATCGTCGGCAGTCTCACGAACGTCATCGGACTCCCCGTCGAGGAGACGATCGGTCTGGTGCGTACGCACTAGGTTCGGCCGCATGCCGACGCCCGATGGTGCCATCCGAGTCGCGAACTGCAGCGGGTTCTACGGGGACCGTGTGTCCGCCGCACGGGAACAGGTCGAAGGTGGTGAGATCGACTACCTGACCGGTGACTGGTTGGCCGAACTCACGATGCTGATCCTCGCCCGCACGAAGTCGGGCGGTCGCAGCGGCGGTTGGGCCCGTACGTTCGTCACCCAGATGGAGCAGGTGCTCGGCACGTGTGTCGAGCGGGGCATCAAGGTGATCACGAACGCCGGTGGTCTCGACCCGGCCGGTTGTGCGGCGGCGGTCGCCGAGGTGGCGGAACGCGCGGGCGTGTCGGCGAAGATCGCCTACGTCCTCGGCGACGACCTGACCGGCCGCCTCCCCGAGTTGATGGCTGCGGGGCACGAGTTCCGCAACATGGACACCGGCGAGTCGCTCGCCACCAAGGGTGTCGAGATCGTCACCGCAAACGCCTACATCGGCTGCTGGGGCATCGTCGAGGCCCTGCAGCAGGGTGCCGACGTGGTGATCGCCGGACGGGCGACCGACGCGGCGATCGTGATGGCGGCACCGGCGTTCCACTTCGGTTGGCAGCGCGACGACTGGGACCGTCTGGCGGGCGCGTGCGTCGCGGGCCACGTGATCGAGTGCGGCGCCCAGGCGACCGGCGGCAACTACAGCTTCTTCACGGAGATCCCCGACCTGCGCTACCCGGGCTTCCCGATCGCCGAGATGTACCCGGACGGTTCGTCGGTGATCACCAAGCACGAGGGCACCGGCGGGCAGGTGTCGGTCGGGACGGTCACCTCGCAGCTCCTCTACGAGATCACCTCCGAGCGGTACCTGAACCCGGACGTGACCTGCCGGTTCGACACGATTCGCGTCGAGCAGCTCGGTCCGGACCGGGTGCTCGTCGCCGACACGAAGGGCGAGCCGGCCCCGCCGACCCTCAAGGTCGCCATGAACTACCAGGGCGGGTACCGAAACGGGTTCACGTTCTGCCTCACCGGGCTCGACGTCGAGGCGAAGGCAGCGCTGATCGAACAGCAGCTCTGGTCGGCGTTCCCGGAGGGCAAGGACACCTTCGACCAGGCGCGGGTGCAGCTGATCCGCACCGACAAGGGCGACCCGGCGTCGAACGAGGAGGCGACCGCCCTGCTGAAGATCACGGTGAAGGACCGTGACGAACGCAAGGTCGGGCGTGGCTTCGCGAACATGGCGGTCGAGTTGGCGCTCGGGTCGATCCCCGGGTTCTACGGCCTGAACGGTGCGCCCGGCCCGGCCTCGCCCTACGGCGTGTACTGGCCGACGCTCATCCCCTCCGACCTCGTCCCCCAGGAGGTCGTGGTCCTCGGCGGTGGTCGCACCGTCGTCGACAACACGCCGGCGGGTCTGGCCGGTGCGACGGTCGAGCCCACGCCGGTGACGGTGCCGCCGGTGCCGGGCGGGCCGACCCGCCGTGCGCCGCTCGGTGCGTTGTTCGGTGCGCGTTCGGGCGACAAGGGCGGCAACGCGAACGTCGGCCTGTTCGCCCGGTCGGCCGAGGCGTACGCCTGGCTCGAGGCGAACGTCACCGTCGAACGGATGGCGCAGCTCCTGCCCGACGCCGCCGGCCTCGAGATCCGTCGGTATGCGTTCCCGAACATCTGGTCGCTGAACTTCGTCGTCGTCGGCCTCCTCGAGGAGGGTGTCGCCGCGTCGTCCCGCCAGGACGGGCAGGCGAAGAGCCTCGGTGAGTACCTCCGGGCGAAGGTCGTCGACCTGCCCGAGTCGCTCCTCGCCTGAGGGGGGGGCGGTCCCGGCGCGGGCGCCCGCCGACTACGGTGCCGCCCCATGGGGGACTTCGTACTGACGGGACTCGAGGGCAAGGTGGCGGTCGTGACCGGCGCCGGACGGATGCGGTCGATCGGTCGACCGATCGCGGTCGAGTTGGCGCGCGCCGGCTGCGACGTGGTGCTCACCGGCACGGGTCGTTCCCCCGACCGCTATCCCGAGGACGAGAAGGCCGCCGGTTGGCGTGACATCGCGTCGGTCGCGGCGGAGGTCGAGGCACTCGGGCGTCGTGCGCTGCCGATCGTGTCCGACATCTCCGACATCGCCGCGGTTGAAGCGCTCGCCGATGAGGTCGTCGAGCGGTTCGGCCGGGTCGACATCGTCGTGAACAACGCCGGCGCGGCGCGGGGTGAGGATCGTCGACCGGTCGTCGATCTTGAGGTCGAGGCGTGGAACACGGTGATGAACGTGAACCTCACGGGCACGTTCTTCATGTCGAAGGTGTTCGGTCGGAAGCTGATCGAGGCCGGCAACGGCGGCTCGATCGTGAACATCTCCTCCATCGCCGGGAAGGCGCTGCCCGCGAACACGTCGGCGTACGCCGCGTCGAAGGCGGGCATCCAGGCGCTCACGGCGTCGATGGCCCAGGAGGTCGGCACGCACGGGGTGCGGGTGAACGCGATCTGTCCGGGTGTCATCGACACGTTCCGTCTCGACGATGTCGGGCGTGGCGCAGCGTGGGACAACTGGATCCGCACCGAGATCCCGCTCGGTCGCGCCGGTCGTGGTGAGGACATCGCCTACATGACGGTCTTCCTGTGTTCCGACCAGGGGGCGTGGATCACCGGCCAGGCGTACAACGTCGACGGCGGCCACGTCGTCGAGCACTGACGGTCGTAGGTCGGGCATGGACGTCGCCGGTCACGGATCGCTCCCGGCGCTGACGGGCGGCTCAGCCGACGGGAGCGAGTACACACCCGGAGGCCTGGAGTGCCACCCGGTGGTACCTCTCGAGCGGAGCTTCTCAGCGCAGCGGTGAATACCTGTCGAGCGAACTCGTCGACAAGCCGGGGGAGGGCGCCTTCTTCGCGATGGACCGCGCCCTGCTCCTGCGACGTCGCGGGGTCACCCACCTGGTCTTCACCGGCATCACGACCGACGTGTGCGTGCACACGACGATGCGTGAGGCGAACGATCGCGGCTACGAGTGCCTGTTGCTCACCGACTGCACGGGTGCGACCGACGTCGGGAACGACGAGGCGGCGCTCAAGATGGTCACGATGCAGGGCGGGGTCTTCGGGGCGATCGCCCCGTCGTCCGCCCTGCTCGACGCGATCAGCGCGGGGTGAACCGGGCGGGCAGCCGCTTGATCCCGTGGATGAAGCTCGACTGCAGCAGCGCCGGTTCGCCGGCGGTGGTGATGTCCGGCAGGGTGCGGAACAGTTCCCGGAACATCACGGTGATCTCGCGGCGCGCCAGGTGGGCGCCGAGGCAGAAGTGTGGGCCCGGTCCGCCGAACCCGAGGTGCTGGTTCGGGTCGCGGCGCACGTCGAATCGGTACGGGTCGGTGAAGTGGTCCTCGTCCCGGT
>VGBO01000043.1 GCA_016870475.1 Actinomycetota bacterium | reverse complement strand
CCACGGCCCGCCGTACGAATTGACGCATGCCTGGCACACCGCCGGTCCTGGCTCGCCGCAGTACGTGCCGGAGCCGGTTGTGAGGTGGATCCGCGGGCAGATCGCCGCATGGTCGTGCAGGGTGACGAGGTAGGGGATCGCGGCTGCTGCGAACGCCTCGGCGAGGACCGCGGGTGTCTGTTCCGGGTAGCCGGCCACCTGCTCCACCCGGGCCGTCCGCACGCCGATCCGGCGGAACACCGCCCCGATCTCCTCGGGCGAGCGACCGAGCAGCGCGATCCGCAGGTTCGGCGTCGGCGGGCCGTCCACCCACTCGACGCGCATGACCGACCGGTCGATCCCGTCGGGCCGACCGACGAGCACCTGCCGCCCTTCCGCCCGGAACTCGGCGATCACGTGCTGCGCGAATACGTCGGAGCCGCCCCCGAGGTCGTGCAGCACCACGAGTTCCGCGCCGTCGCAACAGCCGCGTCGCAGCCTCGCCTCGTCGAGCCGGGCACGAGCCTCGTCGAGCGGGTCGGCAGCAGCGTGCCCGCCGACGAACAGTTCCTGGTTCGGCCACCGCTCGAGGAGGACGAGTCGGCTGGCGGCGATCAATGCCTCCCGCTCCGTCCCGAAGGACCCGCTGCCTCGGTGCCAGACGAAGACGTCGGTAGCAGCGACGTTCCGCCAACCGGCCGCCTCGCACGAACATGCAGAATCCGACACCCGTCGGCAGGTCGACGACGGTTCCGGCGTTCACCTCGGCGGCGAGTTCGTCGAGGAGCCGGGCCTCGGCCGGATCCATCGCCGTCTCGAGCGCGAACGGCGCCGGATAACTGCACAACGTCGCATCATTCGACAGCGGCGTGACCGTGCCGACCGACGGGTCCTGCGCCGCCGCCCCGCAGAGCCGGTCGAGCCACCCGTCGAACACGAGCGTGTCCGAGTTGAGCAGCACCACGTCCCGATCCGGGTGCAGTGCCATAGCGCGGTCGCACGACACCACGAACCCGACGTTCACCTCGTTCCGCAGGAGCGTGATGCGGCCGCGCGCGGCGAGCTCGTCGAGGTGGGCCGCGAGCACCGGGTCGGGCGAGGCGTCGTCGACGACGACCACCTCGAACCGCACCCCGGAGGTGCTGCCGAGCACCGATGCGAGACACGCCGTCGTGTCGTCCGCCGCCCCGAACACGGGCACGACGACGTCGATCGGGGTCGCGAGGCTCACCAGCCGAAGACCCGGCGAGTGACTCGACCGGCCACACGCAGCGGGGCGGTCACCCGCCACGAATTCGATGTCGTGACCTGCTGCAGTTCGAACTGCAACCGCGCGACATCTCCCCGCAGCCGTTCGATCTCCCCCAGTAGCGTCGCTCGATCGGATCTCGTCTGCTGCAAGGCGCGTTCGAAGGCCGCAGCTCGGAACTCGGCGCGCTCCAACTCGCTCGGCTCGGTCGTGTCGGCCGGGTTCATGCGAGTTCGAAGATCGCCCGACCGGAGATCTCGCCCCGCTCGAGCGCCGCGCACGCCTCGTTCACCTCGTCGAGGCGGAACCGGGCGGTGACGAGCTCGTCGAGCGGCAACCGGCCGTCGGCGTGCCAGGCGAGGAACTCGGGGAAGTCGACATCGGGGGTGCACGACCCGCCGATCGAACCTCGGAACGACTTCTCGGTCAGCAGCATGTGCGACGCGTCGAGCTCCACCGTCGTCGACGGCACGCCGACGAGCACGGCCACGCCGCCCTGGTTCACCCCGAACCGGCCGGGCCTGGTCGCCGGCACGATCTGCTCCATCGTGACCTTGAGTCCGATGCAGTCGAGGGCCACGTCGACACCCTCGATCGGCATGCCCCGGAACCCGAGTCCCTCGTAGCGTTCCGGCCGCCCGGCCCCGTAGTACTCGCGGGTGATCGCTCGGATCTGCTCCACCGGATCACCCGCCCGGGCGTTCACGCCGTGCGTGGCCCCGAACCGACGGGCGAACGCGAGCTTCTCGTCATCGAGGTCGACCGCGATCACAAGCTCCGCACCGCGCACCCGGGCCGCGGCGATCGCCGACAGGCCGACCCCGCCGACACCGAACACTGCGACCGACTGGCCGGCCTGCACATCGGCCGTGTGCAGCACGGCGCCCGCACCGGTCATCACCGCGCACCCGATGATCGACGTCACGTCGGGCGCGATGCCGGCGTCGGCGCGCACCACCAGTTGCTCGTGCACGAGCGTGTGGGTCGCCCAGGTGAAGCAGTCCGCCGTCGCCGCCCGTCCACCCGGCAGGTCGAGGGCCACTCCGCCCGACCACGACGCCGCGGCCGCAGGGCTGCGGGGCACCCAGGTCACGAGCACCGTGTCCCCCACGGCGACATGGCCGACCCCGGCGCCGACGGCGACCACCCGGCCGGTCGACTCGTGGCCGAGGAGCAGACCCTCTCGGCGGGCTCGGTGCAGCTGGTGCAACTGGCTGTGACAGATCCCCGAGGCGAACTGCTCGACCACAACCATGCCCGGCCCGGGTGCCGGCAGCTCGGTCTCCACGACCTGCATCGGCGCATCCGGCGGGGCGACGATCACTCGTGCCTTCGTTGCCATGGCGGCACCGTAGACCGCGGCACCGTGGCATGCTCGCCCCGTGGCCGACCCCGACGACGACGCCGTCCTCGCCGAACTCGAAGCGTCGCTGCACCGCGACGACCCCGCGTTCGCGGACCGGCTCCACGCCTGGGAGTCCGTGTACGGCGTCGCCGAGCCGCCTCCGCCGAGCTTCGTCGGGTTCGCGGCCGTCGCCGTGCTCGCGACGCTCGCCGCAGCGGTCGTCACCCTCGGCGTGGCGATCGTCGCCGGGCCGAACATCGGCGGCCTCGTCGGCGTGGTCAGCTCGAGCGCCGCTGGGCTCGTCGCCTACGGGCGGTTCCGGGTCTGGTGGGAGGCCCGAGCCGGGCGAACAGCCGCCTGACGCTCAGCCGAGGTGGACGATTGCGTCGGTATCGACCTCGACCGGCGACCCGACGAGATCCGCAGCGATCAACGCGTCCATCGCCGCCCGGTCACGGGTGTTCGTGAACGTCCGGCGACCGTCGGCCGAAAGGCACGACACCATCGCCTGCGACGGGCCGTCGGCGTCGTGCATCACGGTGTAGGCCTCGACGGTGGCCGCACCGGTGAGATCCGGTGCGAACGTACGGGTCGGGAACCGGTCGACCTCGGCCTGCACGTCGGCATGGCGGAACCCGCCCGACGGCGGCTCCGTCGAGTACAGGCCGATCGCATGCTTGGTCACGTAGCCGCCGTTCGCGGTGATCAGGCCCAACGACCCCGGGTCCGATCGGAGCACGCCCGCCATCGTCGCGATCGAGTGCATCACGTAGTTGTTCAACGGCCCGCCGGCGAACGGCAGACCGCCCGTCACAGTGAGCTGGCGGTCGAGGGAGAGCCCGACCTCTTTCGCCGAGATCTGCACGGCGGAGGGGAAGCACGAGTACACGTCGGCGTGGCCGACCTCGCCCACCGAACGCCCCGCGAGCTCGAAGCAGCGGGCCGCGGCCACCCTGATCGCCGGGGAGGAGAAGTAGTTGTCCCGTTCCGACACGAGGTAGGTGTCGTGCGAGTCGGTGCCGGCGTGCGGGAACACGAACCGGTCACGCGAGATCCCGAGTGCCAGCGCGGTCTCCACCGAGCACAGGATCACCGCAGCGGCCTGGTCGAGATCCCAGTTGGAGTTCATCGCCTTCGTGTAGGGGTACCCGACCATCCGGTTGTCCGACGACGCCGTGCGGATCTGCTCGGCGGTCATCGGCCGACGGATCCACGCGTAGGGGTTGTCCACCGCGACCCGGTTGAACCGTTCCCAGAGCCCCGAGATCCGCCGCAGGTGCGCCTCCGGCGATTCGCCGTTCGCGTGGCGGATCGCCACCTCGAACATCGGGTAGATGTTGATCGGCGCCTCGAACCCGCGTTCCATCTCGATCGCCGAGCTCATCGGCATGTCGACCCCGAGCATCGGCGCCGGGGTCGCCCCGTCGTCGGTCGTGTAGGGGATCCGAGCGCCGGACCGGCGTGCACGTCGACGCGTGTAGATCCCCTCCGCGCCGACGAGGACGACCACGTCGAGGTCGCCGCGCTCGATGGCGAGCGCCGCGTCGTTCACGAGCGTCTGCGGCGTGTTCCCGCCGTCGGGTGTCACCACCGACTGCGCCGGTGACGCACCGATCTGCTGCGCGATCAACGTGCCCGGGTCACGGTACGACCACGCACCCTTCACGACCCGGATCGAGTTCACCTTGCCGAGTAGCGCCCGGCTCCCGGCGTCGTCGGCCGCACGTTCGATGGCCTCGACCATCATCTGCAGGGGTTCGACCGCGTCGGCGAAATCGGCCGGCTTCTGGATGAACTGGCCGGCTCCGACGAGCACGGCGGTACGAGGATCGAGCGTCACGATGGTCCCCCTCAGAGACAGAGTTCGGCCATGAGCCGCAGGGTCGACGGGGGTCCCGACACGAGCAGCGTCGTCACCACCGACTCCTCCCACGCGGCGAGGTCGTCCCGGATCTTGTCACGCGGGCCGACGAGCGCCACCGCCTCGACCATCTCCGTGGTCACCGCCGCGGCCGCCTCGTCCTTCCGTCCGGCGAGGTACAGGTCCTGGATCGTCGTGCACTCGGCCTCGAACCCCATGCGGGCGAACACCTCGAAGTGGAAGTTCTGCCCACGCGCGCCCATCCCACCGATGTAGAGCGCCAGGTTCGGCCGCACCTTGTCGGCTGCCCGTTCGACGTCGTCCCCGAGCACCACGGTGATCGGGCACACGACCTCGAAGTCGTCGAAGCCCCGCCGTGCACCCGGTCGGGCGAACCCCTCCGCCATCGCATCGCGGTAGAACCCGTTCGACCCGGGCCTCGGACTGAAGAACAACGGCAACCAGCCGTCGCACAGCTCCGCAGAGAGCGCCACGTTCTTCGGCCCCTCCGCCCCGAGGTAGATCGGGATGTCGGTGCGCCGAGGGTGCACCGTCGACTTCAGCGGCTTCCCGAGCCCCGTCCCGCCCGAGTACGGCAGGTTGTAGAACTCGCCGTGGAACTCCACCGGCTTGTCGCGGGCGATGATCGACCGGACGATGCCGATGTACTCCCGGGTGCGGGCGAGCGGCTTCGGGTACGGCTCGCCGTACCAGCCCTCCACCACCTGCGGCCCGGACACGCCGAGCCCGAGGATGAACCGACCCTCCGACAGGTGGTCCATCGTGATGGCCGCCATCGCCGTGGCCGACGGGGTGCGCGCCGACATCTGGATGATCGAGGTGCCGAGCTTGATCCGGCTCGTCGACGCGCCCCACCACGCGAGCGGGGTCAACGCGTCCGACCCGTAGGCCTCCGCCGTCCAGAAGCTCTCGTAACCGAGCCGTTCCGCCTCGAGGAGCGAGTCGATCGCCCCCGCCGGCGGCCCGCTGCTCCAGTACCCTGCACCCGTCGCAAGTCGCATCGCCGCACGTTACCCGCAAGGTCCGGGCCTAGGGTCGGGCCATGCCCACCCGACGTGTGCTGCTGCTCTCCACGCCGATCGGCACTCTCGGGTCCGGCGCCGGGGGAGGGGTCGAGCTCACCATCGCGGCGACGGCACGGGCGCTGCAACGGCGCGGCCACCACGTCACCGTCGTCGCACCCGAGGGATCGGTACTCGACGGAGTCCCCGTGCTCGGGGTTCCCGGCTTGCCCCCGCCCTCGGCGCAGCACCTCGACCGGGCGACGCCCGCCGAGCTCCCCGCAGGCAGCGTGCTGGCAGCGATGTGCGCCACCGTCCGCGACCACCAGGAGAACTGGGACGTCGCCATCAACTACGCCTACGACTGGTTGCCGTTGTGGTCCACGGCGTGGCTCGCGAAGCCGTTGCTCCACGTCGTCGGCATGGGCTCGCTGCTCGACGTGGTCGACGACGCGATCGCCGCGGCACTCGCCCACCGGCCCGGCGGTGTGGCCGTGCACACACGAGCGCAGGCGGCGACGTTCCCCTTCGCCGGCCAACTGCGGGTCATCGGCAACGGGCTCGACCTCGACCGGTACCGGCCCGTCCTCGAGGTCGCCGAACCCCGCCTCGGATGGGTCGCCCGCATCTCGCCGGAGAAGGGGCTCGACGACGCCGTCGCCGCCGCGCAAAGGCTCGGCCTCCCGCTGCACGTCTGGGGGTTCATCGAGGACGCCGACCACTGGCAGGCGGTCATCCGCCGGTTCGGGCCCGACGCCGTGCGTCACCACGGGTTCCTGCCCACCGACGAACTCCAGGCCGCCCTCGGAACGTGCACGGCGATGCTCGCGACCCACCGCTGGGAGGAGGCGTTCGGCAACGTCGTCGCCGAGGCCCAGGCGTGCGGCGTCCCCGTCGTCACCTACGACCGGGGCGGCCCGGCCGAGCTCGTCGTCGACGGGGTCACCGGGTTCGTCACCCCCCCCGACGACGTGGACGCCCTCGTGGACGCCCTCCGACGCATCGACCGCATCGACCGCGCCGCCTGCCGTCGCCACGCCGAGGCGACGTTCTCCCTCGACGCCCTCGGCGCCCGGGTCGAGGTGTGGTTCGAGGGGGAACTCGCGTCGTCGAACCCGTAGGATCGGACTCGATCGCTGCGCAGACCTCCGATGAGCGTCGGCGCCGGACCCACAGGAGGCCCACGATGAGCAAGGACGCATGGCAGGACGCCTACGTCGCCTCGCCCAAGCGGGACGCACGCTTCGAGACCATGTCCGGCGTGCCGCTCGAACCGGTCTACGGGCCCGAGGACGGGCTGTTCCCCGGCCAGTTCCCCTACACGCGCGGCATCCACGCGTCGATGTACCGGTCGCGGCTCTGGACCATGCGCATGTTCGCCGGGTTCGGCACGGCGAGCGACACCAACGAGCGCTTCAAGGCAATCCTCGCCTCCGGTGGTGACGGGCTCTCCACGGCGTTCGACCTACCCACGCTGATGGGCCGAGACTCCGACGACCCCCACGCCGAGGGCGAGGTCGGAAAGTGCGGTGCCGCCGTCGACACGCTCGCCGACATGGAAGACCTCTTCGACGGCATCGACGTCGGTACCTACACCACCTCGATGACGATCAACTCCCCGGCGGCGGCGATCTTCGCCATGTACATCGCCGCGGCGGAGAAGCGGGGCATCCCCCGGGCGAAGCTCGGCGGCACCCTCCAGAACGACATCCTGAAGGAGTACCAGGCGCAGAAGGAGTTCGTGTTCCCGCCACGCCCGTCGATGCGGCTCGTGCGCGACACCATCACCTTCACTGCGGCGGAGATGCCGAAGTGGAACAGCATCTCGATCTCGGGCTACCACATCCGTGAGGCCGGCTCGACCGCCGCGCAGGAGCTCGCCTTCACGCTCGGCAACGGGTTCGCCTACGTCGAGCTCGCCATGGCAGCAGGACTCGACGTCGACGAGTTCGCCCCGCGGCTCAGCTTCTTCTTCAACGCCCACATCGACTTCTTCGAGGAGATCGCCAAGTACCGGGCGGCGCGCCGCATCTGGGCGCGCTGGATGAAGGAGCGCTACGGCGCGAAGAGCGAGAAGTCGATGATGGTCCGGTTCCATACCCAGACCGCCGGCGTGTCCCTCACCGCGCAGCAGCCCGAGATCAACATCGCCCGCACCGCCATCGAGGCGCTCGCCGGCGTGCTCGGCGGGACGCAGAGCCTGCACACGAACTCCTTCGACGAGGCGCTCGCGCTGCCGACGGAGAAGGCGGCCCGGATCGCGCTCCGCACCCAGCAGATCATCGCAAACGAGACCGGGGTCACGAACGTCGCCGACCCGCTCGGCGGTTCCTGGTACGTCGAGGCGCTCACCGACGAGATCGAGCGGCAGGCCGAGGCGATCTTCGCCAAGGTCGACGAGTACGGCAACGGCTCCATGCTCGAAGGCGCCTACGTCGGCATCGACAACGGCTTTTACCAGTCCGAGATCGCGGACGCCGCCTACGACTTCGAGAAGCTCGTCAACCGTGGCGAGCGGATTGTCGTCGGCGTCAACGCCTTCACCGAGGGCAACGCCGACGCCCAGCCGGACCTGCTGCAGATCAGCATGGAGCAGGAGATGCTGCAGGTGAAGCGGCTGCAGGCGGTCAAGGCCGACCGGAACGGCGAGGCGGTCCGCACCGCGCTCGACGCCCTCCGCACCCACGCCGCCGACCCTGAGGTCAACCTCATGCCGGCGCTCATCGACTGCTCGAACGCCTACTGCACCGAGGGTGAGATCATGAACACCCTCGCCGAGGTGTTCGGTCGGTACGTGGAGCGACCCGTCCTCTGAGCACGGTGACGGCGGGCGGTCGTAGGCTCCGGCCATGACCGCCCTGCCGCTCTCCCACGACATCGGACGCACCGACGTCCCGCTGCTCGACGAGACCATCGGGGCCACCCTCGAACGGGTCGCCGCGCTCCGTCCCGACCACGACGCCCTCGTGTCGGTGCACCAGGGACTCCGCTACACCTACGCCGAGTTCGACGCGGCCGTCGACCGGCTCGCCCGCGGGATGATCGCCCAGGGTCTTGAGGTCGGCGACCGGATCGGCATCTGGAGCCCGAACTACGCCGAATGGGTGCTCGTGCAGTTCGCAACGGCGAAGATCGGCGTGGTCCTCGTCAACATCAACCCGGCGTACCGGACCAACGAGCTCGCCTACGCGCTGAACCAGTCCGGCTGCCGGTGGCTCGTCGCCGCACCCGCCTTCAAGACCTCCGACTACGTCGCCATGGTCGACGAGGTCCGCCCCGAGGTCGCCGCCCTCGAACGGGCGATCTACTTCTGGACCCCCGAGTGGGACGCCCTCGTCGCGGCCGGCCACACCGTCGACCAGCAGGTGCTCCGTGCGCGCTCCGCAGGGCTGCGGGCCGACGACCCGATCAACATCCAGTACACGTCCGGCACCACGGGGTTCCCGAAGGGCGCCACGCTCACCCACCGGAACATCCTGAACAACGGGTACTTCGTCGGTGCGGGGTGCGGCTACACCGAAGCTGACCGGGTGTGCATCCCCGTGCCCTTCTACCACTGCTTCGGCATGGTCATGGGCAACCTCGGTTGTGTCACCCACGGCGCGACGATGGTCATCCCCGGCGACGCGTTCGACGCCGACGCCGTACTCCGCGCCGTCGAGGCCGAACGCTGCACGTCGCTGTACGGCGTGCCCACCATGTTCATCGCCGAGCTCGCCCACCCCGATTTCGAGCGCTTCGACCTGTCGTCGCTGCGCACGGGGATCATGGCCGGGAGCCCCTGCCCGGTCGAGGTCATGAAGCAGTGCGTCGAACGCATGCACATGGACGAGGTGACCATCTGTTACGGGATGACGGAGACGTCGCCCGTGTCCACCCAGACGCTCCTCGACGACGACCTCGACCGTCGCACGGCCACCGTCGGTCGTGTGCACCCCCACGTCGAGATCAAGATCGTCGACCCCGAGACCGGTGCGACGGTGTCGCGCGGCGAAGCCGGCGAGTTCTGCACCCGCGGGTACTCGGTGATGCAGTCCTACTGGAACGACCCCGACCGCACGCGCGACGCCGTCGACGCGGACGGGTTCATGCACACGGGCGATCTCGCGACCATGGACGTCGACGGCTACGTCAACATCGTCGGCCGCATCAAGGACATGATCATCCGCGGCGGTGAGAACGTGTACCCCCGTGAGATCGAGGAGTACCTCTATACCCACCCCGCTGTCGCCGACGTGCAGGTCATCGGCGTGCCCGACGTCCGCTTCGGTGAAGAGGTGATGGCCTGGGTCACCCTCAAGGACGGCGCGACCGCGACCGAGGACGAGATCAAGGACTTCTGCCGCGGCAGGATCGCCCACTACAAGGTGCCGCGGTACGTGAAGTTCGTCGACGCCTTCCCGATGACCGTCACCGGCAAGATCCAGAAGTTCCTCATGCGCGAACAGGCGAAGGCCGAACTCGGTCTCGACGACGCGCAAACCGCCTGACGCCGCGGGTCAGCGGCCGCGGAAGCGCGGCGGCCGCTTCTCGCGCGACGCCGCCTGTCCCTCGACGAAGTCCTCGCTCGCCCAGCACGACTCGAACGCCGTCACGAGCTCCGGGTCGTCGAGGGGCCGCGGACCCGGCTCACCGAGGCGGTCGAGCGCGAGTTTGTTGTAGGCGAGGGTGAGCGGTGCGAGCCCGGCGACCGTGCTCGCCCAGCCGATCGCGTCGACCAGGGTTCCGCGACGGTCGACGAGGCCGGCACGCTCGGCATCGTCGAGTTCGATCTCGTCGCAGCCGAGCAGCAATCGGCGCGCCGCTCCGCCGCCGGCGAGGAGCGCCAACCGGCGGATCGTCCACGGATCGACGGCGAGCCCGAGCTTCGCGGTCGGGACACCGAAACGGGCCGACGTGTCGCACACCCGCAGGTCGCACGCGATCGCGAGCTGGGTGCCCGCCCCGATCGCCGGGCCGTTGACCGCGGCGATCACCGGCACCGGCACCGTGCAGAACCGGTAGAGCATCCCGTACAGGGCGTCCCGGAACGTCGATCCGTACACGCCGCCGAGATCCGCACCCGAACAGAACGCCGTCCCGCTGCCGGTCACCACCACCGCCCGCGCTCCGGCGGTCACGACCACGTCGAGCGCCTCGTGCAAGGCCACGCAGTGGTCGAGATCGAGGGCGTTGCGCTTCTCGGGCCGGTCGACCGTGAGCACGGCGACGGCCCCGTCGTGGTGTGCGGAACTGCGGATCACCCTGCGGAGGGTACCGGAGGCCCCGACGTCCTCGTGGCGGGCGCTCAGTAGGTCGAACGCCAGGATTCCGGCCACGCCTCGGCGCCGAGGTGCCAGTCGTCGGTCCGGTAGTTCAGCGCCTGCACGGTGGCGACGAGCACGCCATCGGCCTCGATGTCGACCGAGAAGGCGGCGATGCGCCGGCTCCGCGTGCGGCACCGCGCCCGTGCGACGACCTCCTGGCCGGAGCGCGTCGCCTTCGCGTAGAGCACCTCGAGGGACAGCGCGAGCGAGATCCGCCCCCACGAGTTCCCCGCGACCGACAGCGCGACGTCGGCGAGCGAGAACACGACGCCGCCGTGCACCGGGCCGATGAAGTTCGTGTGGTGGGTGGCCGTGGTCATGCGGGCGTCGCACCGGCCGAGGCCGAAGTCGACGATCTCGATCCCGGTGGACCGGGCGTGCGGGTCGGCACGGAAGAGCTCGCCGAGCCCCTCGTGGCACCCGGGCGGGTACGGCGTCGGGTCGTCGACCGGCGAGGCGGACTCAGCGGCCATGGAAGGTCGGCGAGCGCTTCTCGACGAAGGCGGTCATGCCTTCGCGATAGTCCTCGGTGCGCGACGCGGCGCCCTGCGCCGCGGCTTCGGCCCGGAGCACCTCGGAGTACCCGATGCCCTCCTCGGCGATCCGGCGCACGATCGCCTTCGACAGGGCGAACGCCGCGGTGGGGCCTTCCGCCGCGCGTGTCGCCCTCGAACGCACGTCGTCGAGGAGTTCGTCGGCGGGAACCGCCGCGGTCACGAGACCCATCGCCGCGGCCTCGGTGCCACTGATGAGACGAGCGGAGTAGATGAGGTCGAGTGCGCGCTGTGCGCCGACCCGGTGCACGAGGACGTGATGGCCACCCGAGTCGAGGACGGCGCCGATGTTCGCGAACGGTGAACCGAGCTTCGCGTTCTCCGCTGCGACGACCACGTCACAGGCGAACGCGATCCCGAAGCCCACGCCGAGCGCCGGCCCGTGCACCGCGGCGAACGTGGGGATCGGCAGGTCGGCGAGCCCCAACAGCACCGGGTCGACATGGGCGCCGAGCCAGATCGACGCGTCCTGTGTGGGGTCCATCCCCTCGAGGTCGCGTCCGGCGGAGAACCCGCGTCCCTCGCCCCGCACCACGAGAGCGCGTGCACCCGAGGAGCGCACCTCGGCGAGACGGGCGAGCAACTCGGCCCCCATCGCCTCGTCGAACGCGTTCAGCTTGTCCGGACGGTCGAGGACGATCTCCGCGACCCCGCCGTTCTGGTGCAGTTGCACGGCCATGAGCGGCGACCGTAGCGCCCCGACGCGGCCCGTGACGCTGCGCCTAGGGTGACGCGATGTCGCAGAACTCCGTGTTCGACCTCCGGGGCGTGCACCACGTCGCGCTCGTCTGCAGCGACATGGCCCGCACCGTCGCCTTCTACCGTGACCTGCTCGGCATGCCGCTCACGAAGACCATCGACCTGCCTGGCGGCGGGCAGCACTTCTTCTTCGACATCGGCAACGGCGACCACCTCGCGTTCTTCTGGTTCCCCGACGCACCCGCCGGTGTCGAAGGCGTCACCCGAGCCGCCGCGCTCCCGGGACGGGGCGACATCGTCACAGCCCACGGATCGCTCAACCACCTGAGCTTCAACGTCCCGCTCGAATCCTTCGAGGCCTACCGGAAGAAGCTGAAGGACCTCGGCGTCGAGGTGTCGCCGATCATGGATCACGACGACAGCCCCACGACCGTCGCACGGGAGTTCCACCCCGGGGTCTACGTGCGGTCCTTCTACTTCCGCGACCCCGACGGCGCACTCCTCGAGTTCGCCGCGTGGACCCGGGTGATGGGTGCGGCCGACGACGTCGGCGTCGACCCCGTCGACGCGACCGGGACGAAGGTCCCCGGCGTGCTCTGACGTCGGATCCGACGTGCTCGTGGCGCCGTCCCCGGCCCACAATGGCCCCATGACCGTCATCAAGATCAACGCCATCACCGTCCCCGAGGGATCGGGTGACGAGCTCGCCGGCCGGTTCGCCGCGCGCATCGGCGCCGTCGACGGGCAGCCCGGGTTCGAGGGCTTCGAACTGCTCCGGCCCACCGACGGACGCACGCAGTGGCTCGTCGTGACCCGTTGGGCCGACGAGGCGGCGTTCCGGGCGTGGACGGAATCCCCGGCCTTCGCACACGGGCACCGCGGTGCGAGCGCGCCTGCCGCACACGGCGGGCCGGTGAGCACCGCAGCCGAGCTCTGGAGCTACGAGGTCGCCGGTGGCACGACGGCCTCCGCCCACGGCTGAGCGGCGGCCCCCGCCCGGCCCGGTACGCGTCGTCCACCTCGACGACTGGCTGATCGTGGTCGACAAGCCGTCCGGCCTCCCCACGCACGCCACGACCGATCCGGCCAGGCCGCACCTGCACGGCGCGGTCATCGACCTGCGTCGTGCAGCCGGTGCAGACGACCCCTACGTCGGTGTCCACCATCGACTCGACGTTGACACCTCCGGGCTGGTGCTGTTCACCATCGACCGGTCCGTCAACGCAGCGGTCGGTGCTGCGTTCGCCGACCGGCGCGTCGAGAAGTCCTATGTCGCCGTCGTCACCGGGCGACGTCCGCCGGACCGATGGGAGGTGCGCGACCATCTCGGCCCGGTCCGTAAGGTCGGGCGCGTCACCCGCCACGGCGCCGTCCGCTCCGGCGGGAAAGCGGCGCACAGCAGCTTCCGGCTGCTCGGCGCCGCTCCCGGACCCGGCGACCGTTGGTACGTCGAGGGGCGACCCCACACCGGGCGCACCCATCAGCTCCGGGTGCACCTCGCCGATGGCGGGCACCCCATCGTCGGCGACCGGCTCTACGGCGGTGTCGCCGGCAACCGGGTCGCGTTGCATGCGTCGCATCTGCGGCTCCCCCACCCGGTGCACGGCGTTCCCCTCGAGATCACCTCACCACCACCGTCCGATCTCGGGCGGTGAGCGCCGGTCAGCCGATCGTCGAGCGTGCCTCGGCGACGAGGTCGACGAACTCCGCCCGGTCCTCGGGTCGGAGTCCCTCGTAGGCGTGCTCGCACAGACGCGAGGTGAGCTCCTCGGCACGAGCGCGTGCCTCCATGAGCGGCGCAGGGTCGTCGAAGGGACCCGACCAGCCGAGCCCCTCGGCCCACTCGGGACCACCGCGGGGCGGTTCGGCCGTCAGCAGGGCGTCGATCGGCCGCAGCCCGACCGCCTGCAGGGCGATCAGATGGGCGCCGCCCCGGAGCTCACGCAGCACGTTCACCACGAGCGCGGCTGCGCCTGCAGGGTCGTCGCCCGGAACCGGCAGGTTGCGCCACCCGGCGAAGATCGCACCGGTCGCCGGCCGTGCCGACGCAGCGACCACACCGCACAGCTCGACGAGTCGACCGAGACGGTCGTCGTCCATCGAGGCGAGCGACGCCCGTCCCCATGCCATCGCGCACTCGGCGTACGCCTCGCTCAGCGCAACGGCCGGAAGATCGCGTGGACGGGCCTCCCAGAGCGCACAGACCATCGCCGGGTGCATCACCCCGATCGCTGCGGCGATCACGTCGGCGTCGACGTCGCCGAGCACCCCGCACCGACCTACGAGCCAGAAGCCCCGGCCGGGCGGGAGACCCAGTTCCTCAGCACGGGCGGCCGTCTCGGTCGACAGCATCCACCCGCGGCTGAACTCCAGCACCGGACCGGCCGTCCGGGCGACGACATCGGCGACGCTCGGTACGGCGGTCATCGGTGCACGATCCGATCGTGAACGATCAGAGCTTGGCGATCATCGCGTCGCAGGAGCTGACGTCGACGCCGGGCTTGGGCTCGACCGAGAGGTCGGTGATCACGCCGTTCTCGATGATCGCCGCGTAGCGCTGCGACCGCTTGCCGAGGCCGATGCCGCTGCCGTCGAGCACGAGGCCCATCGCGTCGGCGAACGCACCGTTGCCGTCGGCCAGCATCACGATGTCCTTGTCGGCACCCTGCTGCTCGGCCCATGCCGCCATGACGAACGCGTCGTTCACGGCCGTGCACACGATCTTCGAGATGCCCTTGTCACGCAGCGCCGAGGCGTTCTGCACGTAGCCCGGCATGTGCAGCTTCGAGCAGCCGGGCGTGAACGCACCGGGGACTGCGAACAGGAGCACCTTGCCGGAACCGAGGACCTCACCGGTCTGCACGGCGACGGGGCCCTCGGCACCCATCGTGCGCACCTCGATATCGGGAATGCGATCGCCTACAGCAACCATCGTCGCCACCTCTTGGATTCTCGTTCCGGTCGTCGCGCCCCTGCGCGATCGAGAGCGAACCCTACCGGTGGCGGGATCGCATCGACGGCTCGGACGGTCCTCAGCCGAGGCCGTCCCAGTTCGGGGTCCGCTTCTCGAAGAACGCCCGCGTCCCCTCCTTCGCCTCGGCGCTCCCCATGATCTGCGCGGCCGCCTCGTCGGTCGCGGCCCACGCCTCGACGTCGTCGGCGGCGACGACCCGTTCGAGCGCCCGCATCGACGCCCGCATGGCGAGCGGCGCGTTCCGGCAGATGCGTCCCGCCAGTTCGAGCGCGCCTTCGAGCGCCGTTCCGGGTGCGACGACCCGGTTCACGAGCCCGAGCACCTCCGCACGTGACGCGTCGAGCCGGTCACCGGTGAGGAGCAGCTCCTTCGCGATGTTGAGCGGGAGTGCCCGGGCCGACCGGAAGATCCCACCGCAGGTCGGGAGCAGACCGCGTTCGACCTCGGGAAGCCCGAACCGAGCGGTCGTCGAGGCGACCACGAGGTCGCAGGCGAGCACGATCTCGAAGCCGCCGCCGAGCGCGAACCCCTCGACCGCTGCGATCATCGGCTTGCGTCGGTCTCGACGGATGATCCCGTACTCCCCACCGCGCGGGGTCGCCGGGCTGCGGGGTTGGGTCAGGTCGGTGCCGGCCGAGAACACCTCGTTCGTGCCGGTGATGATCCCCACCCAGAGGTCCGGGTTGTCCTCGAAGGTGTTCAGCGCGTCTTCGATGCCGTCCGCGAGCTCCCGGTCGACCGCGTTGCGCTTCTCCGGTCGTTGCATCCGAACCACGAAGATGTGGCCGTGTCGTTCCGTCAGCACCGTCATGTCGTCGCCCTCCTCGCCGGTCGGACCGACGTCCACCGGTAGGCCGCCCGGGGCTCGAACCCGGCACCTTGGGATTAAAAGTCCCCTGCTCTACCCGATGAGCTAGCGGCCCCCGACCGGGACGGCAGCCCGAACCGGTCGGCGCCGACGATACTCCGCCGTCGTGGCGGCGCATTCTGCGCCCGGTGGGAGCGCCGCTACATTCATCGGGTGCCCGACGACGACGCCGCCACCGTGCTCGAGGCGGTCGAGCGCGACCTCGAAGCGATCGACGCGGCGATGCAGCGCCTCGACGTGGGCAACTACGGCGTCTGTGAGGTCTGTCGGACGATGATCGCCGAGGCGACGCTCGAGGCCGACCCGACGGCGACCAGGTGCGTCCCGTCGTGCGTCGCCGCCTGATCCGACTCCGGCGCACCCTCCGCCTCTGGCGGCTCGCGGCCCGCCGGGCGATGGCGTTCCTGCCGCACGTCGTGCGCCGGCGGATGAGCCGCACCGAAGCGGCCCGCGCCGAGCTCGACCGGACCTTCGCCATCCGCAGCGCGTCCGACGTCGCCCGGGAGCTCGGTCAGATGAAGGGCGCCGCGATGAAGGCCGGCCAGCTCATCTCCTTCATCGCCGAGGCGCTGCCCGAAGAGGCGAAGGCCGTGCTCGCGACGCTCCAGTCGGACGCACCGCCCATGGCCCCCTCGCTGGCGGAGGAGGTCGTGCGCCGAGAGCTCGGGGACGACCCGACGGTGCTCTTCGACCGGTGGGAGCCGCTCCCCGTCGCCGCCGCGTCGATCGGCCAGGTGCACCGCGCCCGACTGTGGGACGGTCGCGACGTCGCCGTGAAGGTCCAATACCCCGGTGTCGCCGACGCGATCGGCGCCGACCTCACGAACGTCGAGATCCTCTACGGCATGGTAGCGACGTTCGCCTACAAGGGGCTCGACGTGCGTGGGACCGTCGACGAGCTGCGGGCTCGGATCGTCGAGGAGCTCGACTACCGGAAGGAAGCTGCCAACCAACAGCACTTCGGTGATCTCTACGCCGACCACCCCTTCATCCGCATCCCGGCGCTCGTCCCCGAGTTCTGCACCGACCGGGTCCTCGTGAGCGAATGGGTGGACGGCCGGTCATGGGCCGACTTCGAGGAGAACGCCGGCGAGGACGCACGCCAGCGTGCCGCCGAGGTGCTGTTCCGGTTCATGCAGCAGTCGGTGTACCGGCACCGCGTCTTCAATGGTGACCCACACCCCGGCAACTACCGGTTCCACGACGACGGGACGGTCACGTTCCTCGACTTCGGGATGGTGAAGCGGTGGAGCGACGACGAGCTCGCCGCGCTCTGGCCGGTGATCGACCCGCTGCTGGCGGCCGACCCGGAGGGCACCGTGCGCGAGATGGTCCGGACCGGATTCCTGCCCGCCGACCACGGTCTCGACCCCGCCGCAGTCTACGCCTACGTGAGCGCCCCCTACATCCCCTTCCTCGGCGAGGAGTTCCTGTACTCCCGCACGTTCGTCGCCCAGACCCTCGGGTCGATCCTCGACGTGCGCGGGCCGTACCGCGACGTCGTCGAACGATTGAACCTGCCGACGAGCTTCGTCGTGTTGGACCGTGTCGTGTGGGGCATCAGCGCACTCCTCGGTCGCCTCGCCGCCCACAACAGGTGGCGGGCGATCCTCGAGGAGTACCGCCACGACGGGCCGCCCGCGACCCCGTTGGGGCACCTCGAGGCCCGCTGGCGCGAGACTCGCGGGTCATGAGCGCCGGCGACCGACTCGAACCCCTCGACCGCCTCGAGGAGGGCATGCCGATCGTCGTCGGCGGCGACCGCATCGCCCGCGTCCCGGCCGATCTCGCCGCTGCGTTCCGCTCCGGCGACCGGCTCGTGGTCGTGCCGCACGACGGTGCGCTCCTGCACGTCCCCGCAGCCGAGGCGGCACTGGTGGGCGCCACCGTCAGCCGGGCCGTCGAGGCGTTCGGGGTGCTCGGGACCGTCCCCGACGCAGCGATCACAGCGTTCTACACGGCCTTCGCAGACCGCCTCGCCGATGACGAGGCGTTCGGGCCCGTCGCCGACGCCAACGCCCGTGACGTCGAGGAGGCACGCGCTCGAGGTCGTTCCACGACCCGACTCGTGCTCTCCCCGAAGATGCGCGACGACATGGTCGCCGGTCTTCGCGGCTGGGCTGCGGTACCGTCGGGCCGCGACGCCGTCGTCGAACGGATCGATCACGACGGATGGACCGTCGAGCAACGGCGCTCCGGCCTCGGGGTCGTCGGGTTCGTGTTCGAGGGCCGTCCGAACGTGTTCGCCGACGCCGCCGGGGTGTTGCGCAGCGGCAACACCGTGGTGTTCCGCATCGGGAGCGACGCGCTCGGTACCGCGCGGGCGATCGTCGACGCCGCGCTGCAGCCGGCGCTGCGCGACGCCGGGCTGCCCGCCGGCGCGGTCGGTCTCGTCGACTCGCCGTCACGGGCGGCGGGCTGGGCGCTCTTCGGCGACGAACGACTCGCCCTCGCCGTGGCCCGTGGGTCGGGCGACGCGGTCGCGCAGCTCGGTGCGGTGGCTCGCCAGGCCGGAGTACCGGTGTCGCTGCACGGGACCGGCGGTGCCTGGCTCGTCGCCGGAGGAGGGGTCGACGTCGACCGGTTCGCTGCCGCCGTCTACCACTCGCTCGACCGCAAGGTGTGCAACACGCTCAACGTCTGCTGTGTTCGCCGCGCCGACGCGGACCGTCTGCTCCCGGTGTTCCTCGACGCTCTCGAGCGGGCCGCCGCCAAGCGGGGAGCGTCCGCCCGACTCCACGTGGCGACGGGGAGCGCGCATCCGGCCCTCGAACCCTGGTTCACCCGACGCGCCACGGTCGTGCGCGCCGACGGCTCCCACGACGAACCGGCCGCCGACCTCCTCGACCTCGAGGCACTCGGCACGGAATGGGAGTGGGAGGAGAGCCCGGAGGTCTCCCTCGTGCTCGTCGACGACGTCGCCGAGGCCACCGCGCTGTTCAACCGGCTGAGCCCCCGCCTCGTCGTGTCGCTCGTCTCCGACGACGAGGCCGAACAGCAGCAGTTCTGGGCCGCAGTGGACAGCCCCTTCGTCGGGAACGGGTTCACGCGGTGGGTCGACGGCCAGTACGCGCTCGGCCGACCGGAGCTCGGCCTGTCCAACTGGGAGAACGGCCGCCTCTTC
>VGBO01000042.1 GCA_016870475.1 Actinomycetota bacterium | reverse complement strand
CGCGGTCGAGGACGGGGTCCTCGTTCTGCGGATCGATCTGCGCCCGGCGGACCAGCGTGGGTGAGCCGTCTTGCCGCTGCGGGACCCTCGCTTGGTAGGCTCTCCCCCGCTGCGGATGTAGCTCAGTTGGTAGAGCATCACCTTGCCAAGGTGAGGGTCGCGGGTTCGAGTCTCGTCATCCGCTCAGCGCGAAGGCCCCCGTTCGGGGGCCTTCGTCGTTTCCGGAGGTGGTTGGACGCGGGTCGGGGCCCGGGCTCAGCAGGTTGCGTTGGCGCCGAACTTCTGCACCCAGTAGGGGGAACCGGGGCCGTCGCCCGAGGCTCGGCCGAAACCCACATGGGTGAAGGTCGGCTCAAGGATGTTCGCCCGGGGGCCGGGTGAATCCATCCAGCCGTCCATCGCATGTCCGGCGTCCCCGTAGCCGGAGGCGATGTTCTCGCCGACGTAGGAGGAGCCTCGATACCCGGCATCCCGAGCTCGGTCCCGGGGCTCCGAACCGTCCGGGCCGGTGTGGGAGAGCTTGCCCCAGCGTGCGAGCACCTCGGCGGAGCCCTGCGCGGCCTGCTGCAACGTGTCGCACCGAACGAGCGGCTCGACGCCGTGCTCGGCTCGGTGCGAGTTCACCTCGTCGAGCATCTCCGCGTCCCAGGGGGTCGGCAGCGGCACGACGGTGCTCGTCGTGGGAACGGTGGTCGCGCGGCCTGCGGTGTCGGGGCGGATGGCGTCGCCGAGGACGGCACTCGTGGCCGAGCAGGCAGCGAGCGACGCCATCGACATGGCGACGATGAACATGCAAGTTCGGTGACTTCGGCGGTGCACCCGAAGAGCTTTTCAGGTCACTCAGCCCGTACCTAGCGGCTGGAGCGGGCTGTATCGATATCGACATCCGACGGACGGACAACCATTTCGTGACCCGCCGTGGAGTACCTCGTGGTTTCGACGAATTGATGCCGGGGTACCCAGCGCCGGCTCACTGCGATCGCGCACGAGCCGAGGGTTCAGGCAATTGACATCCATCTAGTAAGCCGGGGTCTCCTAGCTCCGGTCTTGCTCGTCGGATGCACTCCGTCGAACAGCGACCCCGACCCCCCCGGGGCTCCGTGCAACCAACTCCGGTGGTGTCCCCACCCGGAAAAAGGAGAAAACAATGCGTTTGCGACACACCGTCATCGCCGTGGTGGCCGCGGGTTCACTCGTCCTCGCAGCGTGCAGCAGCGACGACGACACGACGGCGTCCAGCGACACGACTGCTGCGTCGACGGAAACCACCGCCGCTCCGGCGACCACCACGACCGCCGCCAAGCCCGGTGACATCGTCGCCGTGGCGACCTCGACCGGCACCTTCAAGACGCTGGCGGCCGCCCTCCAGGCCGCCGACCTCGTCACGACCCTGCAGGGCACCGGGCCGTTCACGGTCTTCGCCCCCACCGACGCGGCGTTCGCGGCGCTTCCGGCTGGGCTGCTCGACAAGCTTCTTCTCCCGTAGAACAAGGAAGTCCTGACGCAGATCCTCCTGTTCGACGTGATCTCCGGCAGCGAGGTCCCGTCCTCGAAGGTCGCCGCGGGTGATGTGAAGATGGCGAGCGGCGACACGGCGAAGATCGTCGTGAGCGGTACGACCATCACGATCGCCGACGCGAAGATCAGCGCGGTCGACGTGGATGCGTCGAACGGCGTGATCCACGTGCTCGATGCGGTCATGGTCCCCGCCGGTGTCGACGTGGCGGCGCTGCTCGCCAGCTGACCTTCGGGTCCAACTCGAATTCCCCGAGGCCGAGGGCCTGTCACGGTGATGTGGCGGGCCCCCGGTCTCGTCTGCCACCTCGATCGCGTTTGGCAGACGCCGCCACGGTGGCTACGACGCAGGCCTTCGGGGTGCCTCACGCAGTCGCGGGTTCCGCCTCATCCGTGCGGGTGGCGCTCGCCCTGGTGAGGACGGCGAGTGCCACGAAGGCCACGAGCAGGCCGACCCCCTGGATCGGGCCGATGACCTCCCCGAGGAAGATCGCCCCGGCGAGCGCGGCGCCGACCGGCTCACCCTGGAGCAGGATCCCCGAGGTCGACAGCGGCACGTGCGGTTGGGCCCATGCCAACAGCCCGTGGCCGAGACAGCCGGGGATGATGGCGAGCGCCACCAGCCAGCCCACGCCCTTCGTGGGTGGCGCGATGCCGTGGTCGCTCAGCGCGAGCAGCGGAAAGAGCGAGATTGCGGCGACCGCGGCCATGCAGAACAGGTACTCGATCGTGCCGACACCCTCGCGGGCCTTCTTCGTCACGAACAGGTAGCAGACCCAGATCCCGATCGCCGCGAACGCGAGCCCGAGACCGAGCGGCTTCGTGCCGCTCGCAGCGAACCCCGGGACGACGAAGAGCACGACGCCGGCGATCGCGCCGAGCGCGCAACCGAGGGCGAGCGCCGTGATCCGCTCACCGAGGAACCCGCGCCCGATGAGGAGCCCGAGCACCGGCGTGAGCGCCGCGGTGACCGTCGCGATCCCGACGGTCGCGTGCCGCAATGCCTCGAACCACACGGCGAGATTCACACCGAACAGCAGCCCACCGAGGAGCGATCGGCGCACCATGAGCAGGGTGATCGGCTTGCGAAGGACGAGGGCGATCACCCCGAAGACGATCGCGACGATCACGAGTCGCCAGAAGGCGACCACGATGCCCGGAAGGTCGGCGTTCTTCGCGAGCACCCCACCGGAGCTCCAACATGCGGTCGCTGCGAGGATGGCGAGCACGCCGAGCGCGGCGTTCGACTGGGATCGCAGACCGGACACGAGACCCATCGGGTGGACGCTACCAGCAGAGGTGACCGATGTCACCGGAACGTCGGGTCGTCGCTGCGGTCCACCGGTACGCTCCGACTCCGGCAGTGGACAACGGGGAGGCGTCGTGACCGGAGTGCGAATCGGGCTGTTCGTCCCGCCGAACGACATCACCGCCGCGATCGAAGCGGCACAGCGAGCCGAATCGCAGGGCTACTGGTCGGTGTCGCTGAACGACCACTTCGTGCCCCAGACCGGCCCGTCCGACGGCCCGCAGCTCGAGTGCCTCACGACGCTCACCGCGATCGCCATGCGTACCGAACGGGTGCGCCTCGTTCCGTCCGTGATCGCCGCCTCCTACCGCAACCCGGCGCTGCTCGCGAAGATCGGTGCGACCCTCGACCACGTCTCCGGCGGCCGGTTCGTCCTCGGCATCGGCTCCGGCTGGAACAGCGCCGAGTACGCGGCGCACGGCTACCACTTCGGTGACGCAACGGAGCGGCTCGACCACCTCGAGGAGACCCTCCGGATCGTCAAGGCGATGTGGACCGACGACGATCCGGTCGTGCACGGGCGGCACGCGCACGTCGAGCACGCGTCGACCGAACCCCGCCCGCTGCAGCAGCCGCAGCCGCCGATCATGGTCGGGGGTTCGAGCCGGTACCTGCTCGGCATCGCCGCCCGCCACGCCGACATCGTGAACCTCATCCCGCCGACGGCGAACGGCAAGGACTTCGTGAAGGACGCCGACGCGACCGTGCGGTTCGACCGGGCGCGCCTGCGGCGCCGGAACGAACTGCTCGACGAGCTCGCCGTGCAGGCCGGCCGCGACCCGGCGACGATCGAACGCAGCGGGTTCACCCTCGCGCACGTCACCGAGGATCCGAACGACCCGGTGCTCGAGAAGTTCGCGCGTCGCCTCGGGTTCGACGACCTCGCCACCGCGCAGCGGTCACCCGTCGCCCTCCTCGGCACCCCCGAACAGGTCGCCGAGGAGATGCTGAGCCGCCGCGACGAGGACCGCATCACCTACGTCGTCATCGCACCGAGCTCACCGACGGCGCAGGCGCTCATCGCCGACCGGGTCCTGCCCGCAGTCAGTTGAGGGTCGGCAACCGGTAGGTGCGCGCTGCGGTGTCGTGGAACAGGTCGACACGTTCCGCAGCAGTGAACGGGGCAGCGATCTTCTTGAACGCGTTCCAGAGCGCCACGTAGCCGACCACGCTCGCGTCGACCGGGAAGTTCGACTCGAACATGCACCGGGCCGGTCCGAACGTGTCGATCACGAAGCGGATGTCATCACCCCACGCAGCGACGATCTCCTCCGACGACGCCGGAACACCCCGCCGGTCCCAGCGGTCTCCGGAGAGCGGTCGGGTGATGCCACCGAGCTTCACCACCACGTTCGGACACCCGGCGACGCCTCGCAGCGCAGTGCGCCACACCGAGCGCACCTCCTCCGAGCGCCCCCGGTAGGGGCCCCCGGCGATGGGGACGCCGAGGTGGTTCGCCACGATCGTCGTGCCCTCGCACGCGCAAGCGAGCGCGGCGAGCTCGTCGAGCTGGGGATGGAAGCAGAACGCGTCGAAGGAACGGCCACGGATCCCGAGCGCGTCGACGCCGTGCCGGAACGTCGCCTCGCCCATGAGCCCGCTGCGCGTCGCCGCGTTGTTCATGGGTGACGGGTCGTGCGCCGTGGTGTGGCGGACCCCACGGAACCGACCCCGCCCCGCATCGTCGAGCGTGTCGAGCACGTCGCCGACCGCCGCGCCGAGGGTGAGGTCGGCGTGCCCGACGATCGCCGCGATCTCGGCACCGCCGAGCGTCGCGCTGCTTTCCGCAGCGGCGGCCACGTAGCGCACCTCGCCGACCGGGCGCAGCTCGACCGGACCGTCGGCGAGGTAGTGGGCGTGGCACTCCACGAACACCGTCCGCAGCACCCGGTGGCCGGACCCCGTGTCGGCGAGGAGCGCGTCGAGCGGGTACGGCGTGCCGGTGTGTCCGGTGTCGTCCCAGAGATGGTGGTGCGCGTCGCAGATCGGGAGGTCCGGGTCGAGGACCTCCTCGGCAGGTGCGGACACCGGGGTCGCCATGGCGCGGACCCTACCGCCCGGCCCGCTCAGACGACGCCGGACTCCCGCAGGGCGGCGATCTCCTTGGCCGCCACACCGAGGTCGGTGAGGATGGCGTCGGTGTGCTCGCCGAGCGCCGGGGCGGCTCGGCGCACGCCGCGGTCCTCCGGTCCGTCGGCGAACGTCACCGGCTGGCCGACCACCGCCACCCGCCCCCGGGTCGGATGCTCCACGGGCCGGGCGATCCCCGTCGCCACGACCTGCGGGTGCGCGAAGGTCGCCCCGAGGTCGAGGACGGGCCCGGCCGGGACGCCGACGGCGAAGAAGGCCTCGATCCACTCCTCCGCCGGCCGGGTGCGGGTGACGGCCTCGATCATCGAGTTCACCTCGTCACGCCGTGCGGCACGCGCCCGAGGCGTCGCGAAACGTTCGTCGTCGGCCCACTCCGGATGGCCGAGCACGCCGCACATCGCCCGGAAGTGATCGTTCGTTCCGGGCGCCAGGTTGAAGGGTCCGTCCGCCGCCTCGAAACACCCCATCGGCACCGCGGTCGGGTGGTGGTTCCCCTGCTGGGCGGGCACCTCGCCCTCCACGAGCACGCGCGCCGCCTGGAAGTCGAGCATCGCGATGAGCGACTCGAGCAGCGAGGTGCGCACCCATGCGCCCTCGCCGGTGCGGTCGCGTCGGATCAGCGCCGAGAGGATCCCGAATGCGAGGTAGACGCCAGAGGAGCTGTCGGCCACCGCATGCCCGGACCGCACCGGACCCTGACCGGGCAGGCCCGTGACCGACATGAGCCCGCTCATCCCCTGCGCGATCTGGTCGTACCCGGGCCGTTCCGCCCACGGCCCGTCCTGGCCGTACCCGGAGATGCTCCCGTAGACGAGGCGCGGGTTCACCGCCCGCAGCGCGTCCCAGTCGATCCCGAGCCGGGCCGTCACGCCTGGGGCGAAGTTCTCCACCACCACGTCGGCACGCTCCACGAGCAGCAGGAACAGCGCACGCCCGCGCGTCGACTTGAGGTCGAGGGTCAACGACTCGTTGTTCCGCCGCAGGTTCTGGAAGTCCGACCCGAGACGACCACCGAGCGCACCCGCCCCGGCAGCGGCGGGGCGCTCCACGGTGATGACCCGCGCCCCCCAGTCGGCGAGCTGGCGGACCGCGGTCGGACCGGCCCGGAACGCCGTCAGGTCGAGGACCAGCAGATGATCGAGCGGCAGCACCGTCAGGACGTCGCCTCGCGCAGCGGGCCGTGCAGCGCAGCGAGCCGGTCGATCATCGCGTCGACGCTGCGAGCGCCCGCCTGGTAGATCGCCGTCGCGTTCACCGCCGCCCAGTGGAACCCCATCGACCGCACCGCCTCGGCCCGCCGCACCACGGCCGCGGTGTCGGCGTAGAAGGTCTTGCCCGCCTCGTCCGTCGGCGGCAGCGCCAACATGAGCTGCAGCCCGACGGCGTCGGGGTCCCGGCCGTGCTCCTCGGCGGTGCGACGGATCGTCGCGATCCCGGCGCGAATCGTGTCGTCGGGCACCCCGGCGGTCCCCATCCAGCCGTCGCCGAGGCGACCCGCCCGGCGGTGCGCCACGGGCGCGTCCCCGCCGACCCAGATCGGCAGGCTCGCGACCTGCGGCGGCTTCGGGTCCATGGCGATCGCCTCGAGCCGGTGGTGGTCGCCGACGTAGTCGATGCGATCGTCACCCCAGCACGCCCGCAGCACGTCGATCGCCTCGTCCATCCGCCGACCGCGGTCCGACCAACCGAGCCCGAGCGCGTCGAACTCGCACGCCTGCCACCCCACGCCGACCCCGAGGCGCATCCGTCCGCCGGACAGCGTGTCGATGGTCGACACCTGCTTCGCGACGAGGACGGCCTGGCGTTGGGGGAGCACCAGCACCTCGGTCGACAGGCCGATCCGCGAGGTGACCGCCGCGGCGAAGCCGAGCAGCACGAGCGGCTCGAGCACCGGCATGCGGGTCGGGTAGCGGGGCGCCTCCCGGGTGTAGGTCGGCCACCCCATGACCACGTGGTCGAACACGGCGATCTCGTCGTAGCCGATCTCCTCGATGGCCCGGGCCATGCGAGCCACGGCATCGGGCCCTTCCCGGAACGCGATCGACGGGAACTCCACGGAAAGCTTCATCACGGACCCCTCCTCGTCGCACGGCGACGGACCCCGCAAGCCTCGCAGGTCGTCCCGGCGGGTGCACGCAGGACGCTGCGGAACGACCGCGGACCCGGCGGATAGGGTTGCCCGAACACGACCGGCCGACGGTCGACGGAGCTGGGGGACGGCCATGGAACGGGACGCACTGATCATCGACGCCGTGCGGTCGCCGCGAGCGAAGGGCAAGGAGAACGGGGCGCTCCACAAGGTGCACCCTCAGCGCATCCTCGCCCAGGTGCTCGAAGGACTGCGCACCCGGGTCGGGTTCGACTCGGCCGATGTCGACGACGTGATCATGGGCTGCGGTTCCGGCAGCGGCGACCACGCGATGGACATCGCCCGCATGGCCGCCCTCGACGCCGGGTGGTCGCTCGACGCCCCCGGTGTGACGCTCAACCGGTTCTGCGGTTCGGGCCAGCAGTCCGTGAACTTCGCGGCGATGGCCGTCCTCGCCGGGCATCAGGACCTCGTCATCGGCGGCGGCATCGAGTCGATGTCCCGTCCGACCTCGCTGCACGTCGACGGGTTCACGGCGAACAACAAGCACCTGTTCGAGAAGTACCCGATGGTCGCCCAGGGCATCTCCGCCGACCTGATCGCCACGGTCGAAGGCTTCAGCCGACGCCAGTGCGACGAGCTCGGCGTCGACAGCCAGACCCGCGCCGCCGCAGCGCTCGCCGAGGGCCGGTTCGACCGCAGCCTCGTCACCATCCGCCACGACGACGGCACGGTCGCCCTCGACCACGAGGAGTTCCCCCGCCCGGGGACGACGCTCGCCGATCTCGAGAAGCTGTCGCCGAGCTTCGAGAAGCTCGGGGCGATGGTCCTCGACGGGCAGACGCTCTCCGTCGACCAGACGGCGCTCCTCAGCTACCCGGGGTACGACCGCATCGAGCACGTGCACCATGCCGGCAATAGCTCGGGCGTCGTGGACGGCGCCTCCGCCGTGCTCATCGCGTCGCCGGACTACGCGAAGGCCCACGGACTGCGCGCTCGGGGCCGCATCGTCATGTCGGCCGTCGCCGGCACCGAGCCGGTCATCATGCTGACCGCACCCGGCCCCGCCGCGGAACGCTGCCTGCAGAAGGCCGGCATGACGTGGGACGACATCGACCTGTTCGAGATCAACGAGGCGTTCGCCGCCGTCGTCCTCAAGTTCCTGAAGGACACCGGCGTGAGCTGGGACAAGGTGAACGTCAACGGGGGTGCGATGGCGCTCGGCCACCCCATTGGCGCGACGGGCGGCATGCTCATCGGCACCGCACTCGACGAGCTCGAGCGGCGCGACAAGGAGTTCGCGCTCATCGCGATGTGTACCGGCGGCGGCATGGGCACCGCCACGATCATCCAGCGGGTCTGAGCGGCGCGCCGGTGTGTCGTCGGCTTCTCGAGACCGTCCGACTCCTCGTCGCGGCGGTGGTGGTCGGGGCCGTCGCCGGCGCTGCGTCGTTCGTGTTCCTCGAAGGGCTCGATGCCGTCACGTCGCTCCGCACGGAGTGGGCATGGCTGATCCTCGGGCTGCCGGTCGTCGGTCTCGCTCTCGGTCTCCTCGCCGAGCGTGCCGCCTCCGATGTTACCGGCGGCACCGCGGTCGTGGTCGACCGTGCCCGTCGTGGTGGTGACGACCTCCCGGTGGCGCTGGCGCCCTACGCGCTCCTCGGTACCTGGGCGACCCACCTCGTCGGCGGATCCGCCGGTCGGGAAGGCACGGCGCTGCAACTCGCCGGGGGGCTCACCGGCCCGATCTCCCGAGGGTTCCGGCTCGGCCCCGACCGGCGTCGACACCTTCTCGTCGCTGCGATCGCGGCGGGGTTCGGCGCGGTGTTCGGCGTTCCCCTCGCCGGCACCGTGTTCGCGTTCGAGGTCGGTGAGGGCCGGCGCGTCCGCCCGACGGTCCTCCTCGCAGCCCTCGTCGCCGCGTTCGTCGGGGACGGCGTGGTCGACCTCGCCGGTCACGATCACGCCAGCCGTGCCGCGGTGGTCGCGGCCGGCTCGCCGAGGACGGTGGTGGGTCTGGTCGTCGTCGGGCTCGCCTGTGGCATCGCCGCGCTCGCCTACGTGCTCGCGACCCGCGCGGTCCGACGTGTGCAGGCCCGGCTGGTGCGACGGGCTGCGCTGCGACCCGTCGTCGGCGGCGTCGTGGTGCTCGGCGCTGCGGCGGTGGTCGGCCCCGCGTACCTCGGTCTCTCTCTCCCGCTCGCCGACGCGGCACTCGCCGGTGCGGAGGTCTCCGCTGCGGCGTGGCTCGTGAAGCTCGTCCTCACCGCGGTCACGGTCGGTTCGGGGTTCCCCGGCGGAGAGGTGACCCCGCTGTTCGTCGTCGGGTCGACCGTCGCGGTCGTCGTGGCACCCCTCGTGGGGATCGACCCGGTCGTCGCAGCAGCCTGTGGGTTCGTTGCGACCTTCGCCGGTGTGGCGGGGACCCCGCTCGCCGGGGTCGTGATGGCGGGTGAGGTGTTCGGGGTCCGGTCGGTTCCGGCCGCGGTGGTCGTGTGCGCGGTGGCGGCGCTCGTCGCTCGGAGGACCCCTCTCTACGAACCGGTGGCGCCCGCCGTGGAGGTCAGCTCGACGCGGCCGGAGGACCGTCGGGCAGGGTGAGGAGGACCTCCTGTGAACAGGAGGCGACCCGGCGCCCGGACCGCGTGTGCATCTCGCCCTGGGAGAGCCCCCGTCCGGCGCCGGTCGTGCTGCACCGTTGGGTGAAACACACCCACTCGTCGGCCCGCGCCGGGGCATGGAACCACATCGCGTGGTCGAGGCTCACCGTGTTCGTGTCGGAGTCCGTCCAGCGGCGGCCGTGCGCGAGGCTCGTGAAGTCGGCGAGGGTGAGATCGCTCATCCAGGCGAAGAACGCCGTGTGCAGCGTCGGGTCGTCGGGCAGCGCCTCGGGGAGGCGCATCCACACCTTCTGGCGGCCCTGCACCCGGGTGCCGGGGGTCGACGGCGGCGCGTCCTCGTACCGCTGATCGACCGGGGACCGGTTCGAGTAGAAGTCGTGCTCCGGATGGTCGGTGCCCGCTTCGGCCCAGTCGACGTAGGACGGCAACGTCGCCGGGTCGACCCCCGATGCCGTGGGGACATCGGCCGGGTCGTCCCAGGGGTGCCCGGCCGTCGGCACGTGCAGGGAAACCATCGCCCGGAACACCTCGCGCATCGTGCGGGACGGGCTGTCGTCGGTCTGGTGCACGGTGACCGACCGGTGCGCGAACGCACGCCCGTCACGCACGCGTTCCACGTCGACGCGCAGCGGCCGCTGCGTGCTCGCGCCACGGAGGAACGTGGCGTGGAGGCTGTGGGGGACCGCCACGCCGTCGCAGGTGGCGGCCGCGGCGAGGATCGCCTGCGCGAGGAACTGCCCACCGAACACGTTGCGGAGCCGATCGGTCTGCGACCGGGCGACGAAGCGGTCGGCTCCGAGCGGTTCGAGGGTCAGGATGTCGAGGAGGGTGGCGAGGTCCACGACGGCGTTCAGCCGGCGAGCTTCGCCTTCACCGCGTCGATGAGCCCCTGGTAGAGGTTCGTCGCGAGGCGCACCGTCTTCTCCTCGGCGATGGTGGGCGTGAAGTTGCCCTCCCACACGACGCCGGTACCCGCCCCGTCCGCACGGAGCCGCACGGTGGCCACGTAGCGCTCGAAGGGCATGTCGCCCGAGAGGATCGTGTAGCTGAACGCGTGGTCGTCCTCGTCGAACCAGGTGAGGCGTTCGACGACCGGGACGGCGCCACCGAGGTCCATGATGCGGTCCTGGCCGATACCCGTGCCCTCGACACGGCACCCGCCGATGCCCGGCAGGAGATCGGCGATCCCGCCGAAGTCGGCGATGATCGGCCACACCTGCTCGACGGGCTGAACGAAGTGGTCGGTGACGGTGACTCGTGTCATGGCGGGGAACCTAGCCGAGCGACGTGGCCGCCGGACCTGCCTCGACGCCGCCGACGACGTGGGCCTCCGGCAGGTCGACGCTCTGGTGGTCGACGTCGTTGGTGTCGGTCAGTTCGAGGTTGAAGAACCGCATCATGGGCGCGGCGAAGAAGGGTCCGGCGTGCCACGTCCCCCGGTGCAGACGAAGGATCACGTCGCCAGGTACCGCGAATGCCGTGATCCGGTCGAGGTCGGGCGCGGCATCGGCGTCGTCCGGCCCTCCGGTCCGGCTGACGGGCGGCGCGACGGCGAGGTACCAGGTGCCGTCGCCTGCAGCCGCCAGGCACTGCGTTACCGCGCGGTGACGGGTCAACCGGCCGAACGTGCCGGGACGGTCGCGGAGTTGCATGACCCAGAAGCGCGGCGCTCCCCGGTGGAGCTCGAGCGGGGCGTCGGGACCACCGGCTTCGATGACGGCTCCGAAGGAGCTGAACGCCTCGGGGGTGAGCGGTACAGCGGGCACGGTGGTCGGCACGGGACCATCGTGGCGCGTCCCGCGGGCCGAGGGCGGACCGGCGGTGTACAACGACGGGATGACCAGTCCGATCCGCATCTCCTGTGCGTTCCCGCCCGTGCCGGACACGCCGGCCCACATCGAGCTCGCCGAGCGGCTCGGCTACCACACGGCCTGGGTGTACGACACCCCTGCGTTGCAGCTCGACGTGTGGATGACGCTCGCGCTCGCTGCGGTCAGGACGGATCGGATCGTGCTGGGACCCGGCGTGCTGATTCCGTCGTTGCGGCATCCGATGGTGACGGCATCGGCGATCGCCCATCTCGTGTCCCTCGTCGGGGCGGACCGTGTCGTCGTCGGTGTCGGCACCGGCTTCACCGGCCGGCGCGCGATGGGACGCAAGCCGCTCCGCTGGGCGGACATGCCCGGCCACGTGGGGACGGTGCAGGCGCTCCTGCGCGGCGAGACGGTCGAGGTCGAGGGACGGCCGGTGCGCATGCTGCACTGGCCGGGCCAGGCGCCGGACCGTCCGATCGAGGTCCCCTGGGTGCTCGGGGTGAACGGCCCACGTGGGGTCGACGCAGCCCGGGACCTCGGGTGCGGGGTGTTCACGTCGAGGCCCCGACCCGGTGCGTCCTTCGACGGGGTCCCCTCCGCGACGCTGCTCGCGTTCGGGACGATCCTCGACGCCGGGGAGTCGCTCGGTGACCCACGCGTCCTCGCCACGGCGGGTCCGGGGGCGGCGGTCGCCTATCACGCCTTCCTCGAACAGCACGACGACCGCATCGCCGGTCTGCCCAATGCGGCCCGCTTCCGCGAGCTCGCCGAGGCGGTGCCCGAGGATGTTCGGCACCTCGCGCTGCACGCCGGTCACCTGACGGAGCTCAACGAGATCGACCGGGAGGTCGTGACCGCCGAGTCCTTGCGTGTCGTGCCGTTCGCGTGCGCCGCGGGGGAGGTGCCGGAGCGGCTCGACGGTCTCGCGGCGAGCGGGATCACGGATGTGGCGTTCCAACCGATGGGCGACATCGACCGGGAGTTGCGCCGGTTCGCCGAGGCGGCCGGTCTTCCGGGCGCGTGACGGTCCGGTCGTCGCCCGCCGTGCGCTAGCGTGACGAGCGTCACATCACGGCGAAGGGGGAGCGATCCCGATGCACCGACTGTCGACAAGCACGAGGAACCCCGTCCACGAGCGCACGGGCACACGGCGCCATGACGCACGCCACCGCCTCGGCGGACCGGGGCCCGTCCCCACCACCGAGTCCGGTGGCCGTCGGCGCCGGAGCCGATGGATCGTCGTCGTCGCCCGCCCGGTCGGCGACAGCGAGCTCGTCGGTGCCCTGTGCACGCTCGACGCGATCACCGGCGGCCGGTTCCACGTCCTCGTCGCGCCGACGCCCGACATCATCGGCGCCACGGCGTTCGTGCTCGCGTCCGGCGGGTGCGTGCCGGTCGACCCGCTCACCCTCACCGGTGGGGCCGTGCCCCGCAACGGTCGGGCACGTCTCGACACGATCCTCGCCGGGCTCCACCGGGCCGGACTCGACGCCACCGGCGACGTCAGCCACGGCGGCACGATCGGCGGCGTCGGCGACGCCCTGCGCAACGGCAGCTTCGACGGGATCGCCGTGCTCGCCCGGCCGCGCCCCGTGTTGCGCGGCCTTGGCCTCGAACTGCCCCAGCGGCTCGCACGGCGCTTCGGCCTCCCCGTGCATCGCCTCGGCGCAGCCGGGGGCTAGCGTCCGCCGGCACGCCGCCCTCGAGGAGATCGTCGTGCCGACCCGCATCACCGTCGTCCACTACAGCGCCACCGGGAACGTGACCCGGTTGGCCCGGGCCATCGCGGAGGGGGCGACCGAGGCGGGCGCGGACGTCCGCCTGCGTCGGGTCCCCGAGACCGCCCCGGACGACGCCGTCGCGGCGAACCCTGCCTGGTCGGCGCACCGTGCCGCCGTCGAGGCCGAGGACGGCATCCCGATCGCCTCCCTCGACGACCTCGCATGGGCCGACGGCATAGCGCTCGGCGCACCGACCCGTTTCGGGCTCCCTGCCGCGCAGCTCAAGCAGTTCCTCGACCAGACCGGCGGGCTGTGGGCGGCGGGGACGTTCTCGAACAAGGTCGTCACCGCCTTCACCGCAGCGTCGACGACGCACGGCGGACTCGAGTCGACGGTCCTCGCGCTCCTCAACACCGCGTACCACTGGGGTGCCGTCATCCTGCCGCTCGGCTACACCGATCCGGTGGTGTTCCGCACCGGGAACCCCTACGGCACCTCGTGGGTGGCGCGCAGCGGGTCGACGCCCGACGACGACGCCCTCGCCGCCGCCCGCCACCAGGGTCGACGACTCACCCGGGTCGCAGGAGCGCTCGCCGCCACCGCCGAACCCCGGTGATTGCCGTCGCCGGGCCTGCGGGCTAAGGTGACCGAGCCGACCGGGCAGCGAAGTTCGGTGAAAATCCGACGCTGTCCCGCAACTGTGGAATCCCGAAGGGCGACCGGAGGGATCGAGCCAGGTCGCCTGACCGGTCGAGCGACGCAACCAGCTCTCGAGGAAAGAGCGGTTCGTTCGGCAGGTCACCCTGCAGTCGAACACGGTTCCTCGACCAAAGGGAGGAAACCGTGCGATCACATCGGAAGTTCATCGGAGGCCTCGTGGCCATCGCGGCGCTCGCCCTCGGGCTCGCGGCGTGCGGGGGCGATGCCGAACCCCCCGGCGGAGCGGCGGCCGGTGGTGCCGACGCCACCTTCCCGGTCACGGTGACCGGAGGGAACGGGCCGGTCACCATCCCCGACCGTCCGGAGCGTGTCGTCTCGCTCTCGCCGACGGCCACGGAGATGCTCTTCGCGATCGGTGCCGGCGAGCAGGTGCTCGCCGTCGACGACCAGTCCAACCACCCGACCGAAGCGCCCCGAACGGCACTCTCGGGGTTCCAGCCCAACATCGAAGCGATCGCGAACTACCGGCCCGATCTCGTCGTCGCCTCCGATGACATCAACGGCCTCGTCGACGGCCTCGGTCGACTCGGCGTCGCCGTGCTCCTGCTCCCCGCTGCGGCAGACCTCGACGACGTGTACGACCAGATCGCCGTGCTCGGCAAGGCCACCGGCCGGACCGCCGGTGCCGCCGAGGTCGTGGACGATATGCGGACCCGGATCGGCGCCGCCGTCGCCGGACTCCCGAAGCGGAGCGGAACGCTCAGCTTCTACCACGAGCTCGACGACACCCTCTACACGGTGACCTCGAAGACCTTCGTCGGGGCCGTCTACGGCCTCGTCGGGCTGACCAACATCGCCGACGCCGCCGACCGCGACGGCTCCGGGTACCCGCAGCTCTCCGCCGAGTACCTGCTGAAGGCCGACCCGGACCTCATCTTCCTCGCCGACACGAAGTGCTGCGGACAGACCGCGCAGACCGTCGGCGCCCGCGCCGGATGGAGCGGCCTCGCGGCGGTGCGCAACGGCAACGTCGTGCCCCTCGACGACGACGTCGCGAGCCGCTGGGGCCCACGTGTCGCCGACCTCGTCGAAGCGGTCGCCGCGACCGTAGCGAAGGTTCGATGACACTGCGGGCCGAGGTTCCGACGGCGACCGTCGAGCCGTTGCGGGCGCCGGGCCTCGCCCGCTGGTGGTTCGCCGCGGGGCTGCTCTGCGTCGCCGTCGTGGCCCTCGCCGGTGTCGCCGTCGGTCCGGTGCCCTTGGCACCGCTCGACGTGGCCCGGGAACTGGTCGGCCTGCCGTCGGGGCTGAGTGCGACCGAGGCGACCATCGTGTGGCAGTTCCGCCTGCCCCGCGTCGTCCTCGCCCTGCTCGTCGGCGGACTGCTGGCCACGGCCGGTGGCGCGTACCAGGGGACCTTCCGCAACGCGCTCGCCGACCCGTACCTGCTCGGCGTCGCCGCCGGTGCCGGCCTCGGCGCGACGTTCGCCATCGTGAACGCCGGTGCCGGCCAGACCTCGACGGTCGTCACGCTCGCCGCGTTCGCCGGGGCGATGGCCGCCATGGGGATCACCTGGATGCTCGGCGCGGCGGGCGATCGCACCCGAGGACCGGCGTCGCTCGTCCTCGCGGGTGTCGCCGTCGCGAGCTTCTTCACCGCCGTGCAGACCTTCGTGCAGCAGCGCGATCAGGAGAACATCCGCCAGGTGTACAGCTGGATCCTCGGCCGGCTCTCGAGCGCCGGGTGGGACGACGTGCTGCTGCTCCTGCCCTACGCCGTGGTGTCGACCCTGGTGCTCCTCCTCAGCGGCCGTCTGCTCGACGTCGCCGGCGTCGGTGACGACGAGGCCCGCACCCTCGGCATCGACCCGAGGCGCCTGCGGGTCGTCGTCGTGGTCGCGGCCTCGATGGGGACGGCCGCCGCGGTTGCGACCAGCGGTCTCATCGCGTTCGTCGGCATCATCGTCCCGCACACGGTGCGGCTGCTGGCCGGGTCGAGCTACCGGTCGATCCTGCCGTTGTCGTTGCTCTTCGGCGGGGCCTTCCTCGCGGCGACCGACCTGCTCGCCCGCACCGTGCTCGCCCCCGCCGAGCTCCCCATCGGTGTGGTGACAGCGTTCTTCGGGGCGCCGTTCTTCGTGCTCGTCCTCCGAACGTCACGGGCCGGTGCCGTATGAACCCCCTGCAGCAGGCGCACACCCCGCCCGCCCGCGACTCGGTCGCCCGCGACGGTGCGACGCGCGCCCCGCGTCTCGAGGTGCGCGGCCTCGGTGTCGAGCTCGGCGGGGTGGATGTGCTGTCCGGCGTGTCGCTCGCCGTCGACGCCGGTCGGTGGTTGACCGTGCTCGGCCCGAACGGCGCAGGGAAGTCGACGTTCCTCCGTGCGGTCGCCGGTGTCGTCGCCGCCCGGGGGGGTGTGTGGTCCGACGGCGAGGAGCTCCACCGGCTCGGTCGGCGGGCTCGTGCCCGTCGAGTCGCCCTCGTCCCGCAGGAGCCGACGTTCCCGCCCTCGATGACGGTCGGCTCGTACGCGTTGCTCGGTCGGACCGCCCACCTCGGCATCCTCGGACGTGAACGTCGAGGTGACCTCGCGGTCGTCGAGGGGGTGCTGGTCCGTCTCGGACTGCGCGATCTCGCCGACCGACCCGTGGCAGCGCTGTCGGGCGGTGAGCGACAGCGGGTGGCGATTGCCCGCGCCCTCGTGCAGGACGCGTCGCTTCTCCTCCTCGACGAGCCGACGTCGTCCCTCGACGTCGGTCACCAGCTCGAGGTGCTCGAGTTGGTCGACGAACTCCGGCGAGAGCGGGGGCTGACGGTCGTCGCGGCGATGCACGACCTCACGCTCGCCGCGCAGTTCGCCGACGAGGTCGCGCTCCTCGAGTCCGGTCGTCTGGTCATGGCGGGCACACCCGAGGAGGTGCTCACCGAACGGACGCTGTCGCGGTACTACCGGGCGAACGTCCGGGTGGTGCGCGACGGGGACCTCCTCCTCGTCGTGCCGGACCGTCGGGCCGGCCCGACGTCGTGACCGGCCCGAGCCCGGGTATCGTCGGCGCCTGCATCGCCGACGACCCGTCCGGCCTCGTCCTGTGGTGGGAATCGCCGCGCCCGCTCCGGTTCGCGGCAACCTCGGCGGTCGGTGGCGGCCTCGCCGAGGGGACCTGGTTCGTCAACCTAACCGTGCCCGCCGATTACGCGCGCACCGATCCCGCCGACCACCTCGCCGAGGTCGCAAACCGGGTCGGCCTCCGCGGCCCGGGGGTCGGCATGCTCACCGCTGCGGACGTGCGTCGACACGTCCACCGGATCGATGGCGGGGTCGAGGTGCTCGCCACGGTCGGCCTCGGGTGGCCGACGTGGGCGGCGGACCTCGCCCCGGACGCCGCCCCCGGCATCGGGACGGTCAACCTGTTCGTGCTCGTTCCCGCGCGCGTCGGCGACGCTGCGCTGGTGAACCTCGTCGGCACCGTTACCGAGGCGAAGGTGCAGGCGCTCCACGACCTCGGTGTCGACGGGACGGGTACGGCGTCCGATGCGGTCGCCGTCGCGTGCTGGGCGCCCGTCGACGGCGACGACCGGATCGTCGACCCCTTCGGGGGCCCGCGCTCGCTGTGGGGGGCGCGGGCGGCGCGCGCCGTCTACGCAGCGGTGTGGGAGGGGGCTCTCGACGACGAGCGGGCCGCCGTCGCCGCCGGATACCACCGGGCCCCTCGCCGACCCGGGCGGTTGAGCCCGGGCGCGACCGGGGGGCTCAGCGTGCCCGGTGCACCGCGGACCGGACGCTGAGGTCGAGCTCGTGCGTCGTGTCGATCGTGAAGGCCTCGGGCCACGGTTCGCCCGCCGCGCGGGCGAACAGGGCGCGTGCGACCTCGAGGGTCGCCTCCGAGGTGCTGTCCCCCCGGCGACGACGGGCGGTGATCCGCTCGCAAGCGACCTCGAGGGGAGCGTCGCAGCGGAACTCGATGAGCTCCGTGGCGGTGGCGGCGGCACACGCCCGGGCCCGCTCGCGATGACGGGTCGCCCCAAAGGAGGCGTCGAGCACGACCGATTCGCCGAGACCGTTCAGCAGGGCGGCCCGTTCGAGCATCACCTCGTAGACCCGGTCGACCTCGGGCTCGCCGTAGCGACCTTCGCCGATCGGGTTCTCCTCCGTGTCCATCGCCTCTCCGAACAGTTCGACCCGCACGTCGTCGCTGTGCAGGACCGTCCAGCCGATCGCGCCGGCGAGCTCCTCCGACACGGTCGTCTTGCCGGTGCCGGGAGGGCCACCGACGAGGACGAGTCGGACGCGGGAACGCTCGAGGTGGTCGAGCGCCAGGCCGAGCAGATCCCGGGCGACGCCAACGGCGTCGGCATTCCCCTGCCCGGCGCGGAGCAGCGCCACGACGGCGCGCACGACCGCCCGCTGCGCCACGTAGTGGTGGGCGAGCGTGCCGGGGTGGTTCTCGCCGCTGAACTCGTCGTACCACTCGACGAGCTGTCGGGCGAGGGTCGGCCCGGCGAGGCGCTCGACGTCCATGGCGAGGAAGGCGACGTCGGCGAGCACGTCCCCGCGGCGGAGCCGTTCCGAGAACGCGAGGCAGTCGAGCAACCGGACGCCGCCGTCGAGCACGTAGACGTCGTCCGCAAGCAGGTCCCCGTGCCCGTCGACGACGTGACCGAGCTTGGCGCGGTGCTCGAACAACGGTGCACGGCCGGAGAGGTAGCGCTCGCCGAGGGTGGCGATGCGGTCGATCGTCGCCGAGTCCACGGTGCCGGTGCGCTCCCGGAGCCCGGCGAGCAGGTCGTCCCACACCGATCGAACGTCGTCGACGGTGCCCTCCGACGCCTGGTCGGTGGGGCGGGGGGACTCGGCGTGCACGGTGGCGAGCCGGTGTGCGACGGCTCGCAGGGCGTCCTCCGCCTCCGCCCCGGCGAGCAGCGTCGACAGGCGGCGGTCGGCGGGCAGCCGTTCCATGACGACGGCGTGGTCGTGTACCTGCCCGGCCTCGTCACGGAGCGCGACGACGCCGAGGTAGGCGTCGGGAGAGAACCGTCGGTTCTGTGCCACCTCGAGCTCGCACAGCTCGCGTCGCCGTTCCACGGTAGATGCGTCGATGAAGCCGAAGGTGACCGGCTTGTAGAACTTGTACGCGCGGGTTCCGGCGAGCAGGACGACGGAGAGGTGGGTCTCCACCGCCGCCGGGGCCGCCGCCCCGTTCACCGGGTCGAGGTCGACGAGAGGGATCGGCGTCCCTCCGGTCCGAGGTGCTCCGCTCCGCGCCGTGTCCACGGTCAGATCGTCGTCCCCCTCGGGGCCGTTCCGCCAGGGTCTTTCGTCGCAGCGGCGTACCGGTGAACGGCGGTACCCCAATCGGTCTCGGACCGCAGGGCGGCGACCACGACGATCTGGCCCCGCCCGTGCAGGCGGACCTGTCGACGTGCATCTGGCGGGCGGGGCCGCCGCCGGTCGCACTCGAGGCCGTGCGCGCGCTCGCCCCCGAGCACCTGCAGCGGCATCCGTACCGCGCGGCGGCGATCGCCACCGAGGCGTACGCGGCCGCGGTCGGCGTGCCCTCGTCGGAGCTCGTCGTCGGTCGCGGGATCAGCGACCTGCTGTGGGCGCTCGCCGACGGACCACTCGGTGGCCGGGTCGTGGTGCCCTGGCCGGCGTACACCGAGTACGTGACCGCGTTCCCGAACGCCGGCCACGGCGCCCCGGCCTGGGGCTACGACCTCGACGCCGTCGCTGCCCTGCTCGACGCCGGCGCGGTGGTGTTGGTGTCGAACCCGCACAACCCCTCGGGTCGGGTCGTCGACCGGGCGACGCTCGGCGCGCTGCTCGACGGTCGCCCCGGCGTGCTCGTCGTCGACGAGTCCTACGTGGAGTTCTGCGAGGAACCGG
>VGBO01000041.1 GCA_016870475.1 Actinomycetota bacterium | reverse complement strand
TGGCGGACGGACCACGACGGAGGCCGCCGGCGCCAACCCTGCCGCCGCCATCTCGTCGACCGAACGGGCCGCGGTGGCGGAGGTCTCGTTCATCTGTTCGCGCAGGTCCCAGGTGCAGAGGTTGAAGACGAACTCGCCGGTCTCCCGGGCGTTCCGCAGGGAGTCCTTCGGCCCGCCCTCACGGTGTTCGCCGTTCGCGCAGAACATGAAGCAGAGCGGGTCGTTGGCCACGAGGTTCGCGAAGCTGTACGGCGCGAGGTTCACGACGCCGTCGCCCGAGATCGTCGACACCCACCCGATCGGACGAGGTACCACGAGCGTCCCGTAGAGCGAGTGTCGGAAGCCGGGCGGACGGAGGCCGGGGTGATCGGCTGGGGCGAAGTGCACGTCCGCAGCGTAGGCGTCGTGGCGGTACCGTGACGCCGGTGCAGAACGAACCTGGCCGCAACGACCGTCAGCCGCTCGCCGGGATCCGGGTCGTCGAGCTCGCGACCGGTGTCGCCGGACCCTATGCGGGCAAGTTGTTCGCCGACTTCGGTGCCGACGTGGTCAAGGTCGAGGGTCCGACCGGCGACCGCGCCCGCCGCGCCGGCCCGTTCCCGGGCGACGTCGAGAACCCGGAACGGTCCGCCGCGTTCCTCCACCTGAACACCAACAAGCGCAGCGTGCGGGGCACCCCGGATCTGCTCGGCCGCCTCGCCCGATGGGCGGACCTCGTCCTCGAGGGCGACGGCGACGAGACGCTCGGCGCCTGGGGCATCGACCTCGACGACCTGCGCGCCCGACGCCCGGATCTTGTTCGGGTCGCGGTCACCCCCTTCGGTACCGACGGTCCCTACGCCGGGTGGCGTGGCGCCGACATCGTCACCTACGCGATGGGTGGTCCGATGCACGCCACCGGCATGGCGGGACGCGAGCCGCTCAAGCTCGCCGGATCGGTCGTGTCCGTCCAGCACGGCAACGTCGCGGCCGTCGCCGCGCTCGCCGCCCTCACCGTCGCCGATCGTCACGGTCGGGGGCCCGTCGTCGACGTCGCTGCGTTCGAGACCCAGGCCGGGTCGATCGACCGGCGTGGTGGCTACCTGATGTGGCGGCAGTTCACCGGCGTCGACGCAGGGCGTCGCGGCGGTCACCGCGCCGGGGTCATCCCGGCGGGCATCTACCCGACCGAGGACGGCTACGTGCAGGTGCTCATGGCACCGAACTGGCTCGTCCGCCTCGCCGAGGACCTGCTCGGCGACGCGGACCTCGCCGCCCGCTACCGCTCACCTTCCTGGCAGGACGACCCCGAGATCGCCGGCCTGCTCGACGACGCCCTCCACGTCTGGACCCTCACCCGCACCAAGGCGGCCGCACAGGCCGAGGCCCAGGCGCTCGGGCTCGGGGTGATGGCGCTCAACGCACCCGAGGACGTCATCGCAGATCTCCACCTCAGCCGGCGCGAGGCCTTCCGGCCGGTCGACCATCCCGTCGCTGGTTTCTACCGGACCCCCGGGCCGCCGTTCCGACCCACTGCGCCGGGGTGGGTGCTGCGACGCCGCCCACCGCTCCTCGGCGAACACGAGGACGACCTCGCCACCGCCGACGCCCTGCCGCCGCGCCCGACCGTGCCGCCCTCGGCGACCACGGGCCTCCCGCTCGAGGGCATCCGGGTCCTCGACCTGACGGTCGTGTGGGCCGGCCCGTACGGGACGACGCTCCTCGGCGACCTCGGTGCCGACGTGATCCGCGTCGACAACGCGAACCTCTTCCCGACCGCGACCCGCGGCGCCGTCCCCCGACCGGCGCCGGGTCGGGCCCGCGATCTCGGCGAGCTGTGGGGCGCCTTCCCCGACGACGACCCGGGTGCGCGGCCGTGGAACCGCGTGGGGGCCTTCATCGTCCACGCCCGCAACAAGCGCAGCGTCACCCTCGACCTCCGCACCGACCTCGGTCGTGAGGCGTTCCTCCGCCTCGTCGAGCAGGCGGACGTGCTCGTGGAGAACAACTCCGTCAAGGTCCTCGAGCGGCTCGGCCTCGGTTGGGAGGTGCTCACCGACCGGAACCCGCGCCTCGTCGTGGTGCGCATGCCGTCGCTGGGGCTCGACGGGCCGTACGCCCATTACATCGGCTTCGGTGCCCACGTCGAGGCCCTCTGCGGTCTCACCCATCTTCGCGGGTACCCCGACATGGACCAGACGGCGAACGCGTCGACCTATCACATGGATCCGGCGAGCGGGACCGTTGCGGCCTTCGCCACGCTCGCCGCCCTCCGCCGCCGGGAGACGACCGGCGTCGGCGAACTCGTCGAGGTCGCCCAGTCGGAGAACCTGCTGAACCACCTCGGCGACCACCTCGTCGACGCGTCGCTGGGCGGTGGCGGACGCACCCATGCCGGCAATCGGCACCCGACCTTCGCCCCGCAGGGCTGCTACCCCTGCGCGGGGGACGACCGCTGGGTGGTGCTGTCCATCGACGACGACGAAGCATGGTCAGCGCTGTGCGGCGCCCTCGACGCGCCCGACCTCGCCGCCGACCCGGGGCTCGCCCACGCCCCTGGGCGCCGGGCCCGCCACGACGAGATCGACGCCCGCATCGCCGAGTGGACCGCGGGGCTCGACCGGTGGGAGGCGACGAGGCGACTCCAGGACGCGGGCATCGCCGCCGGACCGGTCCTCGGCGACGGCGACTGCTGGACCGATCCGCACCTTCGCGCCCGGTCGTTCTTCCGACCGAACGGCTCCGAGGACCTCGGCACGATCGAGTTCCCCGGCCATCTGTGGCGCTGGGACGGTCCACCCCTGCGGTGGGACCCGATCAACCGGCTCGGCGCCGACAACGATGCGGTACTCCGTGCGGTGGCCGGGCTCGACGACGCAGCGATCGACGCGCTCCGGAACGCCGGACAGCTGCGCTTCGACTACGTGGACGCCGCCGGCTCGCCGCTCTGATCGAGCCGGGCGTCGACCCAGGGGCGGAGCAGCACCCTGCAGCGGTGGGCGAACGCCTGCATCTCGCGGAGGGACGGGTCGTCGAGGCCGTGGACACTGAGCTCGGGCAGGAGCTGGGCCCGGTAGTTCTTGATGGTGTTGACGGCGAGGCCGCACTGCGCCGCGACCGCCTGGTAGGCGATGTCGACCGACGGGTCGAGCAGCGCGGACCAAAGCTTGGCGTGACCGAGATGCTGCACGAGCAGGCGGAACCGCTCGACGCTGCGCCAGGACGGACGACCTTCGGGCAGCACCGCACGGAAGGGCGCGTCGACGATGCCCTCCCCGCCCTCGGTGACCGTGCGCAGCGCGTCCACGAGGTCCTCGACCGTGCGGGTGCGGGAGAGCACCGCGACGACGGGCAGGAGCTCCCACGCGTCGCGCACCGCCGGCACGATCGCCGCGTCGCCCCGGCTCAGCACGACGAGCTTGGTCTCGGGCGAACGCTCACGAATCGCGACGAGGGCGTCGATACAGGAGCAGTCGAACGCCGGGAAGCGGTCGTCGACGACGGCGACGTGCGGCCGTGCTGCGGCAGCGACCGCCCCTGCAGCATCGGGCCCGGCGACGACGTCGACCGCCGCGTCGAGCCCGTCGCGCAAGGCGACGGCGAACAGTTCGGAGAACCCGACCGCTTCGTCGACCAACAGCAGACGCTTCATCACACCCCGGTGCTCACCGGACAGGACCGACGCAATCGTCGCACCCGGGTGTGACAAAAAAGTGGATTACCGCTACCAGCAGTTCACCGAGACGCCACTGGCGAGAATTTCAGCGGTGTAGTTCCACCGCTGTCGGCCTGTTCGGCCTCAGCCGAGGTGCACCGGGACGGACCGGGGTCCGCGGGTCTGGCCGCCCGTCCACTCGAGCTCGGCACCCTCGACGAGGGAGAACTCGGGGAACGCCGCGAGCCACTCGGTCAGCGCGACCTGCAACTCCATGCGAGCGAGGTTCGACCCGACGCAGCGGTGGATGCCGAGTCCGAACGCGGCGTGCCGGTTCACCTCACGGTCGATGCGGACCTCCTCGGGCGCCTCGAAGAGCGCCGGATCCCGGTTCGCTGCGGGGAACGACAGCAGCACCCGGTCCCCGGCGTGCATCGGGCAGCCGCCGACCGTGGTGTCCTCCTTGACGATGCGCGCCATCGTCACCGGCGCGTACACCCGGAGGAACTCCTCGATCGCCGTCGGGATGAGCTCGGGTTCCGCCACCAGGCGACGGCGGTCCTCGGGGTGGGTCGCGAGGTGCAGCAGCGACGAGCCGATTGAACTCCACGTGGTGTCGATCCCGGCGACGAGGAGCAGGAACGCCGAGCCGAGGATGTGGCGATCGGTGAGCGGGGCGCCGTCGAGCTCGGCGGCCATCAGGTCGGCGATCAGGTCCTCGTGGGGCGCCGGGTCGGCCCGGCGAGCCTCCACGTGGCCCTTGAAGTACTCGAGGACCTCCTTCGCGGCGGCCTGGCCGACCCCGAGGTCGTAGAGGCCGATCTGCAGGACGCGCACGGCCCAGTCGGTGAAACGCTCCTCGTCCTCGAGGGGGACGCCGAGCATCGTCGCGATGACGAGCACGGGGATGTGGCGTGCGTAGCGATCTGCCGCGTCGACCACGTCGTCACCAGACTCGCGGATCTCCACGATCAGGCGACGGGCGAGGTCACGCGTCAGCGGAGTCAGGCGTTCGACCGCCTTGGGGGAGAACGAGGGCAGCAGCACCCGACGTGCCCCGGCGTGCTCGGGCGGATCCGACGTGATCGGCGGTGCGGTGAGGATCGCGCCCTCTCCCGGCTTGCGCCCCGTCACGCCGACGGTCACCGACGAGAAGTGGTCCGTGTCGGCCGTGATCTCTGCGATGTGCTCGTAGGTGACCGGCATCCACTGGCCGCCCGACCGGTCAGTGTGCGCGACCGGGCAGCGCTCCCTTAGGTCGGCGAACACCGGGAAGGGGTCGGCGACGAACTCGGGGTCGAAGATGTCGAAGTCTGTCGCCCAGTCGCTCACCGGCTTGCGTTCCATCAGCCTCTCCCCCTGGACGTGCCCTGCGTCACAGGATAGTGGGTCGCTAGCGGGGACGTGCAGTGCGATCCGTCAGCGTTGCGTCCCCACGAGCAGGTCCTTGAAGGGGGTGTCACGATCCGGACCCGGCTCCTTCGGGAGACCGAGCCCACGCTCACCGACGATGTTGCGCTGGATCTCGTCGGTGCCGCCGTAGATCCCCGGCGCCGGCGAGAAGAGCGTGAACTCCGCGAGCCAGCCGTCGAAGGGACCGTCCGCGGCGCCGAGCTGTGCCGCCGGACCGGCGAGCTCGCACGCGAGGTCCCGCGCCGCGTGCACGGCAGAGGTCATCGCGATCTTGGCGAGCGAACCGTCGACGGCGGTGCGCGACCCGTTCGCCTTGGCGAGCACGCTGGTCATCCGGAGCACCTCGACCCGCGTGTGCAGGTCGGCGAGGCGATCCCGGACCCGTGGGTCCCCGAGCCGACCGGCGCTGCGGGCGAGGTCGGTGATCCGTCGGAGGGTGCCCGACCCGACCCCGCCACCGAACACCGCACGCTGGGTCCGCAGGAACGCGGACGCCGGCCGGTCGAGGTGCCCGGCGATCGAGCCGGGGAACGCCCGGCTGAACGACCCGTCGGAGCCTCCGATGCCGGCACGCTCGTGCTGCAGGGTCGTGTTGGCGACCGCCCAGCCGTCGTGCAACCCGCCGAGCACGTGCGAGTGGGGCACCCGGGCGCCGTCGAGGAACACCTCGTTGAACACGGCGTGGCCGGTCATCTCCACGAGCGGCCGGATCTCGACACCCGCCTGGCGCATCGGGAAGAGGAAGAAGGTGATGCCGCTGTGCTTGGGAGCATCGGCATCGGTGCGGGCGATGAGGATGCCGAAGTCTGCGAACTGTCCGGTGGAGGTCCAGACCTTCTGGCCGGTGACCACCCACTCGTCACCGTCCCGGACGGCCTTCGTCTGCAGGCTCGCGAGATCGGAACCGGCGCCCGGCTCGGAGAAGAGCTGGCACCAACCCTCGGTCCCGTCGACGAGGGGTGGGACGAACCGTTCGATCTGCTCGGGGGTGCCGCAGTGCAGGATCGTCGGCAGGGCGAGCGATGTGCCGATGCCGCCGGCCGGTCCGAGCACGTCGCGATCCCGCAGCACCCCGGCGACGAGCCGTGTGCGCTCCCGGTCGTACCCTCGACCCCACGGCGTCGGGAGTTGCGGCATCGCGAGCCGAGCGTCGGCGAGCGCCCGCCACCAGTCCCGCACCGTCACCGTGTCCGACCAGTGCTCGTCGACGAAGGCCTCGACCTCGGCGCGCAGCTCCTCGACCGTCGGCAGATCCGTTCCCGCCATCCCGACATCACCTCCGTGCCGCCCGACGCCCGGACGCTAGTGATCCGCCGAGCGCGACGTCACACGCTGCGCAAGGATGACGGCGTGCTCGACCACCTGCGCATCCTCGACGCGACCGACGACCGGGGCCAGATCGCTGGACTGTTCCTCGCCCAGCTCGGGGCCGACGTCGTTCTGCTCGAACCCCCCGAGGGGACGGTCACCCGACGCATGGCGCCCTTCGTCGACGCTGCGGGCGGCCCCGACACGAGCCTGCGCCACTGGTCCTTCAACCGGGGCAAGCGGTCCGTCACCGTGGCCGACCCGACCACCCTCGCCACGCTCGCCGCGGACGCGGACGTCCTGCTGCACACCCCGGGTGCCCTCGGCGGTGTGGCCGTCGACCTCGCGGCACTTCGAGCGGCGAACCCGGCGCTCGTGACGGTCGCCATCACGCCGTTCGGCGACGACGGGCCGAAGGCGGACTGGGCGGCAACCGACCTGACGGTCGCCGCGTCGAGCGGCCAGCTCGTCCTCACCGGTGACGCCGACCGCCCGCCCGTGCGGATCAGCGAACCCCAGTCGTTCCACCATGCGGCCCTCGAAGGGGCCGTCGGCGCCCTCCTCGCGCTCACCGAGCGTGGCCGGTCGGGGCTCGGCCAGCACGTCGACGTCTCCGCACAGCAGTCGATGACCGAGGCGACGCAGGCGTCGATGCTCGCCGCTGCGGTCGGCGCCCTCCCCTACCGGCGCACGGCCGGAGGGATCCTCGTCGGCCCGTACAAGGTCCGCTTCGTCTACCCGGCGCTCGACGGCCACGTGTCGATCACGCTGCTCTTCGGGGCCATGATCGGTCCGTTCACGGCGCGCCTCATGTCGTGGGTGCACGAGCGGGGGTTCTGCGACGAGGCGACGCGGGATCTCGACTGGGTCGGGTTCTTCGAGTTGCTGTTCTCCGGCCGCCTCGAGGCCTCGGTGCTCCAGACGGCGACCGACGCCGTCGCGGCCATGACGGCGACGATGACGAAGGCCGAGATCATGGCCGAGGCCACCGCCCGCCGCCTCCTCGTCGCTCCCGTCGCCACCCCCGCCGACGTGGTCGCCGAGGAGCAGTTCCGGGCGCGCGACTACTGGGACCGCCACGAGATCGGTGGACGGCCGGTGGATCTGCCGGGACCCTTCGTGCGGTCCTCGACCGGTGGGGTCCGCCGTCTCGGGCCGCCACCCTCGCCTGGTTCGACGACGACGGCGGACCTGCGGCGCAGCCGGCCCCCCGGCGTCGCCGCATCCGTCCGCCCCCTCGTCGGCCCGGCCGACGACCGGCGGCCGCTCGCCGGCCTGCGGGTCGCCGACTTCAGCTGGGCGATCGCCGCGCCCATGAGCACCCGGGTCCTCGCCGACTGGGGTGCGACGGTCGTGCGCGTGGAGTCCCTGCACCGGATGGAGGCCATCCGTGGCGCGGGCCCGTTCCTCGCCGGGACGGCCCTCGGCATCGAGGACACGGCGCAGTGGCACACCGTCGGGGCGGGGAAGTTCTGCATCCAGCTCGCCATGGCGCGCCCCGAGGCCCAGGCGGTCGCCAGGGACCTCGTCGCATGGGCCGACGTGGTCGTGGAGTCCTTCACCCCCGGGACGATGGCCGGCTGGGGACTCGACGCCGACACCGTTCGCTCGAGCCGCCCCGACCTCGTGTACGTCTCGAGTTGCCTGATGGGCCAGACCGGCCCTCGGGCCGACTACGCCGGGTTCGGGAACCTCGCGGGCGCGGTGACCGGTTTCTACGAGCTGACCGGGTGGCCGGACCGTCCGCCCGCCGGGCCGTTCCTCGCCTACACCGACTACACGTCGCCCCGAGGGACGCTCGTCGCCCTGCTGGCCGCGCTCGAGCACCGCCGTCGGACCGGGATCGGCACCCACCTCGACTTCGCGCAGGCGGAAGGCGCGCTCCACTTCCTCGCCCCGACCCTCGCCGAGGTCACCGCGCACGGCACGAACCCGACTCGCGTGGGGAACGTCGACCTCCGGTTCGTCCCCCACGGCGTGTACCCCTGCGTCGGCGAGGACCGGTGGCTCGCGCTCGCCGCCACGGACGATGCGCAGTGGGCGTCGCTCGCGCACTGCATCGGACGTGCCGACCTCGCCGACCTCGACCAGCCGGGCCGGGCGTCCCGCGTGGCCGAGATCGACGACGCCGTCCGTTCCTGGACGACCGAACGGGAGGCCGCCGAGGCCGAGGCGACCCTGCAAGGGATCGGCGTCCCGGCCCACCGGGTGCAGAACACCGACGAACTGCTGACCGACCCGCAACTGCTGCACCGACAGCACTTCCGGTCGGTACCGCACCCGACCCACGGTGCGGTGTGGGTGGAGGGTCCGCACCTTCGGCTTCATCGCACTCCCGGAGGGCCGGCCTGGGGTGGCCCCACCCTCGGCCAACACACCGAGGAGGTCCTGCGCGACCTCCTCGGCTACGACGACGACCGGATCACCGACCTCGTCCTCGCCGGCGCCCTGGAGTGAATCGAACACCGGCGCGTTGACGATCGGCCGCTGCCCTGCCAGTATTTCCGACCATGTCAGTCGGATTTGTCAGGAATACCGCCGACGTCCACGCTGCGCTGCCGGCGATCAGCACGCGACTCGCCGCCGGCGCCGCAGCCCATGACGCCGCCGGCACCTTCCCCCACGAGGCGATCGCGCCGCTGTGGGAGGCCGGCGTGCTCGACCTCGTCGTCCCCCGTGGCGCCGGTGGTGTCGGCGGTGGGCTCCGGGACACGGTCGCGGCACTCACCGAGATCGGACGGGGCGACCCGTCGGTCGCTCTCGTCGTCGGCCTGCACCTCCTCCAGCTCCTCGCCATCGGCGCTCCCGGCTCCCCCTGGCCGGACGGCCTCCGTGACCGCCTCCAGCGATCCGTGGTCGACGGACCGGCACTGCTCAACGCGCTGCGGGTTGAGCCCGAGCTCGGTACGCCCGCCCGAGGCGGGCTCCCGGCGACCGTGGCGATCCGCCAGCCGGACGGCGGGTTCCGCCTCCACGGCCGAAAGATTTACTCGACCGGTATGCCAGGCCTCCGGTGGCACCTCGTCTACGCCCGCACCGACGATCCCGAGCCCTGCGTCGCGCAGTTCGTCGTCGACGCTGCGGACCGCGAGGGGTGGCGGGTCGAGCCGACCTGGGACCACCTCGGCATGCGGGCGACGGCGAGCCACGACGTCGTCTACGAGGGTGCCTACGTGGCGGCCGACGCCGTCGCCGACATCCGCACCCCCGGCACCGGCCATCCGCTCGACCCCGTGGTCCTCGGCTGGAACGCCGCAGCCATCGCAGCCACCTACCACGGCGTCGCACTGGCGGCGCGTGACTGGCTCGTCGACTACCTGCACCACCGCGTGCCGAGCGCGCTCGGCGCGCCGCTCGCGACCCTGCCCCGCTTCCAGGAGGCGGTCGGCCGCATCGAGGCGACCGTGCGGACCTCCACCCGTCTCCTCGACGACCTGGCCCGTCGCCTCGACGATCCCTCCACCGTCTCGGACGCCGTTGCCGACGCCCCCGTGGTGAAGCGCGCGGTCACCAACGCGGTCATCGAGGTCACGAGCGAGGCGATCGGTCTTGTCGGGAACCCCGGTCTCAGCCGGGCGAACGACATCGAGCGACACCTGCGCAATGCCCTGTGCTCGCGTATCCACACGCCGCAGGACGACATGGTGCTCCTCATGGCGGGTCGCGAGGCTCTCGCTCGCCACGATGACGGGGCCCGCCCGTGAGCATCGAGATCGCCGGCTGGCTCGCCCCCCGGGTCACCTCCGAGATCATCCCGCCCAGCGGGCCGGCATGGGACTCCGCGACGATCGAGAGGACCGCCCGAATCCACGAGGAGGCCGGGTTCGACACCGTCCTCGTCGGCTGGTTCTCCGACGCCCCCGACGGCCTCCTCGTCGCGGCGCAGGGCGCCCAGGTCACCGAACGACTCCGGTTCCTCGTCGCCCACCGACCCGGGTTCACGGCGCCGACCGTTGCCGCGAGGTCACTCGCGACGCTCGACCAACTCACCGGTGGGCGCACCAAGGTGCACCTGATCTCCGGCGGGAGCGACGCCGACCAGGCCCGCGACGGCGACCATGTCGACCACGCGGGCCGGTACCGGCGCACCGCCGAGTACGCGAGCGTGCTCCGGGCTGTGTGGACCTCGGACGTTCCCGTCGACCACGAGGGCGAGTTCTACCGGATCGCCGGGGCCCGGTCGCAGGTCCGCTGCGCGCAGGAGCCGCACCTCCCGATCTACGGCGGAGGCGGGTCGGAGGCGGCGATCGCGGCCCTCGCCCCGCACGTGGAGACCTTCATGCTCTGGGGGGAACCGCTCGCGGAGACCCGGGCGTTCATGGAACGCGTCCGTGCCGCCGCCGAACCCCATGGGCGAACGCCCCGGTTCTCGGTGTCCACCCGCCCGATCCTCGGAGCGACCGAGGCGGCGGCGTGGGAACGGGCACACGACATCCTCGAGAGGATCCAGGCGTCCCACGGCGGACGCACCCCGGCTCGACCCGACAACATCGCCTCCCGGCGACTCCTCGACGCCGCAGCGCGATCCGATCGCTTCGACCGATGCCTGTGGACCCCGCTCGCCACCGCGTCCGGGGCCCCGGGCAACTCGACGGCGCTCGTCGGCACCCCCGAGACGGTCGCCGAGGCCCTGCTCGACTACGTCGACCTCGGCGTCGACACCCTGCTCATCCGTGGCTACGACCCTCTCCTCGACGCCGAGGACTACGGTCGAGAACTGATCCCGCGTGTCCGCGAACTCGTCGCCGCACGGGACCGCACCGTCCGACGCTCGGCATGAGCACTTCGGTACGCCGAGACGAGGAACCATGACGACCACCCCCATCCGATTCTGGGTCGACCCGATCTGCCCGTGGTGCTGGGTCACCGCCCTGTGGATCCGCACCGTGGCCCCCGAACGTGGCCTCGACATCACGTGGGAGCCGATCAGCCTGCTCATGAAGAACGAGGTCGGACCGGAGAGCGAGTACTACGAGGCGGTCGCCTGGAGCCTCGGCCTGCTCCGGGTCATGGAGTCGGTCCGCGGAGCAGGCGGCGCAGCGGACCTCGGGGAGCTCTACGTCGAGTACGGCCGGCGCATCCACCACGACGGTGACCGCTCCTTCGCCGCCGAGGACGCGCTGCGAGCCGTCGGGATCGACGTCGCGCACGCCGCTGCGGCCTCGGACCCGACGTGGGACGCCGAGGTGCGTCGCCGCATGGACGAAGGGCTCGCGTTCGTCGGTACCGACGTCGGCACGCCGATCATCGGAATCGGCGAGGGCGCAGGGACCGTGGGGATCTTCGGCCCGGTGATCACCCGGGTCCCCCCGCGCGACGACGCGCTCGCCCTCTGGGACGCCACCACCACGCTCGCCCGCCTCGACGGGTTCTGGGAGCTGAAGCGGACCCGGACCGAACGGCCCGATCCCGGCCCACGCCCCTGAGAGGCGATCAGCCCTCGGCGTCGACCACGACGAGCACGGCACCGTTGTCGACCTGCGCGCCGACCTCGGCACGAACCTCCGACACGACGCCGTCGACCGCAGCCGACAGATGGTGCTCCATCTTCATGGCCTCCATGACGACGAGCACCTGCCCGGCGGTCACCCGGTCGCCGACGCCGGCGCGCACGTCGAGCACCCGCCCCGGCATCGGTGCGACGAGGCCTCCGACGGGACCTGCGACCTCCGTCGCGGCGAACCGCCCCTGCACCTCGAAGGTCACCGAACCACTCGGCAGGTCGACCAGGTAGCCGTCGGGGAGCTCGCACACCCCGGCGGCGAGCCGTCGCCCGTCGACCTCAACCACCACGCGATCACCGTCCACCGACACCGGCCGCGCCGAACCCGTCCGGTCGGCGAAGGTCACGGCGAAGGATCCGTCACGACGAGACCGGTACTCCACCACGTCGGCGACCAGCTCGATCCGTTCCGGGGGGAACTTCGTGTTCCGCCATCCGCTCGGGATCGACGCGAGCACCCGTGCCGACGCCCGGTTGCGCGCCTGCACCCACATGGCGAGTGCCGCCGCGGCGACGAACCGGTCCTCGGGTCCGGCGTCGCGCCGGGCAGCCGGTGCGTGTCGTTCGATGAAGTCCGTCGTCGTGTCGCCCGCCAGGTACGCCGGATGGCGCAGCGTGGCGACGAGGAAGTCCCGGTTCGTGACGAGGCCACCGATCCGGGTGCGTTCGAGCGCGAGCGCGAGCTTGAGCGCCGCCTCGGCGCGCGTCGGCGCGTGGGCGATGACCTTCGCGAGCATCGGGTCGAACTCGACGCCGACCACCGATCCGGTCTCGATACCGGAGTCGTAGCGCGCCTCGGGTGCCGGGGCGGGCTCCCACACCGCGACCGTGCCGATCGCGGGCAGGAACCCGTTCGCCGGGTCCTCCGCGTACAGGCGGACCTCGACGGCGTGGCCGGTCAGGGTCACGTCGTCCTGCCCGAAGGCGAGCGGCTCGCCCTCGGCGATCCGGATCTGTTCGCGCACGAGGTCGAGACCGGTGACCGCCTCGGTCACCGGGTGCTCGACCTGCAGGCGGGTGTTCATCTCGAGGAAGAAGAACTCGCCCGTCGTGTCGTCGAAGAGGAACTCCACGGTGCCGGCGTTGTGATAGCCGACCGCCCGACCCGCAGCCACCGCTGCCGCCCCGAGGCTCGCCCGGGTCGCTCCGTCGACGGCGGGCGACGGGGCCTCCTCCACGACTTTCTGGTGGCGGCGCTGGATCGAGCACTCGCGCTCGCCGAGGTGGAGGATCGTGCCGTGCCGGTCGCCGAGGATCTGGACCTCGATGTGACGGGCCCGGGGCACGTAGCGCTCGAGGAACACCGTCCCGTCGCCGAACGCCGCGGTCGCCTCGCGACGGGCCGACGCGACGGCCTCCTCGAGATCCTCCGCGCGTTCCACGATCCGCATGCCCTTGCCGCCGCCACCCGCCGACGCCTTCACGAGAAGCGGGTAGCCGACCGTGGCCGCGTCGCCGACGTCGACCGCCATCGGCAGCGTGGGCACCCCCGCCGCGATCGCGAGCCGCTTGGCCTCGAGCTTGTCGCCCATCGAGGCGATCGCCTCCGGCGAGGGGCCGACCCAACCGATCCCGGCGTCGATGACCACCCGGGCGAACCCGGCGTTCTCCGACAGGAAGCCGTAGCCCGGGTGCACGGCGTCGGCACCACTGCGTCGGCACGCCTCGAGCACCTTGGCCACGTCGAGATAGGACTCCGCCGGCGTGGTGCCGCCGAGAGCGAACGCCTCGTCGGCCTCCGCAACGAAGGGCGCGTCCGCGTCGCCGTCCGCGTAGACGGCGACGGTCGCGATGCCCATCGAGCGGGCGGAACGGAACACCCGTCGGGCGATCTCGCCGCGGTTGGCGACGAGCAGCTTGGTGATGCGTGTGGTCTGTACGGCGTCGGTCACGGCCGGAACACCCCGTAGCCGGGTGCGCCCTGCACGACGTTGTTGTGGCAGTACGAGAGCGTCATCCCGATCACCGTCCGTGTGACCCGGGGGTCGATGATGCCGTCGTCGGACACCCGCGAGGTCGCGTACAGCCCGAGCGACGCCTTCTCGGCCCACTCCTCCACACCGGCCGCACGGATGCGGTCGGCCTCCTCGTCGAAGGGCTGGCCCGACCGCTCCGCCTGCCCGCGGAACACGATCGACATCACCCCCGCCATCTGCTTGGGGCCCATGACCGCGATCTTCGCCGTGGGCCACAGGAACGTGAAGCGGGTGTTGAACGCCCGCCCGGACATCCCGTAGTTCCCTGCGCCGTAGGAGGCCCCGATGATCACCGTGATGTGCGGCACCGTCGAGTTCGACATCGCATTGATCATGAGCGAGCCGTTCTTCACGATGCCCGCGTGCTCGAAGTCGGTGCCGACCATGTAACCCGTGATGTTCTGCAGGAACACGAGCGGCGTGTTCGTCTGGTTGCAGAGCTGGATGAATTGCGTCGCCTTCTCCGCCGACTCGGGGAAGATCGCCCCGTTGTTGCCGAGGATGCCGACCGGGAAGCCATGCACGGTGGCCCAGCCGCACACCATCGTCGTGCCGTAGCGGGCCTTGAACTCCTCGAACCGTGAGCCGTCCACCACCCGGGCGATGACCTCGCGCACGTCGACCGGCTGGCGCAGATCCCGCGACACCATCCCGAGGAGGTCTTCGGGGTCGTGGGCCGGCTCCTCCGGTGGGAACGTCGGGCCGGGACCGAGCTTGGTCCAGTGCAGGTGGGCGACGGTGTCCCGCAGGATCCGGATCGCATCGTTCTCGTCCTCGGCGAGGTAGTCGCCGAGACCGGACACCTCGCAGTGCATCTGCGCACCGCCGAGCGTCTCGTCGTCGGCGTCCTCCCCGGTCGCCATCTTCACGAGCGGCGGGCCGCCGAGGAACACCTTGGACTGGTTCCGGATGAAGATGTTGTAGTCCGACATGCCCGGCTGGTAGGCGCCACCGGCGGTCGAGGACCCGAACACGACGGCGATCGTCGGGATCCGCATCTTCGACAGCTCGGTGATCTCATAGAACATCCGACCGGACTCACCGAAGTGCGTCGTGTTCGTCTTCATCGTGCGCTCGGGGTCCGGATCGCCCCGCAGGTCGGCTCCCGCCGACTCGACGAACTGCACGTACGGCATCCGGTTCTGACGGGCGACCTCGAGGGCCCGCATGAGCTTCTTCACCGCGAACGTGGTCATCGCCCCGCCGAGGACCGACGGATCGTTCGCCAGGATGACGCACTCGGTACCGGAGATCACGCCGACGCCGAGGAACATGCCGGCCCCGACGGCGTAGTCGGTGCCCCATGCTGCGAGCGGGGACAGTTCGAGCAGCGGCGAGTCTCGATCGACGGCGAGCGCCACCCGCTCGCGCACGGGCATCTTCCCGCGGGCCGCGAGGCGCTCGTGCGACTTCGGTCCCCCACCGGCGGCGGACGCATCGAGGAGGCGGTCGAGCTCCTCGAGCATCTCGACCATGTCGGCCCGATTCCGTTGGAACTGCTCGGCACGACGGTCGATCCGCGAGCCGAGCGGCCGGGCCGCAAACTGGTGGACTGGCGCTGCACGCATGGGCGCATGCTTGCCGGTCGCCCGCCCGCCGTCCACTACCGCACCCCGCAACGGTAGGTTCCCCGGTCGTGCCGAGGACCGACGCCGCGCCACCCCGCCCCCTCCCGCCCGGTTCGGGCGGATGGGCGCGCCGGCTCGCCCCGTTCGTCCTCGCGCACCGGCGGCCGGCCGCCTTCTCCCTCGCTGCAGCGCTCGTCGGCCAGGGGCTCGCCGCGCTGGCGCCGGCCATCCAGCGCATCGTGGTGGACGACGCCCTCCTGAGCGACCGACGTTCGTCGGCGCCGTGGCTCGTCGGCCTCGTCGCCATCACCGTGGTGGCGTTCGCGCTCGCGTTCGTGCGGCGGTGGTACGGCGGCCGGGTCAGCCTCGCAGTGCAGTACGACCTGCGGAACGCGATCTTCGAACGGCTGCAGCGGCTCGACTTCGCCGGGCACGACCGGCTCCACACCGGCCAGATCGTCGCTCGGGCCACGACCGACCTCGGCCTGCTGCAGATGCTGCTGTCCTTCCTGCCCCTCGTCCTCGGCAACCTCGTCCTGATCGTCGTCGCCGTCGTCGTCATGGCGACCCTGTCGCTGCCGCTCACCGTCGTGACGGTCGCCGTCCTCGCGGTGCTGTGGCTCGTAGCCGTCCGCATGCGCCGCACGGTGTTCCCCGCGTCCTGGGACGCTCAGCAGCGGGCCGGAGAGGTCGCCGGCGTCGTCGACGAGGCGGTCAACGGGGTCCGGGTCGTGAAGGCGTTCGGACAGGAGGAGCGGGAGCTCGAACGGCTCGGCGCGGCCTCCCGCCGCCTCTACGCCTCACGCGCCCGCCTCGTGCGGATCCAGGCCCGCTACACGCCGACCCTCGCCGCGGTCCCCGCACTCGCCCAGGTCGCGGTGCTCGGCCTCGGCGGACACCTCGCGCTTCGGGGCGACCTCAGCATCGGCGCCTTCCTGGCGTTCGCCGCCTACCTCACCCAGCTCGTCGCCCCGATCCGGCTGCTGGCCATCCTCGTCGCCGTCGCCCAGCAAACCCGAGCCGGCGGCGAACGGATCCTCGACATCCTCGACGTGAATCCCGGCATCACCGAACGCGACGACGCACCGGACCTCCCGGTCGGTCCCGGCGCGGTCTCCTGCCGGGGGGTGCGGTTCGGCTACACCGCGTCGACCCCCGTGCTCGACGGGTTCGACCTCGACGTCGCCCCGGGCGAGGTCGTCGCGCTGTTCGGCGCGTCCGGCTCGGGGAAGTCGACCGTCGCCGCCCTCCTCCCCCGCTTCTACGACGTGGCCGCGGGGTCGATCACCATCGACGGGGTCGACGTCCGGGACGTGACGCTCGCCTCGCTGCGCCGACGAGTCGGGGTGGTGTTCGAGGAGGCGTTCCTGTTCTCCGACACCATCGCCGCCAACATCGCCTACGGACGGCCCGACGCGACCGACGCGGAGGTCCGGCGCGCTGCGGTCCTCGCCGGGGCAGCCGACTTCGTCGACGACCTGCCGGAGGGCTACGACACCGTCGTCGGGGAACGCGGTGTGAGCCTGTCGGGCGGCCAACGACAGCGGATCGCCCTCGCCCGGGCGCTGCTCGGCGATCCGAGCGTGCTCGTCCTCGACGACGCCACCTCGGCGGTGGACGCGGGCACCGAGGCGTCGATCTTCGCCCAGCTCCGTCCGGTCCTGGCCGGTCGGACCACCCTGCTCGTCGCTCACCGACGTTCGACCCTGCAGCTCGCCGACCGGATCGTCGTCGTCGACGCGGGACGGGTCGTCGAGCAGGGGTCCCACGACGACCTCTGGGAGCGCTGTCCGAGGTACCGGGAGCTCCTCGGCCACGTCGACCCGACGACCTCCACGGTGACCGCCGCGGACGTTCCACCCCCCGCCGGGACGGTGACCGCCGCCGCGTGGCCCGAGCCCACCGGCGACCTCCCCCGGGCCTCCGCGGAGCCGGGCCGGCCCGGAGCGGGGATCGGTGGACCTGGCCACGGGCACGGGATGATGCTCTCCGCCACGCCGGACCTGCTCGCCGCCCTCGCCGCGTTGCCACCCGCCACGGAGGACCCTTCGGTGGACGAGGTGGCCGCGACCGCCCCACCGCGTGAGGGTGCGGGCTTCGGGGTCCGGACACTCGTCGCGCCGTGGCGTCGCCTGCTCGCACTCGGCCTGCTCGCTGTCGTCGCCGAGGCGCTCCTCGGGCTGACCGGACCGCTCCTGCTGCGTGTCGGCATCGACCAGGGGGTGGGCGAGAGCCGACCCGGCCTCCTGTGGGCAGCCACCGCGGTGCTCGCCGCCGCCGTCGGCGCGTCGTGGGTGGTGAGCCACCTCGGAGCCCTCCTCACCGGGCGGACCGCGGAGCGTATGCTACACGAACTGCGGCTGCGGATCTTCGCCCAACTCCAACGGTTGGGCATCGACTACTACGAGCGCGAGCTCGCCGGCCGGATCATGACCCGCATGACCACCGACGTCGAGGCGCTCTCCCAACTGGTCCAGACCGGACTCGTCACCCTGCTCGTCGGCGTCGCGACGGGTGTGGGCGTCTTCGTCTTCCTCGTCGTCCTCTCCCCGCCACTCGCGCTCGTCGCCGCGCTCTCCCTGCCACCCCTCGTGCTCGCCACCCGGGCGTACCAGCGTCGGGCCTCGATGGCCTACGACCGTGCCCGCGAGGCCATCGCTGAGGTCAACGCGAACCTGCAGGAGAACCTCTCCGGCGTCCGGGTGGCGCAGGCGCACGGTCGCGAGGACCGTAACCGTGGGCACTTCGCCGACCTCAACCGCGCCTATCTCGGCCATCGCCTCGGCGCACAACGTCTCGTGTCGCTCTACTTCCCCTTCGTCGCGCTCCTCGCCTCGTGCACGACCGCAGCGGTACTCGGGGCCGGCGACGTGCTCGTGGCCCGGGGCACGGTGACCGCCGGCGTCGTCGTCGCCTTCGTGCTCTACCTCGACCTGTTCTTCGCCCCCGTGCAACAGGTGTCCCAGGTCTTCGACACCTGGCAGCAGGCGCAGGCATCGGTACGGAGGATCGACGAGCTCCTCGCACTGCGGACCGTCGTTCCCTCCCCCCTCGACCCCCGCGCGGTTCCCGAGCCGCTCGGCGTGATCCGCCTCGAGGATGTCCGGTTCCGCTATCCCGGCGACGGCGTGGAGGAACGCTCCGAGGCGTTGCGGGGCGTCGACATCGAGCTGCGTCCCGGTGAACACGTGGCGATCGTCGGGCCGACCGGGGCCGGGAAGTCGACGGTCGTCCGCCTCCTCGCCCGTTTCGCCGACCCCACGGCCGGCCGGGTCACCGTGTCCGGGATCGACCTCACCGAGATCGATCCTGGCGCCTACCGACGACACATCGGCTACGTCCCCCAGGAAGCGTTCCTGTTCACCGGGTCGATCCGCGACAACATCGCCTACGGGCGACCGGACGCTACCGACGCCGAGGTCGAGGCCGCCGCCCGATCGATCGGCGCCCACGGCTTCGTCGCCGCCCTCCCGGACGGCTACCGGACCGCGGTCACCGAGCGGGGTCGGTCCCTGTCCGCCGGGCAGCGGCAGCTCCTCGCTCTCGCCCGGGCCCGACTCGTCGACCCGGACCTGCTGCTCCTCGACGAGGCCACATCGAACCTCGACCTCGCAGCGGAGGGCCGGGTGCGAGAAGCCCTCGACGTGTTGCGCCGAGGTCGTACCACCGTCACCGTGGCCCACCGGCTGCCCACCGCCGCACAGGCGGACCGGATCATCGTCCTCGTCGACGGCAGGGTCGCGGAGACCGGCACGCACGCGGAACTCGTCGCCGCGGACGGCGTCTACGCCGAGCTGTGGGCGGCGTTCAGCGCCGGCGAGACCGGCGGCGAGCCGGTCAGCGCAGCGACCGGACCTCGACCAGAGGTCTGAGCCGCTCGACTACGGAACGGCGAGCGAGGGACGTGCCGGCCTCGGTCACCGTCGCCGTGCCCGCAGCGATCCCCCACACCGCGGCGTCGAGGAGGTCGTTGCCGCATGCGAGGCGGGCGACGAGACCACCGACGACCGAATCGCCGGCGCCGACGGTGCTGACGACGGTCACCTCCGGCGCCCGCAGCAGCATCGGCGGACGATCCCTGGTGACGAGCACCGCTCCCGCGGCCGCCGCCGACACGAGCATCGCCTCACAGCGTCCCGCCCCGAGGAGCCCGAGCGCTGAGTCCGCTGCCTCCTCGAGCCCCGCGAGCGGCCGACCCACGACCTCGGCGAGCTCGTCGAGACTCGGCTTCGCGAACACGATCGGAGCCTGCAGCACCGCGGCGAGCGCCGCCCCGGAGGTGTCAGCGACGACCCTCCCGCCGCGCTCGACGACCTCACAGGCGAGCCGGGCGAACGCATCGTCGGCGACGCCTGCGGGCAGGCTCCCCGACAGGACGACGCAGCAATCGTCGTCGACGGCATCCACCACCGCGTCACGACATTCGTCCCACTCGCCGTTCCCGAGCGACGGACCGGGATGGATGATCCGGTAGTCGCCGCCGGACCGTCGGTCGTGCACCGTCACGTTCTGCCGTGTCGAACCGGCGATCGGGACGACACGCAGCGGGAGGCCCCGCTCGCGCACGAGACCGGCCACGATCTCGCCGAAGTCGCCGCCGAGGGCCGCCACGGCGAGGACCTCGACCCCGAACTCGGCGACGACCCGCGCCACGTTCAACCCTCCGCCTCCGGGATCGTGACGCG
>VGBO01000040.1 GCA_016870475.1 Actinomycetota bacterium | reverse complement strand
GTGGACGTCCGCCCCAGCGCCGCAAGGGCGGTCGTCGTCGTCGCAGCCTTGAGGAGCTGCAGCCGCTCGACATGCCGTCGTACACGCCGTCGAACGCGCCGGTCCCCGAGGGGGACATCGTCGTCGAGCGAGGTGCCACGGCGCAGCAGGTCGGACCGAAGTTCAACCGCACCGCGGCCGATGTGATCCGCTTCCTGTTGCAGCAGGGCGAGATGGTCACGGCCACGCAGTCCCTCACCGACGACATGATCGAGCTCTTCGCCGCCGATGTCGGTGCGGAGATCCGTCTCGTCGACGCGGGTGAGGAGCAGGAGGTCGAGCTCCGCGGTCGGCTCGGGCTCGACATCGACACCGAGGACGAGGACTACGAGTCGCTTCCGCTGCGGCCGCCGGTCATCACCGTCATGGGGCACGTCGACCACGGCAAGACCAAGCTTCTCGACCAGATCCGCAAGACGAACGTCGTCGCCGGTGAGGCGGGTGGCATCACCCAGCACATCGGCGCCTACCAGATCGACCGCGACGGTCAGAAGATCACCTTCGTCGACACCCCGGGTCACGAGGCGTTCACGGCGATGCGTGCCCGTGGTGCGGGTATCACCGACATCGTCGTGCTCGTGGTCGCCGCCGACGACGGGGTCATGCCCCAGACGCTCGAGGCGATCCAGCACGCCCGTGCCGCAGAGGTCCCCATCGTCGTGGCGATCAACAAGATCGACCGTCCCGACGCCGATCCGAGCCGGGTCATGCAGCAGCTCTCCGAACACGGCCTCGTGCCCGAGGCGTGGGGCGGGGACACGATCATGATCGAGGTCTCCGCGCTCCAGGACCTCGGCATCGACGATCTGCTCGAGAACCTGCTCGTCGTCGCCGAGGTCGAGGACCTCCGCGCCGAACCGGAAGGCCGTGCCGCGGGTGTGGTCGTCGAGTCGAACCTCGACGTCGGCCGTGGTCCGGTTGCGACGGTGATGATCCAGCGTGGACTCCTGAAGGTCGGCGATCCCGTCGTGGCCGGTGCCGCCTGGGGTCGCGTGCGAGCGCTTCTCGACGACAAGGGCCGGCAGGTCCGCGAGGTCGGCCCGTCGACGCCGGTGCAGATCCTCGGTCTGTCCGAGGTCGCCGAAGCCGGTGACGACTTCATCGTCGCGCCGAGCGAGAAGATCGCCCGCGAGGTCGCCCAGACGCGTGGTCACTGGCAGCGACAGGCGTCGATCGGGTCGGTGCCCCACATCGTGGCCGGCGGCGCCCGCCTCGAGGACGTGTTCAAGCAGATCCAGGCGGGTGAGGCGGCGACGCTGAACCTGATCCTCAAGGCCGACGTCACCGGCTCCCTCGAGGCGCTCACCGAGTCGCTGAAGCGACTCGAGCGTGACGAGGTGAAGCTCAGCTTCGTGCTGCGGGGCGTGGGCGGGATCACCAAGAGCGACATCCAGCTCGCGGCGGCGTCGAACGCCACGATCATCGGCTTCAACGTGCGCCCCGACCGGAAGGTCCGGGAGCTCGCCGACTCCGACGACGTCGAGATCCGGACCTACGAGATCATCTACAACGTGATCGAGGACATCGAGAACGCGATGCTCGGTCTGCTCGCCCCGGAGTTCGAGGAAGTGGTCACGGGCGAGGCCGAGGTGCGCGAGATCTTCCGGGTCCCTCGCATCGGGGCGATCGCCGGCTGCTACGTCCTGTCCGGCCAGATCACGCGTAGTTCCAAGGTGCGCTTCCTCCGCGAGGGCACGGTCATCTGGAAGGGTGCGATCAACTCGCTGCGTCGCTTCAAGGAGGACGTGCGCGAGGTCAACACCGGGTACGAGTGCGGTATCGGGCTCTCCGACTTCCAGGACCTGAAGCAGGGGGACATCATCGAGACCTACGAGGACCGCGAGATCCCGCGGACCTGAGGTCGGACCCGACCAGCCGACCGGGGAGGACCGATCATGGCTCGACGTCGAGGAGGCGGTGCGCGGGACTTCCCGCGGACCGCGCGTGTGAACGAACTGCTGCGGGAGATCATCGGGGAGACCCTCGAACGGATCGACGACGAGCGGCTCGAGCTCGTCAGCGTGACGGGCGTGGTCGTGAACCCCGAGCTCACCGACGCCATGGTCCACTTCTCCTCCCTCGGGGGTGAGGAGGACGACGCGGCGATCCTCGAGGCGTTCGCCGACCTGCGGGTCCGTCTGCAGGCGGCGATCGGTCGACAGGCGCGTCTCCGTCGCACGCCCGAGCTCCGGTTCGCCCCCGACAGCGGCGTCCGGACCGGCGAACGGGTCGAGCGCCTGCTCGCGACCCTCGAGTCCCCGGGTGAGGGTGCGGTCGACGGTACCGGGGACGATGGCGCGTAGAGCGACGCCCGGCGTCGACGGGCTGTGCCTGGTCGACAAGCCTGCTGGATGGACCTCCCACGACGTCGTCGCCAAGGCCCGAGGCCTGCTCGGTACGTCGAAAGTCGGTCATTCCGGCACGCTCGACCCGGACGCGACGGGTCTCCTCCTGCTCGGTGTCGGTCGCGGCACCCGACTCCTGCGGTATCTGGTGGGCCTGCCGAAGTCCTACGTCGGTGAGCTGGTCGCCGGGGTGGAGACCTCGACCCTCGACGCCTCGGGCGACGTGGTGGCCCTGCACCCCACCGACGGCGTGGACCTCGACCGGCTGCGGGAAGCGGCCCGCGCCTTCGTCGGCGACATCGAGCAGGTGCCGCCGATGGTCTCGGCGATCAAGGTCGGCGGCCGGCGATTGCACGAGCTCGCCCGGGAGGGTGTCGAGGTCGAGCGCGCCCCGCGCCCGGTGACGGTCACCCGGTTCGACGTCGACGCCACCGACGACCCGACCGTGTTCCGGGTGACGGTCGACTGTTCGTCGGGCACCTACGTGCGCAGCCTCGTCGCCGACCTCGGTCGGGCCGTCGGTTCGGGCGCGCACCTCCGAGGGTTGCGCCGAACCGCTGTGGGCCCGCACGGTCTCGCCGAGGCGCACCCCCTCGACGGGGCTCCGGCTCCTGCCCTCGACGCCTGCGTGGCGCACCTCGCCCGCATCGACCTCGACGCGCCGGAGGTGGCGCGGGTCCGCCACGGCGGCCGCGTCGACGCGGACCGGGCCGTGGGTGACGGGCCGTGGGCGGCGTTCGCGCCGGAGGGTTCCCTCGTCGCCGTCCTCGAACGACGCCCGGACCGGCTCCTCGGCCCGGCGGTGGTCCTCGCAGCCGCCGAAGGTGGTCCGCAGGTGGGGTGAGGCGGCGGGCCGGCGGTAGTGTTCGCCCCCGTGCAGGTGATCCGTGACCCATCCGACGGACCGGCAGGGCGCTGCGCGGTCACCATCGGCTGCTACGACGGCATCCACCTCGGGCATCAGGCGGTGATCGCCCGGACCCGCGACGAGGCACGCCGCCACGGTGCGGCGACCGCCGTGGTCACCTTCGACCGCCATCCGGCGTCGGTGGTCCGGCCGGCGAGCGCCCCGCGTCTGTTGACGACGCTCGACCAGAAGCTCGAACTGCTCGAGGCGCTCGACGTCGACCACGTCTTCGTCGTGGAGTTCGACGAGGTTCGGGCGGCCGAGTCCGCCGAGGACTTCGCCGGGGAGGTGCTCGTCGGATGCCTGCACGCGACGACGGTGGTCGTCGGTGCCGACTTCCACTTCGGCCGAGGCCGTGCGGGTGATGTGGCGATGCTCGCCGAGTTCGGGCGTGCGCACGATTTCGAGACGATCGGGCTCGACCTCGTCGGCCGTGCCGACGCCGACGACGGGGTCGTGTCCTCGACGGCGATCCGTGCCGCAGTCGCAGCCGGGGAGGTCGAGGCCGCGGCGCGGATGCTCGGCCGGGTTCCACGAGCTGTGGGCACGGTGGTGCACGGTGACGCCCGCGGTCGCACGCTCGGGTTCCCGACGGCGAACGTCGCGGTGCCGGAGCCGCTCCTGCTGCCGGCGGACGGGATCTACGCCGCCTGGTACGTGCGCCCGGACGGGACGCGTCATGCCGCGGCGGTGAACGTCGGGCGCCGACCCACGTTCTACGCCGACCAGCCGGCGTCGCTCATCGAGGCGTTCCTGCTCGATTTCGAGGGCGACCTCTACGGCGAGGACGCTCGCGTGGCGTTCGTGCGTCGGTTGCGTCCCGAGCTCCGGTTCGACTCCGTCGACGCCCTCGTCGAGCGGATGCACGAGGACGTGGCGGAGACCCGGTCGGTGCTCGGGCTCCTCCGCTGAGGCGTCGCGCCGCCGCTCAGGCGACGCGGGACTTGGGGAGGGCCGAGAGGCTGGCGGTAGCGGCGAGCGCGATCACCATGGCGGTGATGATGGCGGTCGAGTAGCCGGAGGAGTCGATCAACCAGCCGGCGAGGGGCGGCCCGATGAGTCCCCCGATGCCCGCGGCCGTGTAGAGCAGGCCGAGGACCACGCCGAGACCACGGACGCCGAAGATCTGCGCCGAGACGGCGGGAGCGAGAGCGATGAAGCCGCCGTACCCGACGCCCATGGCGACGGAGAAGACCACGAGCAGGATGAAGCTCGACCCTGCAGCGAGCCAGATGAGGAAGCTGAGGGACAGCGCAGCGAAGCTGAGCTGCATCAGACGTGCGGATCCGAGTCGGGCGCCGAGGGTGCCGAGGCCGAGCCGGCCGACGATGCTCGACGCGCCGATGATCCCGACGAGCCATGCGGCCCGTCCGGGGTCGATGCCGCGTCCCTCGGCATACGCCTTGATGAACACGAACGGCACGAACAGCGAGGTCGATACGAGCAGGTTCGCCACGTAGAGGACGACGAAGCCGCGACTGCGGACCGTCGCCCGCAGGTCAGGTGCCTCCTGGGTGACGTCGACCGGTGGCCGCAGGGCACCGAGGCTCGCAACGAGCAGGAGGGACCCGCCGATAACGCCGAGGATCACATACGCAGTGCGCCAGCCGTACGCGTCGATGAGCCGTGCGGCGAGCGGTGAGAACAGCAGCGTGCCGACCCCGATGCCGGCGACGGAGACGCCGAGGGCTGCCGTCCGACGGCGGACGAACCAGGCGCCGACGGTGGAGACCATCGGAACGTAGGCGCACCCGACCGCCGACCCGGCCCCAGCGGCGTAGGTGACGAAGCCCAACCAGATCGAGTCCACCGTGGAGGTGGCGATCAACCCACCGGCGAGCAGGAATGCCGACACGATCAGCAGGGGCCTGGGGCCGATCCGGTCGGTCAGTCGGCCGGAGAACACCCCGACGGCGAAGTACCAGGCCGTCGTGATGGCGAACATGAGTGAGGTGACCGCGCTCCCGGTCCCGAACGTGTCCGCCATGGAACGGAAGAACGCGTTGAAGCTGTAGACGATCCCGAACACGGTGAAGGTCGCGAGGAATGTGGCACCGACGACGAGCCAGGCCTGCGCCGAGTCCGGTTCCGCAGGTCTCCGGGTGGTGGCATCGCCCATCGTCGTCCCCCTCTGCGCACCACCGTGTCCGGCGGCGTTGCGGTCGGCGCGGAACCTAGCCGATCGGCGCCGGGCCGATGGGCGGCGCGGCGGTAACCTCGGCGCACCGAATCGAGGCGGAGGGGGGTGGAGTGGTCCGGTCCGTGGCGCTGGTGCACGACGTCGACGATCCCTTCGAGGGCGGCCACGGCGTGGCACTCGGCCGTCTCGGCACGGCGGGCGCGTCCGCCGTGCGGCTCGCGGAGCTCGGGATGCCGCTCGCGCCGTCGTTCGTGGTGACCGCCGACGCCGCGGCGCTGCTTCGCAGCGTCGGGTGGACCGAGGAGTTGGACGAGGCGTTCCACCGGGGACTCGGGGCGATCGTCGACCGCACACCCGCCGGCGGCTCGGTGCTGCTCGGGGTGTCGGCGTCACCGGAGCGTCCAGCGCACGAGGTGACCGTGCACGGCGAGCCGTCACCCGCCGCGGTCGACGGGCTGCGTTCGAGCGTGGTGGACCTGCTCGGCGATCCGTCCTCCGGGGTGTATGCCGTGGTCGTGCGGGCCCTGCCGATTGCGACGGATGGAACGGCCCCGGCGTTCGGGATCGCCCGGAGTCGGGATCTCCGCTCCGGTCGGCGAGTCGCTCCGGAGGAGGTGTCGGACGCCGTCGCCGCGCCGGTCGCCGTGGACCTCTGCGAGGCGTTGGCGAGACTCGAGACCGCCGAGCGTCGGCCCGTCGCCGTGGCGTTCGCCGTCGCGGCGGGCCGCCTGCACCTTCTCGAGCACCGGTGGCTGCGGTTGCAGGGGGTGGCTGCGGTGCGGGCAGCGGTCGAGCTCGTCCGGGATCCGCTCGTGGCGTGGAGTCCGGAGGAGGCGGTGTCCTCGGTCCGTGGCGTCGACGTGGAGGCGGCGTTGCATCCGGTGCTCGGCGGGTCGGCCCGTCCGGTCGCCCGCGGCGTCGGGGTGTCGCCGGGGGCGGCGGTGGGGACGGTGTGCCGGAGCGCCGAGGCGGTCCTCGCCGCGGCGGAGCGAGACGAGGACGCGCTGCTCGTGGTCACCGAGACGACCCCGACCGACGCGTCCGCCATGCAGGTGGCGGTCGGTGTGCTCACCGCCCGCGGCGGACGGACCTCCCATGCGGCCCTCGTCGCCCGGGGTCTCGGCATCCCCGCCGTGGTGGGCGTCGACGGGCTCGAGGTGGGTGCGGACGGTGTCGTGCTCGCCGGGAGAACGCTCGAGGAGGGTGCCCGGCTGGCGATCGACGGGTCGACGGGCGAGGTGGCGTTCGCCGACGAAACCCTCGCCGTGGTCGATGACGATGCGCCGCCCGAGCTCGCCGCCCTCCTCGGTTGGGCGGACAGGATCCGTGCGGGCCGATACGCGGTGCTCGCGAACGCGGACACGGCCGAGGACGTGGACCGGGCGATCCGCAACGGTGCCGACGGCGTCGGCCTTTGCCGGACCGAGCACCAGCTCGCCACACGGCACGCGTCCGTGGTCCGCGCGGTTCTCGTCGCCGTCGACCCGGCGACGGAGTCCGCCGCCACGGCTGCGTTCGTGGCGGCGCAGCGGGCCGAGATCGCGCGGGTCCTCGCTGCGGCGGGCGGTCGCCGGGTCGTCGTGCGGGTGCTCGACGCGCCGCTCGGCGAGTACGTCGACGACGCGACGGAGTCGAACCCGATGCTCGGCACCCGCGGCGCACGGATGGCATTGCTGCGTCCGGCGCTGTACCGGGCGCAGGCGACGGCCATCGCCGAGGCGGTGGCGGCGCAGCGGGCCGGCGGCGACGGGGTGTCCGCAGCACTGCTCGTCCCCTTCGTGTCGACCACCGCCGAGTTCGTCGTCGTGCGTGGCGACCTCGAGGACGGTTGGCGCCGTGGCGATCCCGACGGTCCTCCACCGGCGGTCGGGGTGATGATCGAGACCCCGCGGGCCGCCCTGTGCGCAGGTGGGCTCGCCTCGGTCGCCGACTTCTTCGGGATCGGTACGAACGACCTCACGCAGCTCACGTTCGGGCTGAGTCGTGACGACCTCGCCGTCGACCTCGTGACCCGATGGCGCACCGACGGGGTGCTCGACGTCGACCCCTTCGCGACACTCGACGTCGACGGTGTGGGTCGGCTCGTGCGGGTCGCGGTCGACGACGGTCGCGCGGTGCGACCGTCGCTCGAGGTGACCGTCTGCGGCGAGCTCGGCGGGGACCCGGCGTCGATCGAGGTGTTCGCGGACCTCGGCATCGACCGGGTGTCCTGCTCGCCGTTTCGGGTCCCGGTGGCCCGCCTCGCCGCGGCTCGCGCCGTGCTGCGGCGGCGTGGAACGGGTGCGGCGTGATCCACGACGACGACGTCCGGGCCGTGCGGACCGCGGCGAACATCGTCGGCGTCGTCAGCGAGTACGTGCAGCTCCGGCGGGTCGGGCGGCGCTGGGTGGGCCTCTGCCCGTTCCACCCGGAGAAGTCCCCGAGCTTCTCCGTGAACGAACAGGACGGGCTGTACTACTGCTTCGGGTGTCAGGCGAAGGGCGACGTGATCACCTTCGTCCGTGAGCTCGAAGGGGTGGACTTCACCGGCGCGGTCGAGCGGCTCGCCGGGCGCGCCGGGGTCACGCTCCGCTACACCGACCAGGTCGAGGGGGAGAGTCGGAAGCGGCGCAGTCAGCTCTCCGACCTCGTCGACCGGGCGGCGACCTGGTACCACGAGCGGCTGCTCACCGCCCCCGAGGCCGGGCAGGCACGGGCGTACTTGCGCAGCCGGGGGCTCGACAAGGACGAGGTGCTGCGGTTCCGGATCGGCTGGGCGCCCGAGGGCTGGGACGAACTCGCCCGGCAGCTCCGCGTCGGTGACGACCTGTGGCGGGACAGCGGTCTCGGGACGATCAACCGGCGGGGTCGCCAGCAGGACTTCTTCCGCGGGCGCGTCGTGTTCCCGATCTTCGACCCCCAGGGTGCGGCGATCGGGTTCGGCGGGCGCCTCCTGCCCGGGTCGGGCGACCGGGAGGACGCCGGAGGTCGGGTCTCGGCGCCGGGCGCGAAGTACGTGAACCCGACCGCCACGCCGCTCTACGACAAGTCCCGGGTCCTCTACGGCCTCAACTGGGCGAAGGCCGACATCGTGCGGGCTCAGGAAGCGGTCGTGTGCGAGGGGTACACGGACGTGATCGGCTTCTTCGCCGCCGGGGTGGAGCGGGCGGTCGCCACCTGCGGGACGGCGCTCACCGAGGACCACGTCCGACTCCTGACCCGGTTCGCGAAGCGGTTGCTGCTCGCGTTCGACGCGGACGGAGCCGGCCAGGCGGCGGCCGAACGGTTCCACCAGTGGGAACGCACCTACGACCTCGACGTGCGGGTGGTGGTGCTGCCCGAGGGGAGCGACCCCGACACGCTCGCCCGGTCGGACCCCGAGGCGTTGCGCCGTGCGGTCGCGGAGGCCGTGCCGTTCCTCAAGTTCCGGCTCGGTCGGATCTGGTCGGCGGCGGACCTGTCGAGCGTGGAGGGGCGGGCACGCGCCGCGGGCGCCGCGCTCGAGGTCCTCGCAGCGCACCCCGACCCGATCGTGCGCGAGCAGTACCTCTTCGAGATCGCCGCGCGTGCCCGGGTCGACGCCGATGTGTTGCGATCCCAGCTCGCGGGACGCTCGCGACCCACCGCGGCGCCGTCCGGTCGGTCGCGTCCGGACCGGTCCGATCCGGGTGCTGCGCCGTCCCACGGCCCGGACGACGACCCGGCGTGGGCGTCGCTCGAGCGCCGACCGCCGGCCTCTCGGCCCCGGGGTGTTGCGCCGATCTCGGCGGTCGAGCTCGACGCGCTCCGGGTGACGGCCGAGGACCCGGCTGCGGCCACCGAGTGGCTCGACGCCGTGCTGTTCACCGCCGGCCCGAACCGTCGGGCGTTCGAGGTCCTCGTGGAGCACGGTGCGCTCGGTCCGGCGATCGAACGGCTCGCCGGTGGGGAAGGGGACGACCCGGCCGACGGCACGGCGGAGGAGCACGCGGACGCCGCTGCGGCGGAGGTGTTGCACCGGGTGGCGGTCGAGCAATCGGACGCGACCGTCGAGGAGGTGTTCCTCCGGCTGTGCCAGGAGATCACGAGGCGGCTCCTCGCCGAGCGGCGCGACGCCGCACGGGCGGCCGTGGATCCGCTCGCCGGGGCCGCGGAGGTGCAGACGCTGTCAGGCTGGCGGGCGACGCTCATCGACGACACCCTGCCGCTCGAGGCCCGGCAGGAAGCCGGTACGGCGTTACTAACGTGGCTCCTCTCCTCCGACGAGCCTGACCGATGAACCGTTCCGATCCCCTCGATCCCGAATCCGAACCCGGAGTTGCCCGTCGCCCCGTGGGCGGCGGCTCGACCCGTCGGGGCGCGGTGCGCGCTGGTGCGGGTGCGGGGTCGTCGCGGGACGGCGGATCCGATCCGGTGCGCCGGTATCTGCACGAGATCGGCCGGGTGCCGCTGCTCAGCGCTGCGGAGGAGGTGGCACTCGCCGTGCGGATCGAAGCCGGCTCTGCGGCCGCGTCGCAGCTCGCCGACCTCGCCGCAGCGGGTGAGAGCACGACGCTCGACCACGCCGAGCACCGGCGTCTGCGGCGACACGTCGAGGACGGCGAGGCGGCGAAGGCGCACCTCACGAACGCGAACCTGCGGCTCGTCGTGTCGATCGCCAAGCGGTACGTCGGACGCGGCCTGATGCTGTTGGACCTCGTGCAGGAGGGCAACATCGGGTTGATGCGTGCGGTCGAGAAGTTCGACCACACCAAGGGCTTCAAGTTCTCGACCTATGCGACCTGGTGGATCCGCCAGGCGGTCACCCGGGCGATCGCCGACCAGGGGCGCACCATCCGGATCCCGGTGCACATGGTCGAGTCGATGAATCGCGTGCAGCGGACCCAGCGCGAACTGCACCAGCAACTCGAACGCGAGCCGACCGTCGACGAGCTCGCCGCTGCCGTCGCCATGTCCGCAGACCGGGTACGGGAGATCCTCGGGTACGGCCAGGACCCGCTGTCGCTCGACGCCTCCGTCGGCGAGGACGACGACGCCCACCTCGCCGACTTCATCGCCGACCGGCGGTCGGACGCCCCCGCCGAACTCGCAGCCCGGGCGATGCTCGGCGTGGCCGTGGGTGAGGTGCTCGACGGGTTGTCCGAGCGCGAGCAGCAGATCGTCCGCATGCGCTTCGGGCTCGACGACGGCCAGGCCCGCACGCTCGAGGAGGTCGGCCGGACGTTCGGGGTGACGCGGGAGCGGATCCGACAGATCGAGGCGAAGACGCTTGCGAAGTTGCGGAACCCGACGCGGAGCGAGGGTCTGCGCGCGTATCTCGAAGGTGGCTGAGAGTCCGGGCTAGGCGGGCGGACCGTCGGCGAGCGCGCCTGACGCGATCAGCTCGGCGAGTCGGTCGGCGCCGTGGCCGAGTTCGGCGAGGATCTCGGCGTTGTGGTGCCCGAGGTCGGGGCACGGGCGGATCTCGGTCGCCGCTTCGTCGAAGCGGATCGGGAAGCCGGGGAACCGTTGCGGTGTCCCGTCGACGTCGAGGGTGACGATCATGCCCCGCTGTGCGTTGCGCGGGTGCGCGACGAGGTCGACGTTCCGCAACACCGGAACCGCGGGGACCCCGACCGCCTGGAGCGCGTCGCAGCGTTGGTCAGCATCGCCGCCGGCGGTCCATGCGGCGATCGCCGCGTCGATCGCGTCGTGGTCGGCCAGCCGCGCCGCCGCCCCGGCCCATGCCGGTCGGTCGAGCGCTGCACCGACGACCGTGCACAGCGCTGCCCAGTCGGCATCGTGACGGACGGTGAGGGCGATCCACCGGTCGTCGCCGGCAGCGGGGTAGACGCCCTGCACCATCTCGCTCGAGGGGTGGGCCCGGGCGCCGCGGCGGGCGGGTGCGCGCCCGGTGACGGAGGCTTCGAGGACGAGCTCGCCGCCGAGGGTGAGGAGGGTCTCGAGCTGGGAGACGTCGACGTGGACCGGTGCGCCGGTGCGGTCGCGCTCGTGGAGCGCGGCGAGGATCGTCGCGGCGCCGAACACCCCACCGACTGCGTCGGGGAATGCGAGGCCCTGCTTGTAGGGGCCGGAGTCGGCGTATCCGGTCGTCGCCGCGAACCCCGACGCGGCGTCGAGGATCGGTCCCCACGACACCTGGTCGGCGCCCGGGCCGGTGGCGCCGAACCCGGAGAGGTCGATGGTGACGATGCGCGGGTTGATCGCCCGCAGGGACTCGTGGTCGATGCCGAGGGACCGCACGCCGCGTGGGCTGTAGTTGTTCACGACCACGTCGGCGCTGCGGACGAGCTCCTCGAACAGTTCCCGGCCTCCCGGGGCCTTCAGGTCGGCGCACAGGCTTCGCTTGGACCGGTTCACCTTGTTGAACCAGCCCATCCGGTTCCACCAGCGCACGCCGGGATCCGCGTCGGGGTAGACCCCGTTCCGTGTCGCCGGCGGCGGCAACGTCCCGCGCTCCCAGCTCGCCGGATCCCATCCGTCAGCGCCGGTCCCGCTCATGGCGAGGCCACGCGAGGTCGGGTGCTCGATCTTGATCACGTCCGCGCCGAGGTCGCCCATCGTCTTGCAGGCGAGCGGCCCGGCCCAGGCGATCGTGAACTCGAGGATCCGCACGCCGCGGAGCGGGAGGTTCCCCGCTGCGCCGGGGCGACGGAGACGCGCCGCCTCGGCCGGCGCGGGCTCCGCCGGTACCGGTCCGGTCGCGAAGCGGACCGGGGGTGCGGGGATGCGGGCGTCCGGGCCGAACGACGGGAGCGGTTCGAAGGCGTCCCGTGCCGTGAGCTGGGGGTCCTCGAGCACCTCGGTGAGGTCGTTGACGCGTCCGGCCGGGCAGTTGTTCGCCTGGAGGGTGGCGACGACCTCGTCGACGGGGTGCTGCATCGTCCAGCCGATGATCAGCTCGTCGAGCTCGTCGGCCCGGTCGAACCGTGTCGCAGGGATGTAGAGGGACTCGTCCGCGAGGAGTTCGGGGTGATCGATCGCGAGGCACAGGCCTTCCCACTGGTGGCCGGACACCGCGCCGATGCACACCCACGCATCCGCGCAGGGGAAGAGCGCGAGGGGGTGGTGGCTCTCCCCGTGCCGGTTTCCCCAACGGCGCTTGCAGATGCCCTGGTGGGTGGCGATCACGATCGACCACTGGTGGGCCCACGTGCCGACGGAGAGCGTGGACACGTCGACGAGGTCGCCGGACCCGGTGGCCCGAGCGCGGCGCAGGGCGGCGAGCGCCCCGAACGCGGCGGTGCCGCCGTGCACGTTCGACAGCCACGGCCCGCCCCCCGGGATCGGCTGCCGGTCGAACTCGCCGTTCAGCGCGAGGTGCCCGCTCAGCGCCCAGTCCTGGAGCGGGGTCGTCACGAGCCCGCCGGCGGACGCGTCGATGCCGTCGGGTGAGGTGACGACCACGACGAGTCGCTGGTGCGTGCGCCGCAGGGTGGCGGCGAGTGACGCCGTGGCGGCGATCGGCCCGTTGGCGGACAGCAGCACGATGTCGTGGTCGCCGGCGAGCGCGACGGCGTCGCTCGGGTCGAGTGGGGTGGGGTGGATGGTCTTGCGGGACGTGAGATACGCCCAGGTCGTCGATCGCCCGTCGGCGAGCAGTGGGGCGGCGGCGAGCAGCGGATGCCCACCCGGCGGCTCGACGAGGGTGACCGTTGCGCCGAGCATGGCGAGCAGGTGTGCCCCGAAGGCTCCGGCGTGATCGGTGGAGAGGTCGAGGACGCTGACGTCGTGCACGTTCCCGATGATGCCACCCGGGGGATGTGCGGTGGGTACGACCTGTCATGTCCGCCGCGCTGTTCCCGAACGGTGTCGCAGCACTGCGCCGCTTCTGCGAGGGACGTGTGCTCCTCGCCTTCGACTTCGACGGCACGCTCGCGCCGATCGTCGACGACCGCGACCGTGCCCGGATCCCGCACCGGCGTCGTCGGCGCATCCGCCGTCTCGGCATGCGGGTTCCGGTGGCGGTGATCTCGGGACGCTCCCGCGCCGACGTCGCTGCGCGTCTCGTGGGGACGGGTGTCGGCCATGTCGTCGGCGGGCACGGGCTCGACGACGGCACGCCCGACCCGGCGGCAGTCGCGGTCGTCGCGGCGATCCGTCGCAGCATCGAGGGTGGACGTGGGCCCGGCGGGGATCGAACCCGCGACCGAGCGATTATGAGTCGCCTGCTCTGACCACTGAGCTACGGGCCCGGGCGGAAGCGTACCGGGACGCGACGAGGGCGGGCCCGTGGGCCCGCCCGAACGCTCCGGGGGTGAGACTCGAACTCACAACCTGCGGATTAACAGTCCGATGCTCTGCCGGTTGAGCTACCCCGGATCGGCCGGCCGAATCTAGCAACGCCGGGCAGGTGTCCCCAAGAGAGGACCGTTCAGCCGATGTCGCGCAGCAGGTTCGCCGTCTCGATCGCCGTCATGGCGGCCTCGGCGCCCTTGTTGCCCGCCTTGGTGCCCGCCCGCTCGATCGCCTGCTCGATGGTCTCGGTGGTCAGCACGCCGAAGACGACCGGCACACCGGTGTCGAGTGCCACCCGGCTGAGCCCGGATGCGCACTGACCGGCCACGTGCTCGTAATGGCCCGTCGCCCCGCGGATCACCGTGCCGAGGGCGATCACGGCGTCGACGGTGCCCGACGCGGCGAACCGCTTGCACACGACCGGCAGCTCGTAGGCGCCTGGCACCCACGCGACGGTCACGTCGTCGTCGGCGACGCCGTGCCGACGGAGCGCGGTGAGCGCGCCGTCGAGCAGTTCCTTGGTGATGAACTCGTTCCACCGGGTGACGGCGACGGCGATCCGCAGCCCGTTCCCCAGCATGTTTCCTTCGATGGTCCGCATGCGGTCAGTGCTCCTTGTCTCGGTTGCTCACTCGGCGGCGTCGGGCAGGTCGATGAGATGGCCGAGCCGATCGCGCTTGGTGCGCAGGTAGGTGAGGTTGTGCGCGGTCGGCGTCGTGTCGATGCCGACCCGGTCGGTGATCTCGAGGCCGAACCCTTCGAGCCCGCCGTACTTGGAGGGGTTGTTCGTCACGAGTCGCATCCGGGTGACGCCGAGGTCGGAGAGGATCTGTGCGCCGATGCCGTACTCGCGACTGTCGACGGGCAGGCCGAGGGCGGTGTTCGCCTCGACGGTGTCGAGTCCACCGTCCTGGAGGGAGTACGCCCGGATCTTGTGGCCGATGCCGATGCCGCGACCCTCGTGGCCACGCAGGTACACGAGCACCCCGTTGCCCTCCTCCGCGATGCGCCCCATCGCCGCGTGGAGCTGGTCGCCGCAGTCGCAGCGAAGCGACCCGAAGATGTCGCCCGTGAGGCACTCGGAGTGGACGCGCACGACGGTTCCCGCCTGGTTCGTCGGGGCCGCCGGGTCACCGAGCACGAGGGCGAGGTGCTCGACGTCGTCGAGGAGGGACCGGTACGCGATCGAGCGGAACTCGCCCCACGGCGTCGGTAGGCGGGCCTCCCCGACGCGTTCGATCAGCTTCTCCGTGCGGCGGCGGTAGCGGATCAGGTCGGCGATCGTGCACAGGAGCAGGCCGTGCTCCTCGGCGAAGACCTCGAGCTCGGGCATGCGCGACATCGTCCCGTCCGGGTTCACGATCTCGCAGAGGACCCCGACCTGCTCGAGGCCTGCGAGCCGGCAGAAGTCGACCGCTGCCTCGGTGTGACCGGCCCGCTTGAGCACCCCACCGGTGCGGGCACGGAGCGGGAAGATGTGGCCCGGCCGGGCGAGGTCGTGACGGGTGGTGGCCGGGTCGGCGAGCGCCCGCAACGTGATCGCCCGGTCCGACGCCGAGATGCCCGTGGACGTGCCGTGGATGTAGTCGACGGTGTCGGTGAAGGCGGTCCGCATGGACTCGGTGTTGCGTTCCACCATCAACGGCAGGTCGAGCTGGTCGCACCGCTCGCCGGTGAGCGGTGCGCAGATCACCCCGGACGTGTGGCGGACGAAGAAGGCGATCGCCTCCGGTGTCGCGAACTCGGCCGCCATGATGAGGTCGCCCTCGTTCTCACGGTCCTCGTCGTCGACGACGACGATGATCTCGCCGCGCTTGACCGCCGCGATGGCGTCCTCGATGGTGGCGAGCCGGTTGGATCGGTGGGGCATGCTGCTTCCTGTCTACGCGGAACGGGGGAGGGGGGCGACGACGACCTCGAGGTCGTCGCCGAGGCGACGGCACGAGATCGGACGGCCCCGCCAGAACTCGGCGATGGTCGGTGCGCCCGGGCCCGCGAAGAGCGACCGGGCGTCGTCGCCGCCGGCGAGGGCCGGGGCGAGGTGGAGCACGTAGCGGTCGACGAGACCGGCGCGGTGGAACGCTCCGGCGACGGTCGGCCCGCCTTCGACGAGGAGCTGCAGGACCCCCTCGGCGGCAAGGGCCGAGAGGACCTCCTCGAGCGGCCCGGAGACCTCGGTGCAGGGGTGGACCTTGGCATGCGCGGGAGCGGAGCCGAGCACGACACGGCGCGGGTCGGGGCCCTCCACGTGACGGACGGTGAGTTCGGGGTCGTCGGCGCGCACGGTGCCGGCGCCGACGAGCACGGCGTCGGATGCGGCACGGAGCTCGTGGACGGCCACCCGCGCGTCCGCACCGGTGATCCACCGGCTCGTGCCGTCCGGCGCCGCGGTTCGTCCGTCGAGGGTGCCCGCGAGCTTGAGGACGACGAAGGGTCGGCCGGTCCGTCGGTGGTGGAGGTAGGCGGCGAGCTGTTCGTCGACCTCGTCGGCGCGCACCCCGACCGCGACCTCGACTCCGGCGGCACGCAGGGCGGCGATGCCGGTGCCGGCCACGTTGCGATCGGGGTCGACGACCCCCACCACGACCCGCTCGACGCCCGCGGCGAGGATCGCCTCGGTGCAGGGGCCGGTGCGGCCGGTGTGCGAGCAGGGCTCGAGGGTCACGGCGAGGGTTGCGCCCTGCGTCGGTGCACCGGCCGCACGGGCGGCATCGAGGGCGACGACCTCGGCGTGGCGTCCCCCGGGCGGTTCGGTCGCGCCGGCGAAACGGCGACCGTCACGGGTCGACAGGACGGCACCGACCCAGGGGTTCGGGGGTGTTCGTCGGCGAACGGTGGCAGCGACGGTGATCGCGTCGGCCATGAGATCGGCATCCACCTGTCGTGCTCCCTTCCGCTCGGTGAGCGTGCACGACGGGACGCCACGACAGACGTCCGGCCGGACGGCGCCTGCGCGACGGCATCGGACACGACTCGTTCCCATCCGGACTTTGACCGTCGGCCCCGGAGTTCCACCGGGTCAACCCGCCGACCGTTCGGTCGGAGGGCTCGCGGGCTGTGACCGCCGGTCGGGAATTTCACCCAACCCCACGAGTTGTGTTGCGAACCTTGACTCGATTGTCAGGTCGCATCGTAGGGGATGCGGGAGGCGGCGGGGCAAACGCCCTCGGTCAGGCGCCGTCGAGCCAACTCGGTGCGCGTTCGAGCAGGTAGTGGCTCACCTGCTTGCACCGTTCGAGTTCGTCGCAGAGCAGTTGCTGTCCGCCGAACACCTTCGCGAGTGACACCTCGGCCTTCGCGGTGATCGTGATCGTGCGTTCGGGGGCGTCGGTGACCGTCGCCGTCGAGTCGATCGCGGAGACCTCGAGGGGGAGGTCCGGGCCACCGAGGCCGGCGAGGTCGGTGGCGAGCACCAACAGGTCGGGCAAGTGCAGCAGCGGCGGCAGCGACCAGTTGAAGACCACCGGGAACTGGAACGCGTCCGGCGGCTCCTCGTCCTCGCCGAGCCCGACGACGGTGTCCTCGAAGGACAGCAGCGTGCGCGGATCGACGTCGATGGAGAGGTGGAGGTGCACGGGGCCCTCGCACGCCTCCTCTGGGTGGAGCTCGACCTCCCAGGTCTGGCGCAGCGAGTAGGTCTCCACGAAATGGCGCTCCTCGTGGATGTGGAAGCCGTGGTCGACGGCGTGATCCTTGAGGTCGGCGACGAATCCCGGAACGTCGATGACGGCCAACTGGGGCTGCTCCTGCTGCTCGGTCGGACCGTTGCGGGCCCGGACGGCAGCGTAGTCCCGACCCTGGGACCGTTCTCCTCGGAACGGGCCGTCGTACGATCCGGGGTGTGCACCCCGACGACGAACGGCTCCTCAGCATCCTGGCGGAGGCGGCCCACGCGGCGGCGGCGGCGTTCGCGGTCGACACCGACCGGGCGTTGGTCGCTGGGAGCGCCGTCCAGCATGCGAGCGACCTGCGGACCGATGCGGCGATCCGAGCGGTGCTCGAGGCGGCCGACCTGCGGATCCTGAGCGAGGAGTCGGGCGGGCCGGGGCCGGGGTCCGGGCTGGTTGTGGTCGTCGACCCGCTCGACGGTTCGACGAACGCGGCGCACGGGATCGGCTGGTGGGCGACGTCGTTGTGCGTGGTCGATGCGGTTGGCCCCCGGGTGGCGCTGGTCCGGAACCTGCTCTCCGGCGAGGTCTTCAGCGCCGTGCGGGGCGGCGGGGCGTCTCTCGACGGGGCGCCGCTGCGACCCCGCCCTCGGGCGTCGAGGCTGGCCGACGCGCTGGTCCTCGTGTCCGGGCTCCCGCGGGTGCACCCAGGTTGGCGGCAGTTCCGCGCGCTCGGTGCGGTGGCCCTCGACCTGTGTGCGGTGGCGGTAGGTCGGGCCGACGCCTACGTCGACTGCTCGGTCGACGCGCACGGGGTGTGGGACCACGCAGCGGCGTCGCTCATCTGCACCGAGGCCGGTGCCGTCGCCGTCGACGCGCTCGGCCGAAAGCTGGTCGTGGTCGATCATTCGGCCCGTCGGACCCCGGTCGCCGGGCAGTCCGCGGTCGTCGCGGAGCTCGTCGCCGCCTGGCCGGCCCTGTCGGGGTCCGATGCGTGAGCGTTCAGTCGTTGTGCGTGGTCTGGCGCGGGTGCAAGCGGTCGCCCTCCGGGTGTTCGGGCGCTTGCCTCGGCGGGTCCGGGCACGGGTGCTGCGCTTCACGGGGGCGGTCGCTGCGCTCGGCGCGGTGGTCGTGGTGGAGCGAGACGGTTCGATGCTCCTCGTCCGTCACGCCTACCGGCCGGGGTGGGGGTTCCCCGGTGGGTCGCTGCGTCGGGGTGAGGACCCCGTCACTGCGGTGGTGCGCGAGGTGCGTGAGGAACTCGGCGTCGAGGTGGCGGTCGGTGGCGGCGTCGTCGTGCACGACCTGGACGTCGGCCGGGTGACGTTCGTCTATCCGGCGACGGTGTCCGTCGGCGAGCCGACGTGCCGGTCCGCGGAGATCGTCGAGGTCGGGTGGTTCCCGCGGGCGGACCTGCCCGACCTCGAGGACGAGGCCGTGGAGGTGCTGCGGGCGCTCGGGTCGACCGCCGTGCCGCACGTGGTGCCACGGCGGCGGCGGGTGTCCGGGGCGCGTCGGTTCCGGTAGCCTCGCCGGCGCCGGGCGCGTAGCTCAGTTGGTCAGAGCGCTGCCCTTACAAGGCAGATGTCGGGGGTTCGAGGCCCTCCGCGCCCACGATCGAACGGCGAGCCGTGCCCTCGGGCACGGCTCAGTCCGCCGTCGGACCGATGAGCCGCACGAGATCGGCCACCGTGTGGTGCGCTTCGAGCGGATGGCGGAGCGGGCCGTCGAGGTGGAGGTCGTAGCGGTTGCGGCGTCCGATGCGGGTCCGGGTCAGGTAGCCCTGCCGTTCGAGGTCGGCGACGATGAGCTGTGCGGTGCGTTCCGTGATGCCGACGAGCACCGCGATGTCGCGGAGTCGGAGCTCGGGGTTCCCGGCGAGCGCGACGAGCACGTGCGCGTGGTTCGACAGGAACGTCCAGTTCGCTCGCTCGGAGCCGTCTGCCGGGGTGGTCGCCACGGGTGCAGCCTACTGTGAGAAGCGTCACACGACACCGGTAATGCAAGACGCATGTTATATTGCGTGCTATTGTTTTCGCTCGTGATCGACGTCGCCGCAGTGAGCACCGCACTCGTGTCGCCCCCCGTGCTGTTCTTCGGACTCGGACTCGGAGCGACGGCGGTCCGTTCCGACCTGCGCATCCCCGAGCAGATCAGCAAGTTCCTGTCGCTGTACCTCGTCACGGCGATCGGCTTCAAGGGTGGCGTCGCCCTCCGGGCGGAGGGCTGGTCGACCGCACTCGGGCTCACCATGGTCGGCGGCATCGCCCTCGGCATCGTCATCCCCTTCATCGCCCGTGCAGTGCTGCTGCGACTCGGCCGGGTCGGTCCCGTCGACGCCGCGGCGATCGGGGCGCACTACGGGTCCGTCAGCCTCGTCACCTTCCTCACCGCGCAGGCGTTCCTCGAGCGGATGGACATTCCCGCCGAGGGGTTCATGGTGGCGGTGCTCGCCATTATGGAGTCGCCGTCGATCATCGTCGGCGTGGCGCTCGCCAACCGGGCCGGTACCGGCGCAGCCGTCCCGCTCGGTCGGGTGCTCGCCGGCTCGGTCACGCACGGGAGCCTGCTCCTGCTCGTCGGCGCGACCGTCATCGGGCTGCTCAGCGGCGCCCGGGGCATGGCCGACGTCGAAGGGTTTCTCGTCACCCCCTTCACCGGCCTCCTGGTGCTGTTCCTGCTCGACATGGGGTTGCTCGCCGGCCGTCGGCTCGGCGCCTTCCGCACCTACGGCTGGAGGCTCGCCGCGTGCGGGATCATCCTCCCGCTCGTCGGTGGCGTCCTCGGCGGCGGCGGCGGGGCGCTCATCGGGCTCTCGACCGGCGGGACGACGCTGCTCGCCGTACTCGCTGCATCGGCGTCCTACATCG
>VGBO01000039.1 GCA_016870475.1 Actinomycetota bacterium | reverse complement strand
GACGCTGCGGGCACCGGCGAGGTCGCAGAGGAACCGGAACTGCTCGGGGGTGACCGGTTGTACCGAGAGCCGGGACTTCCCGACGAGCGGCATGTCGGCGAGTGCGCCGTCGGCGTGGGACCGCAGCTCGTCGAGGGGGACCTCCCGTCCGAAGGTCTCCACCCAACCGATGTCCACCATGCACCACCTCGGGTCCTCGGGGGTCGAGGCGGGGTCGTGGTACGACGACTCGGGGTCCCAGCTCGTGTGGTCCGGGTAGGCCTCCCGCACCACCTCCGCGAGGCCGACGAGTGCGGGCGGCTTCGCATTGGAGTGGTACACGAGCACCGGATCACTGAGTCGCATGTCGTCGCGCATGAAGTTGCGGGCCTGGTAGTTCCGCACACCGTCCCACGGCGACCGACCGAGCACGCGCAGGTCGGCGATGGAGAACACGTCGGGTTCGGTCTTCACGAGCCAGTGCCGCACCCGACCACGTTCGCACACACGACCGCACGGGTGGGGTCGATGTCCCGGTCGGGCCGCGCGTGACCGACGTCACGCCCTACTGGACGCGCGACGACGGGACCGAGGCGGTAGTCTTCGCTCGCCTGCTTCCTGGCCGGCGAAGATAGCGGTTGCGCCAGCCGGCGTCGCCGTTCGGGGAACGATTCCAAGGAGTTCACAATGGATCTCAAGCTTCGCATCGCAGGTGGCCTCTTCGCCGGTCTGCTCCTCACCGGTGTAGCCACCGCGTGCAGCAGCGACTCGGACACCAAGGAGACCACCGAGACCACCAAGGCTGGCGCGACCGAGACCACCAAGGCCGGCGCCACCGAGACCACCAAGGCCGGCGCCACCGCGACGACCGCGGCGGCGACCACCACGACCGCCAAGAAGTGATCGTGGTCCGCTGACGGACGGTCGGCGAAACCTCTTGACGGCGGCCCTTCGGGGCCGCCGTCTTGCGTTTTCGTTCCGACGTCGTCGTAGCGTCGTTCGGCGATGCCTGCCCGCCCCGGCCGTCGCCTCCGTTGGCTCCTCGTCCTCGTCGGCGTCGGCGGCGGCACCGCGGCGACCGCGCGGTGGCGCCGCCGACGCCGCGCATCGCGTGGCCCCGTCAGCACCACGGGACGGGCCGAGCGGAACGCCCAGCTCGTCGGGCTCGGCGGGCGCGTCGGACGGTCGATGGCGCTGCACCGCGCGCGCACGGTGTTCGCGTCGGCGCCGCGACGCGCCGAGCTCACCGCCGAGCTCCAGCTCCGCACGGCCGACGAGGTCGCCCGGACGCTCGGGCAGCTGAAGGGCGCCATGATGAAGATCGGTCAGATGGCGAGCTACCTCGACGACGGTCTTCCCGCACCGGTCCGCGACGCGCTCGCCACGCTCCAGGCCGACGCCCCGGCCATGTCGCCCGACCTCGCCGCCGCCGAGATCGAACGTGAGCTCGGCGCACACCCCGACGAGCTGTTCGACCGGTGGGATCCCGTGCCGATCGCCGCCGCGTCGATCGGCCAGGTCCACCGTGCCGTCACCCGCGACGGCCGAGCCGTCGCCGTGAAGGTCCAGTACCCCGGGGTCGCCGACGCGATCGCCGCCGACCTCGGCAACGCCGACCTGCTGTTCGGGGCGCTGCGACTCGTCTTCCCCGGGCTCGATCCCGGGCCCGTCACCGCCGAGCTCCGCGCCCGGATCGCCGAGGAGCTCGACTACCGGCTCGAGGCCGCGAACCAGATGCGGTTCGCCCGGTTCTTCGCCGGCCACCCGTTCCTGCACGTGCCCACCGTGCATCCGGACCTCTCCACCGCACGGGTGCTCACCACCGAGCTCGCCACCGGGGCTTCCTTCGCCGAGATGCTCACCTGGTCCGAGGACGAGCGGAACCGTACGGGCGAGGCGCTGTTCCGCTTCGTGTTCCGGAGCCTCTACCGGCTCGGCGCGTTCAACGCCGACCCGCACCCGGGCAACTACCTGTTCCGGCCGGGTGGGGGCATCACGCTGTTGGACTTCGGCCTCGTGCGGAACTTCGCCGACGACGAGCTCGCCCGGTTCCGGGCGATGATCTCGACGATGGTGATCGACCACGATCCCACCGCGTTCCGCCGGGCCGTCGAGGACGCCGGGCTGCTCGCCCGGTCGGCTCCCGTCGACGACGACGAGGTCGCCGAGTTCTACAGCCACTTCTACCGGTTCGTCCGCGACGCCGAGCCCTACACGATCACTCCGGAGTACGCGTCGGCGACCGTCCGGCAGACCTTCAACGCGCAGAGTCCCGTCACCCGCCACACCACCCTCCCGGCGAGCTTCGTGCTCGTGCAGCGGATCAACCTCGGCCTGTACGCCCTCCTCGGACGCATCGGTGCGACCGCGAACTGGCGGCGCATCGCCGAGGAACTGTGGCCGTGGGTCGACGCCGGACCCTCGACCCCGCTCGGTCGCGCCGAGGCCAACTGGCTCGCCGGACGCAGCGACGATCAGTCGGGGCGGCGGGCGACGAAGTAGGTGTTCGACCGATCGTCGCGCACCCGCTCGATCCGCACGTCCACGAACCCCGCCCGCTCGAGGCGCCGCACCGTCTCCTGGGAACCCCAGGCGGCGCCGAGCCCTTCGCCGCCGTACGCGAGCGACACGGTCATGCAGTGCATCGTCGACACGGTGTACAGCAGCGGCGCCATCGGCAGGTCGAGGTTCTCGTGCAGGTGACTCGACGCACTCGGCTCGACGCACAGGTACGTGCCCCCCGGCCGCACCGCCTCGAAGATCGCCCGGAGGACGGTGTCGGGGTGCGCCTGGTCGTGGATGGCGTCGAAGGTGGTGACGAGATCGAAGTCGGCGTCGTGGTGGAGCGCTGCGGCGTCGTGCACCTCGAAGCGAACGTTCGCGACACCGCGCTCCGCCGCGAGCCCCCGGGCCCGCTCGATCCCCGTCTCGGACATGTCGATGCCGACGAACCGGCTCGCCGGGAACGCCTCACCGAGGATCACCATCGCCCGGCCGCTGCCGCACCCCACGTCGGCGACGTCGATGCCCGTGGCGAGCGCCTCGCCGACCGGCCCGAGGATCGGGACGATCTGTCGCACGAGTGTCCGTTCGAACCGTTGCCCGCTCGATTCCGCCATGAGCGCCTGGAACGACGGATAGCGGTCGTACGGCACGCCCCCACCGTTGCGGAACGCCTCGACGACCTCGTCCTCGACCTGCCCGAGCAGGCCGACGTACTGGCAGAACGTGGTCAGGTTCAACGGTCCGGCCGCACGGGTCAGGAGCCCGGCGTGTTCGCGTGGGAGGTGGAACGTCGCCGTCGCCTCGTCGTGGTCGACGACCCCACCCACGGTCATCGCCGCCAACCACTCCCGCACGTAGCGCTCCTGCAGACCGGCGGCGGCGGCGATCTCCACGGACGTCGACGGTGGCAGGGTCGCCATCGTGTCGAACAGGCCGGTCTTGTGGCCGATGCTGCACATGAGGGCGAGCGCGCCACCGTTCATGATGTTCGTCATCGTCCCGACGAACGCCTGGGCGCGGGCCGGGTCGACGGTGGGCTGGACGGCTTCGTGGGTCACGGCCGCCGATCGTAGGCCCCGCTCAGCCGACCCGCTGCAGGAGCTCGGCGACCGCAGCGTTGAACACCTCGGCGCCGTGCAGGTTCGTCGCATGCCCCGCATCGACGGTCACCACCTCGAGGGAGGGCAGCAGCGAGCGCGCCAGCGCCGCCATCGGCGCGAACGGCTCCTCGCGGGTGCCGTGCACGAGCAGCACCGGGAACCCCGCCGCCGCCAGCTCGGCGAAGCGATCGCGGACGGGCAACTTCGGCACCGTGTGGAGGTAGCCCATCGCCAGGCCGAACGGATCGTGCAGCGCCCACTCCGCCTCGAGCGCAGCACGGTGGGCGCCCTCGAGGCGACGACTTCGCGCCGGGTTCAACGGGTCGGCGTCGAGGAACGCCCGGCCGTCGGGGGCGAGCAGACGCTCCGCCTCGACCGCCGCGGCCCGGCTGCGGCGCTCCCATGCCGACGCCTCCTGGAACGCCGACATGGCGTTCGTGAACGCCACGGCGAGCGCGTGCCCGGGATGGGCGATCGCGTAGCGAAGGGCGAGCGCCCCGCCCATCGACTGCCCGACCACGACCATCCGGTCGACGCCGAGGTCGCTCCGGATGCGGTCGAACTCCTCGACGTAGACGTCAGGGTGGTAGCGCGCCGCGTCGGTGGGGCTCGGCGAGTGTCCGTGGCCCCACGGCTCCACCACCACGGGACGGCAGTGCGCGGCGAGCACCTCGACGTTGCGCCGCCAGTACGACCGGGTCGTGAACCGTCCGCCGCAGAACAGCGCCACCGGCCCCCGGCCCTCGAGCACCTCGTACGCCAGCCGGTCGACCGCACCCGCCCCCATGCGACCAGCGTGCCACCATGGGCGCCGTGCCCGGAAATGACCCCGTGGTCCGCACCACGACCGTCGCCACCCCGATCCCGCTGACGGTGCACGCCTGGGGTCGACCCGGCGACCCGCCGGTCGTGCTCGTGCACGGCGGCGGCGACTTCGCCCGCAGCTTCGACGGATTCGCCCCGCTGCTCGCGCACGGCGGCCACCACGTGGTCTCCTGGGACCAGCGCGGACACGGCGACTCGGCACGCGCCGAGCTGTACGTGTGGGCGGCCGACGTGCGGGACACGATCCGGTTCCTCGAGGCGCTCGGCGACGGACCGCACCACCTCGTCGGCCACTCCAAGGGCGGCGTGCTCGCCATCGAGGTCGCCGCCGCCCGCCCCGACCTCGTCGCGTCACTCACCCTGATCGACGGGTTCGCCCGGCGATGGTCGGTCGAGGACGACGTCGTCGCGACGATGACCCGCTGGCTCGACGCCCGTCGGCGGGGACGCTCCCCCCGGCCGGGCACCCGCGACGAGCTCGCCGACCGGCGGGCCGCCACCTCACCGCGGGTCGACGCGGGCTGGCAACGTCACCTCGTCGACGTCGGTGCCGTGCGGGACGACGACGGCACCTACCGCTGGAAGATCGACGGCGCCGCGTTCCCCTATGCGCCGCACCCGTCACCGATCGAGCACTCGCGCACGCTGCTCGGCGCGCTCACCTGCCCGGTGCTCGCCCTCGTCGCCGGGGTCGCCGAGCCGATCGCCGGCCAGCCGACCGTCGACGACCTCCGCCGACTGCTCCCGCCGGGTGCCCGCCTCGTGGAACTCGACGGACTCGGCCACTTCGCGCACGTCGAGGACCCGGACCGCGTCGCCGACCTCACCCTCGGGTTCCTGGCCGACCTTCCGCCGTCGCCACCGCTCGGGGGCGACCTCAGCTCGGGCTGATGTCGAGGCCGAACAGCTCCCGGAACCGGTCGGCGTAGGCCTCGTCGTCGGCACAGGCACCGAGCGACACCCAGTCCTCGTCGGACATTTTCGCCCGTCCGAGCACCAGCTCGTCGGCCCCCCACGCGCAGCGCCACCGGAGCTTCGGCGTCGACGTGGTGACCGCCTCCCAGATCGTGTCCGCGACCACGTCGGGCGACACGGCGTCGCGCAACCCCGCCGCGTAGAACGCGAACTCGCGCCGGTACGCCCAGTCGTACACGGTGCCCTCCGGCGAATCGGCGTTCTTCGCCATGATCGCCGTCCTGGTGATCCCCGGTTCGATGATCGACACGCCGATTCCGTAGGAAACGAGCTCCTGCGCCATCGACTCCGAGAGCGCCTCGACCGCGAACTTCGACGCGCTGTAGGCCACCTGGGCCAGCGCCGCGAACCGACCCGTCACCGAGCTCACGTTGCTGATGTGGCCGCTGCCGCGGGCGCGCATGCCCGGCAACACCGCCTGCGAACACCGGACGATCCCGTAGAAGTTCGCCTCGAACACCTCACGGCAGCGGTCGAGGTCGAGGTCCTCGGTCACCGCGTTGTAGCCGATGCCAGCGTTGTTCACGAGCACGTCGACCCGGCCGGCACGGTCGAGGATCTCGGCCATGCCCTCCCGAACCGACGCGTCGTCGCTCACGTCGAGCGTGATCGGCTCCACGGCGACACCGGCCCGCTCGGCGAGCTCGAGGACCTTGTCGGCCCGCCCCGTGTCACGCATGGTGGCGAACACCCGGTGTCCGCCGACGGCGAGGCGGACCGCCGTCGACCGCCCGATCCCGGAGTTCGAGCCGGTGACGACGGAGACCGGACGATCGTCGTTGTGCTGCATGGGGCGCACGCTACCGTCCCTGCGATGGACGCATCCGACCGTTCGACCGCCCGGCGCATGTGGGAGCTCACGGAACGCTTCCACGCCTGCTTCTACCTCGAGGCCGAACCGCGTGAGACCGCCGCAGCCGCCGGGCTGAAGGGTTTCTGGATGACGTACTTCGCGTCCCGCGCCGCACCGATGGGCGCGATCGGTGCCGACGCCGCCGAGGCGGTGTTCTTCTACTTCGCCCCGAGCCGCGTCCGTCGGGCGCTTCCCGACGCGTGGAGCCTCACCGACCCGGCCGCCGTCCTCGACGCCCGTTACCGGGGTGTCGACGCCGTGCTCCGGCGTCGCTACGGGGACCGCCTCGACGACCCGGGGATCACCGAGGCCGCGGCGCTCGTCCGCGCCGCGGTCGACGGCGGCCGCCCGCTCGGCAAGCCGCTCTTCGCCGGCTGGGCGGGCCTCCCGTGGCCGGACGAACCGCACCTGCAGCTCTGGCACGGGTGCACGGTGTTGCGCGAGCACCGGTCCGGCGCGCACGTGATCGCCCTCGCCGACGCCGAACTCGACGGGTGCGAGGCGGTCGTCTCCCACGTCGCCGTCGACGCAGCCCCCGCCGACTGGATCGGTGGCGAAGCGGGCTGGACGCCCGACGAGGCCGCCGCCGCCCGCGAGCGACTCGCCGCGCGCGGCTGGGTCGAGGCATCGGGCCGGGCGACCGCCGCGGGGCGCGCCGGGCGAGCGGCGATCGAGGAACGAACGGACCGGTTGGACCGGGCACCGTGGGACCACCTCGGCGCCGCCCGCACCGAACGTCTCGTCGAACTGCTCACCCCGGTGGTGGACCTGCTCCCACCGGACGACCAGCTCGACTGGCAGCACCACTACGGGCCGAACACCTTCGACTGACCGGCCTCCGGCCGGGCGCGCCGCCCACCGGGATGCGAGACTCCGTCGATGATCACCGACGCCGAGCACCTCGCGAGCTGGGTGGGTCGCCTCGTCCGCATCCCGAGCGTGAACCCCCAGCACGCCGGCCCGCGCAGCGGCCCCGGCGGTGAGGAGCAGTACGCCCAGGCGCTCGCCGGATGGTTCCGGGAACTCGGCGCCGACACCGTCGAACTCCACGAGATCGAACCGGGTCGGCCGAACGTCTACGGCATCTGGGAGGGTCGCACCGACCGGTGGCTGGTCCTCGACTCCCACACCGACACGGTCACCGTCGAGCACTGCACCGGCGACCCCTTCGACGGACGAATCGCCGACGGCCGGGTGTACGGCCGCGGCGCGGTCGACACGAAGGCGTCGATGGGCACGATGCTCGCCGTGCTCGAGGCCGCGCGGGCGGAGGGACTCGCCCCACGGCACAACCTCGTCCTCGTCGGCACGGTGTCGGAGGAGGCCGGTGGCCTGATCGGCGCCGAAGGGTTCCGGACCTGGGCAGAGGCCCGTGGCCTGCGACCGACCGACCTGATCGTCGCCGAACCGACGATGTGCGCCCCGATCTACGGCCACAAGGGCGGGGTCAGCTTCGACGTGGAGATCACGGGCGCCTCCGCGCACTCGGCGACCCCGCACCTCGGCCGCAACGCCATCACCGCCGCAGCGCACCTCGTCGTCGCCCTCGACGAGGAACACCGGCGCCTGCAGACCCTCGACGCCGACACCGAGGTCGGGCGGGGCACGCTCACCGTCACGCTCGTCAACGGCGGCACGGGCGGCAACGTCGTCCCCGACCGGTGCACGCTCACCGTCGGCCGGCGGGTCGTCCCCTTCGAGGACAACGAGGTGGTCGCGGCGGAGCTCGCCGCGCTCATCGAACGGTCCTGCCCCCTGCCCGTGACCTTCACCCGCACCTACCTCGGCACCGGCGCGTTCTACCAGTCACCCGACTCCGAGCTCGTGCGACGGATCGCCGACTGGGCGGGCTCCACCCCCGAGGTGGCGCCGTACGGGACGAACGCACTCCGCTACCACGGGTTCGCGGAGAACATGGTGGTCTTCGGGCCCGGATCGATCGACGACGCGCACAAGGCCGTCGAGTTCGTGACCCTCGACGAGCTCGCACGCTGCGCCGATGTGTTCACCCGCTGGATCGAACCCACTGAACGCTCGCGGTAGGCGCCATAGGCTGCGACCGTGTCGTCGCCGCCCCTCACCCTGGTCGCGCTCGCCGCCGGGCTCGGATCACGCTTCGGCGGCACGAAGCAGCTCGCCGAGGTCGGCCCGCACGGCGAAGCGGTACTCGACTACACGATCCACGACGCCCGCCTCGTCGGTTTCGAACGGTTCGTCCTCGTCGTCCGCACCGACCTCGCCGACCCCGTCACCGAGCACCTCCGTGCAATCCACGGCGACGACCTCGACGCGGCCCTCGTCCTGCAGGACCGGTTCGGCCCGACCCGCCCCAAGCCGTGGGGCACCGGGCACGCCATGCTCGCCGCCGCCACCGAACTCCACGGACCCTTCGGGGTGGTGAACGCCGATGACTTCTACGGCCGCCGGGGACTCGAGGTCCTCGCGGACGCGCTGCGGGCACCGGCCGCGGCCACCGAACACCACCTCGTCGCATACCGGCTCGCCGCGACGCTCTCCCCGGGCGGCACCGTCTCCCGCGGGGTGTGCACCGTCGACGACGCGGGGAACCTCGCCGACCTCGTCGAGACCGCGGCGATCGCACGAGGATCGGACGGCCGCATCCACGGCGAGGCCGGAGGCCGCCCCGTCGTGCTCGAGGACGACCATCCCGTGTCGATGAACTTGCTCGGCCTGCAACCCTCGATCCTCGACGAGCTCGCCACCGCGTGGGCGTCGTTCCGGGACGAGGCCACCGAGGACGCCGAGTTCATCCTCCCCGGGGTGCTCGGCACGCTCGCGGACCAAGGGCGCGCGACCGTCCGGGTGCACCGCACCGACGCCGTGTGGCACGGCGTCACCTACGCGAGCGACGCCGCCGAGGTGCGTGCCGCCATCGCCGCCGAAGTCGCCGCAGGCACCTACCCCGCACCACTCGGTGGGCGGCCGTGACCGTCGACGGCACGCCGCTCATCCTCGTCGCCGAGGACGACCGTGCGGTGCGCACGGCACTCGAACGGGCACTCGACCTCGAGGGCTATCGGGTGCACGCGGTCGGCGACGGCGAGGCGTTGCTCGCCGCGGTCGCCGAGGTGCACCCCGACCTGATCGTCCTCGACGTGATGATGCCGCGCCTCGACGGTCTGTCGGCGTGTCGCCGCCTGCGTTCCCAAGGCGACCGCACCCCGATCCTCGTGCTCACCGCCCGCGCCGAGATCCCCGACCGGGTCTCCGGCCTCGACGCCGGCGCCGACGACTACCTCCCGAAACCGTTCGCCCTCGACGAACTGCTCGCCCGGATCCGGGCGCTCCTGCGTCGCAACCACTCGGCGGAGCCCGATGACGGGATCACGGTCGCCGACCTGCGGATCGACCCGGCCGGACGGCGGGTGTGGCGGGGAGGCCGCAAGGTCGAGCTGTCGAGGACCGAGTTCGACCTGCTCGAGCTCCTCGCCCGCAACAGCGGCGTCGTGCTCGACGCGTCCACGATCTACGACCGCATCTGGGGCTACGACTTCGGCCCCGATTCGAAGAACCTCGCGGTCTACATCGGCTACCTGCGTCGCAAGACCGAGGAGGCGGGCGAGGAACGGCTCATCCAGACCGTGCGCGGGGTCGGCTACACCCTGCGACCGTCGTGACCCTCCGGTGGCGGCTCGCCGCGATCCTCGCCACCGTCGCCGCGCTCACCGTCGGGGCGACCACGGTGATCGCCTACCGGTCCGTGGCGGACCGGCTCCTCGCGGAGACCGACCGGTCCCTCGCCGAGCGGACCGCACTCCTCCCCGCCGTCGGCCGTCTCCTCGCCGAGACGGAACGCCCCGGCCGCGCGATGCGGGGCGCCGCAGCGAGGGGCGGGGTCGCCGAGCTCGTGCGGTCCGACACCGAGCTGCAGCTCCTCGATCCGGACGGGACCGTCGTGCAGCCGGCCGACCGCGTCGACCTTCCCGTGACCGACCGGGACCGTCGCATCGCGGCGTCGGGGACATCGGGGCGACCGGCCGCCACCACGCGCAGTGCGACCGTCGACGGGGAGCCGTACCGGATCCGCACGGTCGGCCTCGTCGGCGGGGGTGCCGCGCAGCTCGCCGTCTCGACCCAGGGTGACGAACGCGTGCTCACCGAGCTCCGTCGCCGCTTCGCCCTCCTCGGCGCGGCGATCGTGGTGGCCGCGGCGACGCTCGGGTGGCTCGCCGCCCGACGGACGGCCCGCCCCCTCGAACGACTCACGCACGCCGCCGAGGAGATCGCCAACGCGGGCGACGTCACCGCGGTCGACCCCGACGGCGTCGACGTGGGCCGCCGCGACGAGACCGGGCGCCTCGCCCGGTCGTTCCGTTCGATGCTCGAGGCGCTCACCTGCGCCCGTGCCGACCAGCAGCGCCTGGTGCAGGACGCCGCACACGAACTCCGGACCCCGCTGACGAGCCTGCGCACGAACCTCGACGTCCTCGACCGGTTCCCCGACCTCGACGCCGACCGGCGGAGCGCCCTCGTCGGCGACCTCCGCAGCGAGCTCGCCGATCTCGGCACGCTCGTGGAAGAGCTCGTGCAGCTCGCCGCCGAAGGCCGCGACGGCGAGACCCCCGTCGCCGTCGCCCTCGACGACATCGTGGAACGGGTCGCCGACCGGGCGGCGCGTCGCCACGGTCGGCCGTTCACCGTCGCCGGTCGCGGGGCACTCCTCATCGGCCGACCCGGCTCGATCGAGCGAGCGGTCACCAACCTCTGTGACAACGCGGCGAAGTTCTCTCCCGCCGGCGCCCCCGTCGAGATCACGCTCGACGGACGATCGGTCACGGTGCGCGACCACGGGCCGGGCATCGCGGACGAGGACCTGCCTCGGATCTTCGACCGGTTCTACCGCTCCGTGACGGCCCGGACCCTCCCCGGATCCGGGCTCGGCCTGTCGATCGTGCAGCAGGTGGCCACCTCCCACGGCGGCCGGGCGGTCGCGGCGAACCACCCCGACGGGGGTGCGGTGGTGGGGATCACCCTCGGTCCGTCGGCGGCCGACGCCTGACCGCCGCCACGGCTCACACCGATCTCTTACCTCGACCCGCGACACTCCTTACCGACGGCGCCGATGCTCTCCCGGTACCGGATCGACCGGTCCACGACCTCCACGAGGAAACCCCGATGCGCAAGTCCTTCGCAACCCTCGCCCTCGGCGCCGCCATCACCGGCGGCACCATCGCCGGCGCCGCCGTCGTCCTGCCCGCGTTCGCCGGTGCCGACAGCGGCAACGGCGCCATGGTCGGCGGCCGCCACGGCGGTCCCGGTGGTGAGGCGCTCGCCGAGGTGCTCGGCCTCGACGCCGCAGCGCTCCGCACCGCCCTGGTGGGCGGCAGCACGCTGCGCGACGTCGCCACCCAGCAGGGTGTCGATCCCCAGACCGTCGTCGACGCGATCGTCGCCGAGATGACGAGCCGGATCGACGAGGGTGTCGCCGCCGGACGCATCACCGAGGCGAAGGCCGCCGAACTGCGGGCGAACGCGACCACCCGGGCGAACGACATGCTCGACCGCACCGCACCCGCCCCCGGCGGCGAACGCGGCCCCCGCGGCGCACACGGGCTCGGCGGCCGCCCCGGCGGTGCGGGTGGTGAGGCGCTCGCCGAGGTGCTCGGCCTCGACGCCGCAGCGCTCCGCACCGCCCTGCAGAGCGGCAGCACGCTGCGCGACGTCGCCACCCAGCAGGGTGTCGACCCGCAGGCCGTCGTCGACGCGATCGTCGCCGACATGACGAGCCGGATCGACCAGGGTGTCGCCGCCGGGCGCATCACCGAGGCGAAGGCCGCCGAACTGCGGGCGAACGCGACCACCCGGGCGAACGACATGCTCGACCGCACCGCACCCGCCCCCGGCGAACGCGGCCCCCGCGGCGCCCACGGGTTCGGTGCACGAGGTGCCGCCACCCCGCCGGCGGCGCAGACCGCCTGACCGACGGCGACGTACATCACAACCCCGCCCGAGGGGCGGTACGGCAAGCAGCCGTGCCGCCCCTCGGCGCGTCGGGGGACGATCAGGCGGACGTCGCTGCGTCGGACGCGGCCACGTCGAGGAGGTACCCCCGTGACCGCACGGTGCGGATCACGAGACCGACCTCGGCGAACCGGCGGCGCAGCCGGAGGATGTGCACGTCGAGCGTGTTCCGACCGGAGAATCCCTCCGGCCACCCCGCCTCGTTCAGCGCATCCCGGCCGACCAGTCGACCGAAGTGCTCGACGAGCACCCGGGCGAGACGGGCCTCGAGCGGGGTGAGCACGACCTCGCCGCCGACGAAGGACAGCACCCCCCACGAGTCGACCAGCGGAGCCGGACGACTCCGTGCGGCAAGCCGCCGCGCCAGGGTCTCGCACCGGCGCTCCACGTCGGCGCGCACCGCCGGCAGCCGAACCCAGTCCTCGAGCTCGTCGACGACAACCGGCGGTGCAGCCGTCGGATCTACGAGCAGCAGCCTCGCCGCCCCGACGGAACGCAGACGGTCCAGACGTTCCGCCTCGGCCGGCCAACGGATCCGGTGCACCTCCATGCCCTGCGACGGTAGGGATCCGCTGTTTCCACGACGTTTCGTCGGCGTGAACCTTCGTGACGACGTGCCATGCTCCAGCACGTGACCACCGGCCCCTTCCACGGCATCCGCATCGTCGACCTGACCTCCGTCGTGCTCGGCCCCTACGCCACGATGCTGCTCGCCGACCTCGGTGCCGACGTGATCAAGGTCGAGGCTCCCGCCGGCGACCTCATGCGCTACGTCGGCACGGAACGGATCCCCGGGATGGGGTCGCTATTCCTCACCATGAACCGCAACAAGCGCTCGATCGCGCTCGACCTCAAGCAACCCGCCGCGCTCGACGTACTCCACGACCTCGTCGCCGGCGCGGACGTGGTGCTCCACAACATCCGTCGCCCTGCGGCGCAGCGGCTCGGGCTCGACCACGCATCACTCGCGGCCGTGAACCCCTCGATCGTCTTCGGCGTCGCCGCCGGGTACGACCCCCGTGGCCCCTACGGCGACCGGCCCGCGTACGACGACGTCATCCAGGCGCAGAGCGGCCTGCTCGCGCTCCAGGAACTCCACCTCGGCGCGGCCAGGTTCGTCCCGACGCTGATCGTCGACAAGACCGTCGGCGTGAACCTCGCGTTCGCGGTTGCGGCCGCGCTCTTCGCCCGGGAACGCGACCCGGACCGTCGCGGACAGGAAGTCGTCGTGCCCATGTTCGAGGTGATGACGAGCTACCTGCTGCTCGAGCACCTGCTCGACGCCACCTTCGTGCCGCCGCTCGCACCGCCCGGCTACGGCCGGATCCTCTCCCCGGACCGGCGAACCCACCGCACTGTGGACGGCAGCATGTGCATCCTGCCCTACACCGACCCGCAGGCGGAACGGCTCGCCGAACTCGTCGGTCGCACCGACTGGCTGACCGACCCGCGCTTCTGCGACCGGGTCGCCCGCACCGAGAACCACCATGCGTGGATGGCCGAGCTCGACGCCGTGTTCGCCACCCGGACCTCGGCCGCATGGCTGCCGCTCCTCGACGCAGCCGGTATCCCCGCCGCGAAGGTGCAGACCCTCGACCAGGTGCTCGCCGACCCGCACCTCGCATCGTTCGGGTTCTTCGAGGAGGTCGAGCACCCGAGCCTCGGCACCTTGCGTCAGCCCGGTGTTCCCATCACGTTCACCCGCACGCCCGGTGGGCTCCGGCACACCGCGCCGGCGCTCGGCGAACACTCCGTGGAGGTGCTCGGCGAGGTCGGCTACGACCCCGCACGGATCGAGGCGCTCATCACCGCGGGAACGGTGCTCACCCCCGGGGAGTGAGGTCGTTCACCGGGGTGAGGGGCGCCCGACCACCGAGCACCGCCGTGATGTTGCCGCACGCCAGCTCGACCATGGCGGCCCGCGCCTCGATCGTGGAGGACCCGAGGTGGGGCAGCAGCACCGTGTTCTCGCAGGCGGTCAGGCCGTCGACGAGTCGGGGTTCGAACTCGTAGACGTCGAGTCCGGCCGCGGTGATGGTGCCCGCGCGCAGCGCCTCGACGAGCGCCGACTCCTCGACGAGCGTGCCGCGGGCCACGTTCACGAGGATCGCCGAGCGGCGCATCGTGGCGAGCGCCGCCGCGTCGACCACGTGGTGGGTCTCCGGCGTCGCCGGCGCAGCGAGCACCACGACGTCGGAGGTGGCGAACAGCGTTGCCCGGTCGACGAGCTCCGCGCCGAGCGCCGCCGCCTCCGGGCTCGGGGTGCGGTTGTGGTAGCGGATGCGCATCCCGAACCCCGTCGCCCGGCGCGCGATCGCCGAGCCGATCTTCCCCATCCCGAGGATGCCGAGCGTCTTCCCGGCGACGGTGAGCCCGAGGAGGTCCATCGGCCGCCACCCCTGCCACGTGCCGGACCGCACGAGCCGGTCGGCCTCGGGGATCCGACGGGCCGCACCGAGGATCAGCGCCCATGCGAGGTCGGCGGTCGCATCGGTGAGCACGTCCGGCGTGTTCGTCACCTGCACACCTCGAGCGGTGCACGCTGCGACGTCGACGTTGTCGAACCCGACCGCCATGTTCGCCACCACCCGGAGCTGCGGGCCGGCCGCGTCGAGGAAGGCCTCGTCGATCCGTTCCGACAGGAGCGCGAACACCCCGTCGACCCCTCGGACCAGCTCGTGGAGCTCGTCGGGAGGGCACGGGCCGTCGACGTCGCGGTGGCGGACCTCGAACCCGGCGGCGAGCAGTGGGGCGACGCCCGGGGCGGGCAGGCTACGGGTGACGGCGACGATCGGTGCGGGCACGGGCGCACGCTACCGCCGCGGCCCTCTACGCTCCGCCGCCATGGAACTGCGCATGGACGGCAAGGTCGCGATCGTCACCGGTGCTTCCCGGGGGATCGGCAAGGGCATCGCGAAGGCGTTCGTCGACGCCGGGGCGTCGGTGATGCTCGTATCCCGGAAGGCCGAAGGGCTCGAGGCCGCTGCCGCCGAGCTCGGCGGGGATGTCGCCTGGTTCGCCGGACACGTCGGACGCGAGGAGGACGCTGCCGCAGCGATCGACGCGACCATCGAACGGTTCGGTGCGCTCGACGTGCTCGTGAACAACGCCGCGACGAACCCTCACGCCGGACCGGCGATCGACTGCGAGCTGTCGCGCTGGGACAAGACCCATGAGGTGAACCTGCGCGGCCCGTTCATGTGGACTCAGCTCGCGTGGCAGCGCTGGATGCGCGACCACGGTGGCAGCGTGCTCAACATCGCGTCGGTCGGCGGGTTCACGACGTCCGGATCGCTCGGGGTGTACTGCGTGTTCAAGGCGGCGCTCATCCACATGACGAAGCAGCTCGCTGCAGAACTCGGGCCGAAGGTGCGGGTGAACTGCATCGCCCCCGGTCTGATCCGCACCGACTTCGCGAAGATCCTGTGGGAGGGGGACCGAGGGGCACAGGTGGCGCAGATCTACCCGCTGAAGCGCCTCGGCGAGCCGGAGGACATCGGCGAGGCGGCGCTGTTCCTCAGCGCCGCGGCGAGCTGGATGACCGGCCACACGATGGTGCTCGACGGCGGCGAGCTGATCCGCATCACCGAGATCGACATCGACGTCTGATCGACGACCCGGTGCGGATCGGCATCTCGCTCACCACCTCCTACCCGGCGGGGACCCCGCCACGGGCACTCGCCGCAGGCCTCGTCGACCGCGTCCGCGCCGCGCGCCGGGCCGACCTCGACAGCCTTTTCGTCGGCGACCATCACGGGACCGGGCCGACCAACTACTTCCAGAACGTGCCGACGATGGCGCGCCTCGCCGCCGAGTGGGGCGACGCGCCGTTCGGGATCCTGTGCCTCCTGCCGCTGTGGCACCCGGTGCTGCTCGCCGAACAGGTCGGCACGCTCGCTGCGTTCGGTTCCGGCCGGTTCGTCCTGCAGGTGTCCCTCGGCCACGGTCACACGCAGTTCGCCGCGCTCGGCGCCGACCTGCACCGCCGGGTCGGCCCCTTCGAGGCGAACCTGGCGGTCCTGCGCCGCCTGCTCGCCGGTGAGGAGGTCGACGGGGTGCGCGTCGCCCCCGTACCCACCGAGCCCGTCGAGTTCTGGCTCGGCGGCACCGCCGACGCCGCGCTCGACCGGGCGGCACGGCTCTGCGACGGGTTCCTCGCCTCGCCGGAGCTCGCGTTGCCGGCGGCCGCCGAGCGCGCCTCCCGGTACCGGGCCGCGTGCGACGCCGCCGGGCGCGACCCGGGACCCGTCGCGATCCGACGGGACGTCTACGTCGGCGTCGACGCGGCCGAGGCCCGACGCACGACGGCACCCGTGCTCGCGGGCGGCTACCGCGGCTTCGATCCCGACGTCCTCGTCATCGGATCGGCGGAGGAGGTCGCCGGGCACTTCGAGGAACTCGGACGGGTCGGCTACACCGACGTGATCGTGCGGCACGTCGCCGTCGGACAGCACGACGTCGTCGCGTCGACCGAACGACTCGCCGACGTCCGGTCGCTGCTGCACGCACGTCCCGGGGACCCACCCGGGCTGTAGCGTCCGGCGCATGAAGATCGGACTGTTCCTCGGAGATCTCCTCGCCGGCTCGCCGGACGACTTCGTCGCCGGTATCGCCGCCGCACACGCGGACGGGTTCGCGTCGGCTTGGGTCCCGCAGGTGTTCGGATGGGACACCCTCACCCTCCTCGGCGTCGCCGGACGAGAGGTCCCCGGCATCGAGCTCGGCACCGCCGTCGTGCCGACCTACCCCCGGCACCCGATGGCGCTCGCCGGTCAGGCACTCACCGTGCAGTCCCTCACCGGTGGGCGACTCGCCCTCGGCATCGGCCTCTCGCACAAGGTCGTGATCGAGGGGATGCTCGGCTACTCCTTCGACCGCCCGGCCGTGCACATGCGCGAGTACCTCGCCGCGCTGCAGCCGCTCCTGCGGGGCGAGGCGGCCGACGCCCGCGGGGAAACCGTCACCGCTGTCGGCGGGCTGTCGGTGCGCGGCGTCGAACCGCCGCCCGTGCTGCTCGCGGCGCTCGCCCCGGCGATGCTGCGCCTCGCCGGTGCCGTCGCAGACGGCACGATCACCTGGATGGTCGGCCCGCGCACCCTCGGCGAGCACATCACCCCGCGCATCACGACCGCCGCGCACGAGGCCGACCGGGGCACCACCCGGATCGTCGCCGGTCTGCCCGTGTGCGTGACCGACGACGTCGACGGCGTGCGCGCCCGGGCGAACCGCACGTTCGCGATGTACGGCACGTTGCCGTCGTACCGGGCGATGCTCGACCGCGAAGGTGCGGAGGGTCCCGGGGACGTGGCGATCATCGGTGACGAGGCGACGGTGCGCCTCGCGCTCGAGGACCTCGTCGCCGCAGGGGCCACCGACGTCGTGGCGTCGCTCTTCGGGCCGCCGGAGGACAAGGAGCGCACCCGCTCCCTGCTCCGGTCCCTGCTCTGACCGTCGCCGGCGGCCGCCGGCAGCACGGACTCAGGCGTTCGCGAGGGCGACCTTCTGGTGGTGGATGCCGCCGACGTGCAGGTCGACCAGCCAGGCCGGCGACCCGGTCGTGTGCAGCGAGGTCAGCCACGGACGGGTCGAGAGCTCCTGGAACATCGCCCGGAGCTCCCACCGCGCGAGGTTCGCGCCGAGGCAGAAGTGCGGACCGTGCCCGAACGCCAGGTGGTAGTTGGGGTCACGGGTGATGTCGAACCGGTAGGGCTCGTCGAACATCGCGTCGTCACGGTTCGCCGAGGGGTACCAGACACCGACGGTGTCGCCCCGCCGGATGGTCTGGCCGTGCATCTCGACGTCTTCGGTGGCCGTGCGGGCGAACTGGATGACCGGTGACGTCCACCGGAGGATCTCCTCGACCGCGGTCTCGACGTACCGGCCGGGTTCGCTCACGAGCATCGCCATCTGGTCGGGGTGCTCCATGAGGGCCAACAGGCCGCGCGACGTCGCGTTGCGGGTGGTCTCGTTCCCCGCCGCGATCAGCAGCGACAGGTACCCGTAGAGCTGCTGCTCGGTGAGCTCTCGCCCGTCGACGGTCGCCCGGACGAGCTTCGTGGCGAGATCGTCGCCGTCGCTGCGCCGCTTCGAGTCGATGAGGTCCATCAGGTACTCGTGGAACTCGACCCGCAACCGGCGGCGCATCGTCGGCTTGTCCTCGCCCGGCAGCGCCCACGTCATCGCGTCGGAGTCGAACATCGAGTCGGTCCAGCGCCAGATGTCGGCGTAGTCGTCGACGGGGACGCCCATCATCTCGCAGATCGTCGCGAGCGGGAGCTTGACCGCGAGGTCGTCGACGAGGTCGGTCCCCCCGCCGGACCGCAACCGGGCCTCGAACTCGTCGACGAACCGACGGGCGTGGGTGGCGAGCGACTCGGCCATCTTCCGGCAGCGGGCCGGGGTGAACTCGCGGTTGGTGATCGACCGGAACGCCTGGTGCTGCGGGTCGTCCATGAACACCATGTCGAACGGTTCGTCGGCGTCCCAGCCGTAGGCGGCGTCGCGCTTGCGCTTCACCTCGAACATGCGCTCGTCGTGGCCCCGGGAGGCGATCCGGAGGCGCTTCCCGCCGTTGATGAACCGGTCGGCGTCCCGTCCGACCGCGTGGACGTCGTCGTAACGGGTGATCGCCCAGAACGGCTCGATGTTGTCGCGTTCGTACCAGAAAACGGGCGCCTCTCGACGCAGCAGGTCCCATTCGGCCCACGGGTAGCCCTCGGACTGGTACTTCGCGATCGAGTGGATGTCGATCGTCGCCAGGTCGTCCCGGCCGAACACGTTCCGGTCCCCCGCCATGTGTCGTCCCCCCATGTGCACCGCCCCCGCGGATGACAGCACAACACTACTTCCCCCCCCCTACGCTGCCGCCCACCGACGGGACCGTCCCGACGAGACGATCGGGGGGACGATGAGCGTTCGAGGTCGGGCGCTCCTCGCCATGGTCGCCGCCGTGGTGCTCTGGCCGGCCGGCTCCGCGCTCGCCAAGACGGTCGACCTGCCCGGCACGGTGCTCAGCATGCACCGGATCGCGTGGGCCGCCGCTCTCTACGTCGTGGTCTCGGGTCTCCGAGGGCGCTGGCCGAAGGCGGCGTCCCTGCGTACCGGGGCGCTCGTCGGCATCAGCTACGCCCTCACGAACGTGCTGTTCTTCGTCGGCGTGAAGTCGACGACCGTCGCGAACGCGACGATCATCCAGTCGCTCCAACCGCTCCCGATCCTGCTGCTGTCGAACCGGATGTTCGGGGAACGGGTCGGTCGGCGGGAGGTGCTGCTGTCCTTCGGGGCGGTCGGCGGCGTGGCGCTCGTCGTGTTCGGGTCGACGTCGACGGTGCAGTGGAGCGCCACGGGCGACCTCCTCTGCGTCGGGTCGCTCGTCGCCTGGGTGGCCTATGCCGTCACGACGAAGAAGGCGCGCGCCGACATGGAGGCGATCGAGCTGCAAGCCAACATGCTGCCGACCGCAGCCGCCGTGCTCGTTCCGATCGCGCTCGTGTCGGAACGGGCGCTCGGGCCGGGCGGACCCGTCGAATGGCTCGGGATCGTGGCGATCATCGCCACCGCGGGGACCGGCCACCTGCTCATGGGATGGGCGGCACCGCACCTGCCGATCACCCAGACGTCGCTGATCGGACTCGGTCAGCCGCTCGTCGCCGTGATCCTCGCCGCGGTGTTCCTCGGTGAGGCGGTCGTCGGCTGGCAGCTCGTGGGCATGGCCGTCGTGATCGCCATGACGGCCGGTGCGCTCACCGCCCGGCAAGCCACTCCCGCACCTCGCTGAGCTCCTCGGTCGAGACCTCGTGCCCGAAGGGGTAGGTCCGCTCGGTCACCTGCGCGCCGGCGGCGGCGAAGCGTTCCGCTGCCGCCCGGCGTTGCCCGGGGTCGAAGATCGGGTCGTGGTCACCGTGGGCGAGGAAGACCGCCACGTCGCGGGCCCGGGCGTCGTCCCAGTCGACGCGGTGCGCCGGGTGCAACGGACCGCTGAGCGCGACGACGGCTGCGGGCGGCGGGCGGTCGGAGCGACCGAACGCGAGGGCGAGGGCGAGCCCTGCCCCCTGCGAGAAGCCGAAGAGCACCGCTGCGGCGGGGTCGAACCCGCCGTCCGCACACACGGCGTCGAAGGTGCGGCCGAGCGTGCCGAGCGCCTCGACGAAGCTCGCCTCGTCGAGGGTGCGGGTCACGAAGTCGACGCGGTAGAACGACGCCCCGTCACCGCCGGGGTGCGGCCCGCGGGGCGCCACATGGGCGAACCGTCCGCCCGGGTCGACGAGCTCGGCGAGCTGGAGGACCGCCCACGGATCCCGGGCGTAGCCGTGCACGGCGAAGAGCAGCCGGGCATCGGACGACCTGCCGCCGGAGCGGACGACCGGGAACCGCGGCGCCGGTTCGACCCCGTCGCGCCCCGACGCACCGGATGAGACGGTTGTCACACTCGTACTAACCTGCTCGACATGCTCACTCCCTACCGCGTCCTCGACCTCTCCGACGAACGCGGCCAACTCTGCGGCCAGATCCTCGCCGGCCTCGGCGCCGACGTCGTGCTCGTCGAACCGCCCGGCGGCTCCCGGTCACGGCGGCTCGCGCCCTACGCGGGCGACGTCGTCGACCCGGAGCGCTCGCTCCCGTTCTGGGGCATGAACCGGGGCAAGCGGTCCGTC
>VGBO01000038.1 GCA_016870475.1 Actinomycetota bacterium | reverse complement strand
AGCAGAACGGCGCGGAGACCCTCGAGTTCGACGACCGGGTCGTGGCCCGGCAGGAGCTCGTCGCCGCAGGTCGGGCCGGGACCGATGGGGGTGCACGGTGATCCGTGTCCTCATCGCTGCGGCCGTGTCGGTGATCGTGTCCCTGTTCGGGACCCGACTGCTGATCGGCTCGCTCGAACGACGCCGGATCGGTCAGCCGATCCGTGAGGACGGACCCCGGGGCCACCAGGTGAAGGCGGGAACCCCGACGATGGGCGGTCTCGCCATCGTCGGCGGGGCGTTCTGCGGCTACGTGGTGTCGAATCTCTACCGCGGGATCTACACGAGGACCGGCCTGATCGTGATGGCGGCGATCGCCGCCGCGGCGGTCGTCGGGTTCGCCGACGACGCGACGAAGCTCGTCCGGGGTCGGAACCTCGGCCTCAACAAGAGAGCGAAGATCCTCGGCCAGCTCGCCGTCGCCGGCGGGTTCGCCGTGGCGATCGTGACCCTCACGCAGGCGCACACGACGCTGTCCTTCACCCGGTCCACCTTCCCCGGAATCGAACTCGGCCGGATCGGATGGGCTGCCGTCGCGGTGCTGTGGATTCTCGGGTCCTCGAACGCAGTCAATCTGACGGACGGCCTCGACGGACTCGCCGCCGGGGCGTCGATCATGGGGTTCAGCGCGTACGCGGTGATCGCGTTCTGGCAGTTCCGCCACGTGGACTTCTACGGCAACAGCCACGCTCTCGACCTCGCGGTCGTCGCCGTGTCGATGATCGGGGGCTGTGTCGGGTTCCTGTGGTGGAACGCCGCACCCGCGCAGATCTTCATGGGGGACACCGGATCGCTCGCGCTCGGCACCGGGTTCGCGACGCTGGCGCTGACGACGGACACGGCGCTGCTGCTCCCGCTCCTCGGCGGGCTCTTCGTCTTCGAGACCACGTCGGTGATCATCCAGGTCGCCGTGTATCGATCCCAGCGCGGTGTGCCCCCGGCGCAGCGGCGCCGACCCTTCCGGATGGCGCCGGTCCACCACCACTTCGAGCTCGGTGGCTGGCCCGAGACGCGGGTGATCATCCGCTTCTGGATCGTCGCCGGGCTGTGCGTCTCCCTCGCGCTCGGGATCTTCTACGCCGACTACGTGGCGAGCGGGGGTGTGGAGCTGTGACCGGGGTGCGGAGGCCTGTCGCCGCCCCGGCTGCGGCGTCGACGCTCGGTCGTGCCGTCGCGGTGCTGCGGCGTCGAGCCGTGGGAACGACCACGAGCGAGTTCCTGGCGCTCGCGGCGCTCCTCGTCGTGCTGAACCTCGTCGGCCTCGTCATGGTGCTCTCCGCCTCCTCCGTGTACTCCCTCGACGAGAGCGGGAACTCGTGGGCGATCTTCGTCCGACAGGCGTTCTCCGCCGGGTTGGGGCTCGCGATCCTCCTCGTCGTGCAACGGGTCGACTACCGCTCGTGGAAGAAACTCTCCGCAGCCGGCCTCGCCGTCGCCCTCGGTCTGCTCGTCGCCGTGCTCATCCCGCAGGTGGGTGCAGGGGCGAACGGTGCAACCCGCTGGATCGCCCTCGGTCCGATCAGCATCCAGCCGTCGGAGGTCGCGAAGCTGGCGCTCCTCGTCTACGCGGCGATGCTGCTGTCGCATCGGCTGTCGGTCGTGCAGCAGTCCGCCCGGTCGCTCGCCCCGCTCGGCGGGGTCACCGCACTGGTCGTTCTGCTGATCATGCTGCAGCCGAACCTGGGGACGACGTTGATCATCCTCGGCATCGTCGCCGTCATGCTGTTCACCGCCGGGGCACCGATGCGGCCGATGGCCGTCATCGCTGCACTTCTCGCCGTGATGGGCGTGGCGCTCGCATGGGCGGCGCCGTACCGACGGGCGCGAGTGCTCGCGTTCCTCGACCCGTGGGCCGACCCGGCAGGCACCGGGTACCAGACCCTGCAGGCGACCTCCGCGATCGCCGAGGGCGGCTGGACCGGGGTCGGCATCGGTGCGAGTCGGGCGAAGTGGGGCTTCCTGCCCTTCGCCCACACCGACTTCATCTTTGCGATCATCGCCGAGGAGTTCGGGATCATCGGGGCGACCTTCGTCGTCGCCCTCTACGGGGGGCTCGTCGTCGTCGGGTCGCGGGTCGCTCGCCGGGCCCCGGACGCGTTCGGCATGCTGCTCGCGACCGGGATCACCGCCTGGTTCGGTCTGCAGGCGCTCGTGAACATGGGGGCGGTCGCGGGCCTGCTGCCCATCACCGGTGTGCCGTTGCCGTTCGTGTCAGCGGGCGGCTCGGCGCTGCTCGCGAACATGGCGGCGGCGGGCGTCCTGCTCGGCGTCGCCCGCCACGCAGGACGGGCCCCCGCAGCGACCTCCGCGACGTGAGCCGGCTCCCCCGGGTCCCCGACCCGGCCGACGGCGTGTGGGATCCTCGGACGGTGTCCGAACCGGGAGCGCGGCCGGATCGCCGCCCGTACGTCGTGGTCGCCGGGGGCGGGACCGTCGGTCACGTCGCCCCGGGAGTGGCGATCGCCGAGGCGCTCGTGGCGCGCGGGTGCCCCCGCGAGGCGGTGCTCTTCGTCGGCTCGGCCCGGGGGGTCGAGGCGACCCGTGTCCCTGCGGCCGGGTTCGAGGTCGTGCTCCTGCCGGGGCGGGGCATCCGTCGACGGCTCACCGTCGACAACGTCGGCGCGGTGATCGGGCTGGCGCTGGCGTTCCTCCGGGCCGCGGCGCTGCTCGTCCGCCGTCGTCCGGCCGTGGTGCTCGCGCTCGGCGGGTACGCATCGGTGCCGTGCGTGGTCGCGGCGGCGCTGCTCCGTGTCCCGATCGTGGTCGCCGAGCAGAACGCGGTCCCGGGGGCCGCCAACCGGGTCGCCGGGCGCTTCGCCCGGGCGTGCGCGGTCTCGTTCCCGGCGACGCCGCTCCCGCAGGCGGTACTGACCGGCAACCCGGTTCGCCCCGACGTGGTCGCAGTCGACCGATCCGACGCGGGTCGGGCAGCGGCCCGGGAGCGTCTCGGGATCGGGGCGGGGCGTCGGCTCGTGCTCGCCTACGGGGGGTCGCTCGGTGCGCGCACGGTGAACCGGGCGGTGTGGGAGGCGCTCGCGTGCTGGGCCGACCGGACGGACCTCGCGGTGCGTCACGCCGTGGGTGATCGTGGCTGGGAGGAGCGTCCGGCTTCGGTGTCGGCGCCGACCGACGACGACGGCCTGCAGTACCAACCGGTGCGGTACGAGGAGGACATGCCGACGGCGCTCGCCGCCGCGGACCTCGTCGTCGCCCGTGCCGGCGCCTCGACGATCGCCGAGCTCGCCGCGGCGGGCGTGCCGTCGGTGCTCGTGCCCCTCCCCACCGCCGCTGCGGATCACCAGCGTGTCAACGCCGAGGTGTTCGCCGCAGCCGGCGCGGCGGTCGTGTGCAGCGACGCGGACCTCGACGGTGCCCGACTCGTCGAGCTCGTCGACGGCCTGCTCACCGATGAGGCGGATCTCCGGCGTCGAGGTGCTGCGGCGCGGTCGTTCGCCCGTCCGGACGCGGCGGAGCGTGTCGCCGAACTCGTGGTCGTCCACGCCGCTCGACCGGTCCCGGGGTGGTCGTGACCGGCGCGGCGGTGGTGGTCGGCGAGGAGGTGGACCTGTCGGTGCCGCGGCGGGTCCACGTCGTCGGCGTCGGTGGCGCGGGCATGAGCGCGATCGCGGAGATCCTGCGGACCCTTGGCCACCGGGTGACGGGGAGCGACCTGAAGGACGGCCCGGCGTTGGACCGGCTCCGTGCTGCCGAGGTCGCCGTCGCGGTCGGTCACGACGCGGCCAATGTCGGGGATGCGGAGTTCGTGGCGATCTCGACGGCGATCCCGGCGGGGAACCCCGAGGTCGTCGCGGCCCGAGGAGCAGGGATCCCGGTGGTCCGACGGGCCGATGTGCTCGCGGCCCTGTGCCGTCTCCGGCGCACCGTCGCCGTGGCCGGCACCCACGGGAAGACGACGACGTCGTCGATGCTCGCCCTCGTGCTCGTCGACGCGGGCCGTCACCCGTCGTTCCTGATCGGCGGGGAGATCAACGAGGTCGGTACCGGTGCGGCGTGGGACGAGGGGCCGGATTTCGTGGTGGAGGCCGACGAGAGCGACGGCACGTTCCTCCACCTCGGACCGGTGGCGTCGGTGGTCACGAACGTCGAGGCGGACCACCTCGACCACTACGGGAACTACGAGGCGCTCGTCGACGCGTTCACCAGGTTCGTCCGCACCACCGACGGGCCCGCTGTCGTCGGCATCGACGGACCGGACGGTGCGAGGGTCGCCGACGCTGCGCGTGCCGCAGGGGCCCGGGTGGTGACCTTCGGGACGAATCCGACCGCCGACGTCCGGATCGTCGACGCGACCACCGACGCCGACGGCGCACGGGGGACCCTGCAGCGCGACGGTGCCGACCCGTTGCGCATCGTGCTCGCCGTCGCCGGGTTGCACAACCTGGCGAACGCCACCGCTGCGGCGGTCACCGCGCTCGAGCTCGGGGTGGAGCCCACGGTGGTGCAGCGCTCGCTCGCCCGCTTCGCCGGGGTGGCGCGGCGGTTGCAGCATCGCGGGTTCCACGCCGGGATCACCTTCGTCGACGACTACGCCCACCTGCCGTCGGAGGCTGCCGCTGCGGTCGGGGCGATGCGGGCATCGGGGTGGGGTCGCGTCGTGGCCGTCTTCCAACCGCACCGCTACAGCCGCATCGCGGAGCTCGGCGAGGCGTTCGGTGATTCCTTCGTCGAGGCCGACCTGACGGTCGTGACCGACGTGTACGCCGCCGGCGAACGGCCGCGGCCCGGGGTGACGGGCATGCGGGTCGTGCACGGCATCCTCGACCGACATCCCTACCAGCAGGTCGTCTACCTCCCCCGCCGGAGCGACCTCGTGGCCTATCTCGCCGCGACCCTGCGCCCAGGAGACTGCTGTCTCAGCATGGGAGCGGGTGACGTGACGTCCCTGCCGGACGAGGTGCAGGCCGCAGTGCGGGCACGACAGTGACCGTGCGACCGGCTGACCCCCGACGTTGGTCGGCACTCGCCGACGCGTGTGCCGCGGCGCTGCGTGCGCCGGGCTCGTCGGTGCGCATCGAGGAACCGCTCGGGCCCCGGACCACCTACCGGGTCGGCGGTCCCGCCCGCCTGCTCGCCGAGGTCGACTCGGTCGACGACCTCGGCGCGCTCGCCCGGGTGCTCGCGTCGGACGCGGTCCCCGTGCTCATGGTGGGTCGAGGCTCGAACCTGCTCGTCGCCGACGCCGGATTCGACGGGGTCGCCGTCGTGCTCGGCCCGACCTTCGCCGACGTCGCCGTCGCCGGTTCGACGGTCGTCGCCGGCGGGTCGGCGCTGCTCCCCGTGGTCGCCCGGCGAACCGCAGCCGCCGGCCTGCGCGGCTTCGAGTGGGCGGTCGGGGTCCCGGGGACGGTCGGTGGTGCCGTGCGCATGAACGCCGGCGGGCACGGGGCCGATCTCGCCGAGGCCCTGCGCGACGTGGTCGTCGTCGACCTCGCCGACGCAGAGGCACGACCGGTGCACCGCCCGCCCGCGTCGCTCGACCTGGGCTACCGACGCTCGATATTGCGTCCGTCCGAGGCGGTCGTACAGGTGACCCTCGAGCTGCGCGCCGGCGCGGTGGGCGATGCCGAGGCCGCGCTGGGCGAGATCGTCGCCTGGCGGCGGGAGAACCAGCCCGGTGGGCCGAACGCCGGGTCGGTCTTCGCGAACCCGATCGGGGACAGCGCCGGTCGGCTCATCGACGCGGCCGGCGGCCGCGGCATGCGGGTCGGGTCGGCCGAGGTCTCGAGGAAGCACGCGAACTTCATCCAGGCCGATTCGGGGGGGTCCGCGGGAGACGTGTGGGCGCTGATGGACGCGGTTCGGCGCCTCGTCGTTGCGTCGGGTGGACCGCTCCTCGAGCCGGAGACGGTTCTCGTCGGGTTACCGCCGCTCCCGGAGGTGGACCGGTGATGGCGCGAGCGGCCCGTCCGACGTCGATCCGTCCCACCCCCTCGAGCGTCGACCCGCGCATCGCCCGACGTCGGGCCGAGGTCGCCCGGGCGCGCCTGCAGCTCCGGCGGTCGCGGCTCGTCCTGGTGGGCGCGGTTCTCGGTGCGATCGGGGTCGCGGCCGGCGTGACGCGCACTCCGCTCCTCGACGTGGACCGGTTCGCCGTGGCAGGCGCAGAGCGCACCACGCGAGAGGCGGTCGTCGCGGCGACCGGTGTCGTGGCAGGCTCGCCGATGACCGATCTCATACCGACCGAGGTCGAACGGCGGCTCGAGGCGACGCTGCCGTGGGTCGCGACCGCCGAGGTGTCCCGCTCCTGGCCGTCGACACTCCGGGTGACGCTCGTCGAGCGTTCGGTCGTCGCGCAGGCCACCGACCCGTCGGGTCGCTGGTTCCTCGTCTCGGCGGACGGGGTGCTCGTCACCGAGGCACAGGCTGCCGATCCCTTCCTCGTCACGATCGACGGTGTCGTGCCCGACGCCGTCGTCGGCGGCCGGCTCGTCGACCGGGCTGCGGCCGGCACGGCGGTGCTCGGTGCGGCATCGGACGGTGTGCGCACACGGATCCGGACGTTGCGGTTCACTGGCGAGGACTCGATCGAGCTCACCCTGCGTCCCGAGGGTCGTGTCGCCTTCGGTGCTGTGGAGCAGGCCGACCAGAAACTGCGCGACCTCGACACGGTTCTCGCCCGTGTCGACCTGAGCTGCCTCGCGATCATCGACCTGGCGGTGCCGGCCCATCCGGTGCTGCAGCGGGTCGACGGGTGCGGGTCGTGACCGCGGGGCGCCGAAGGGTCGTTGTTTTCCGCCCTCCCGGTCGGTACGATTCCGCCACGCTGCGTGAGCAGCCGAATTCTTCGCAGCCGGTCACATGAAGCCGGGGACGACGTCAGCATCGACAACAGCGAAAGGGGACGGCGCCGGCTCGTTCCCCCGACGCAGAGTGAGGACAGCCATGGCTCCGATCCCCCAGAACTACCTCGCCGTGATCAAGGTCGTCGGCGTCGGTGGCGGTGGCGTGAACGCCGTCAACCGGATGATCGACGCCGGTCTGAAGGGCGTCGAGTTCATCGCGGTGAACACCGACGCCCAGGCGCTGCTCATGAGCGACGCCGACGTGAAGATCGCCCTCGGCAAGGAGATCACCCGCGGTCTCGGCGCGGGCAGCGATCCCGAGGTCGGTCGTCAGGCGGCCGAGGAGGCCCGCAGCGAGCTGGTCGAGGCACTCGCCGGCGCCGACATGGTGTTCATCACCGTGGGCGAGGGTGGCGGGACGGGCACCGGTGCAGCGCCGGTGATCGCGTCGATCGCGAAGGGCAGCGGGGCGCTCACGATCGGGGTGGTGACGCGTCCGTTCGGGTTCGAGGGTCGGCGTCGGTCGATGCAGGCCGACGACGGCATCACGAAGCTGCGGGACGAGGTGGATACGCAGATCGTCATCCCGAACGACCGGCTCCTCACCGTCGCCGACGAACGCACCTCGATGGTGAACGCGTTCAACATGGCCGACGAGATCCTGCTGCAGGGGGTCCAGGGCATCAGTGACCTGATCACCACCCCCGGGCTCATCAACACCGACTTCGCGGACGTCCGCATGATCATGCGCGACGCCGGGTCGGCGCTGATGGGCATCGGGTACGGCTCGGGTGACGGACGCGCCGTCGCAGCGGCTCGTGCGGCGATCTCCTCGCCGCTGCTCGAGTCCTCCATCGACGGCGCCCGTGGGATCCTGCTGAGCATCACCGGCGGCTCCGACCTCGGTCTGCTCGAGGTGAACGAGGCCGCGGAGATCATCCACAACGTGGCCCACCCCGACGCGAACATCATCTTCGGCACGGTCATCGACGACGCGATGGGTGACGAGGTGCGGGTGACGGTCATCGCCGCAGGGTTCGACCCGGCGGGTCGAACCACCGCAGAGGAGCGGTCCCGGCCGAACCTGCGTCGGACCTCGGACATCTTCGGGTCCGACGACGACCTCGACCTCGACGAGGGCTCGGACGACTTCGACGTCCCGTCCTTCCTGCGCTGAGCCCACGCCGGGGCGGGTCCGGACCCGTGGACGGGCTGCCGTCGGTTGAGGAGGTGGGCGAACGACTCGCGGGGATCCGTGAGCGGATCGCAGTCGTCGGCGGGCGCGACGTGACGGTCGTGGGCGTCACGAAGGGGCATCCGGTCGAAGTGGTCGAATTGGCGGTCGCAGCGGGGCTCACGGAGCTCGGGGAGAACTACGCCCAGGAACTCGTCGCGAAGGCTGCCGACCCTGCCGCACGGGCGCTCGGCCCGCACTGGCACCACATCGGCCGTCTGCAGCGGAACAAGGTGCGGCTGCTCGCGCCCCACGTCGCGCTCTGGCAGACGGTCGACCGCGTGGAGCTCGTGGCGGAGATCGCTCGGCGGGCACCCGGCGCAGCGGTGCTCGTCCAGGTCGCCACAACGGGCGAGGTGGGCAAGGGCGGCTGTGCGGCCGCCGAGGTCCCGGCGCTCGTCGACGCCTGCGGGGACACCGGGCTCCGGGTGCGTGGGCTGATGACGGTCGGCCCGACCGACCCCGAGGTTGCACCCGGTCCCGGGTTCGCGGAGGTGCGGCGCCTCGTTGACCGGCTCGGGCTCGAGTGCTGTTCGATGGGGATGTCCGACGACCTCGAGATCGCCGTCGGGGAAGGTTCCACGATGATCCGGATCGGACGGGCCCTGTTCGGCCCGCGCACCGCCTGAACGGGCGGCGACACGGTCCCCGAGGTGGTAGCGGCTACGATCGCCGCTCCAGGAGGAGCCATGGCATCGAAGTGGCGGAAGGTCACCGAATACCTCGGTCTGGCGCCCGACGAGGACGACGCCGATTACGAGATCGACGACGACTTCGACGAGGCTCCCGAGCGAACCCGCCCCGTGGCCCGAGCCGCGCGTCCTGCGCCGGTCCAGCCCGAGGGCGACGTGATCGGCACGGTCCGGCCGCTGCCGCCGCAGCCCCGGCCGGCGAGCAGTGTGGAGTTCGAGGACACCGGTGTGGTGGTCCGACCGGTCTCCCCGGCGACCGCGTCGCCGTCACCGGTCGTGGTGCGCCCGGCCGCGGCGGTCGTGACCGCCCCTCAGGTCGTGGTCCCGACGAGCTTCGGTGAGGCTCAGGAGGTCGCCGACCGGTTCAAGGCCCGGCGTCCGGTGATCATGAACCTCCAGGAGGTCGATCGCGAGCTCTCGCGGCGCCTCATCGATTTCGCAAGCGGGCTCTGCTACGGCCTCGGCGGGCGCATGGACAAGGTCGCGAACCAGGTGTTCCTCCTCGTCCCGTCCGACGTCACCGTGTCGGAAGCCGACCAGCGGCGGCTCGCGGAGCGTGGGTTCCAGGCGTGATCGGGCAGGTGCTGTGCGCAGCGCTCGGGCTCTTCGTGCTCGCGTTGGTCGGCCGGATCATCCTGAGCTGGTTCCCCACGCGTCCGGGTTCGCCGGTCGGATCTGCGGCAGCTGTGCTCGACCGGGTCACGGAACCGGTCCTCGGTCCGGCACGCCGGATCATCCCGCCGATCCGGATCGGTGGGATGGGTCTCGACATCTCGGCGATGCTGGTCGTCATCGTGTTCCAGATGCTGCGACGAGCGATCTGCGCGTGAACATCCCCGCCGAAGCCGCCGTGCTTCGGTAGCGTCGGATCATGGACGTCACCCCGAAAGTCCTGCGTGAGGTCGAATTCCGTGAGAAGTTCCGCGGGTACGACCCCGACGAGGTGGACGAGTTCCTCGGACGCGTGGCCGAGACCCTGAAGCAGTTGCACGGCCGACTCCAGGATGCCGCCGTGCAGATCGAGGCGGCGGAGGCCCGGGCGGCGCGAAGCGAGGCCCGTAGCCGGGAGGTTTCGGAGGCGGAGGAGACCCTGCGTCGCACGCTCGTGCTCGCCCAGCGAACCGCCGACGCAGCGATCGCCGATGCGCAGGAGCGGGCAGCGGAGCTCCTCGAGCGAGCGCGCGCCGAGGCGGACGTGTCCCTCGGTGGAGCGCGTGAGCAGGCGGCGGCGATCCTCGAAGCGGCGCAGTCCGATGCCGTGAAGCTCGCGGAGGCCCGTCTCGGTGAGGTCGAGGAGGAAGTCGTCGCGCTGGAGGGACGTCGGACCGCCGTCCGCGCCGAGCTCACTGCGTGGGAGGACCGGGCGGAGGAGGCGCGCAAGCGGCTCGTCGGGCTCGTCGCCGACCTGCAGCGTCTCGCCGACGGCCCGGAGCACGCGGTGCCCGAGGTCGCCGCACCCGCCCCGATCGTGGTCGAGGAGGGGCCGCCGGGCGCCGAGGAGGAACCGGCCGCGCCGGTCCTCGACGGAGCGCCGAACGTCGGTGATGCCGCCGTGGCGTCGTCGGACTGGTGGTCGACCCCTGCCGTCGACCGGGGTGAGGCGGTCGTCGACGTGTCGCCGGCAGCGTTCGCCGCAGAGGACGACGGCTGGGCCGACGACGACGTCGCCTGGTCCGACGCGGACGGCCCGGAGCCCTCACCGTCGGAGCCCGAGCCCTCGGCGCAGACGTCGTGGGCGCCGCCGCCCCCGCCGCCGCCGTCCCGGCCTGCCGCGGGCGCCGAGCGTCGCGCCGGGCCGAGCGGTCCGCCCCCGCCGCGTCCCGGTGCGGACGTGGCATGGGCGCCTCCGGCGGTCCGTGCGGCAGCGGAACGTCCTGCGGATGAGGACGAGCGGCCCGCGCCGTCGCTGCGGCTGTTCTTCGGCTCGGACGATCGTTCCTCGGGCGGGTCGTGACCGCGACGGAGGAGCTGGTGGTTCCGCCGGTTCGGCTCCGCCGCCGCCTCGCCGGGGCCACCGCCGTGGCGGTCCTCGCGTTCGATCAGCTCACCAAGGCGTGGGCGCGGTCGCTCGAGGAGACCGTCGAGGTGGTCGGTTCGCTGCAGTTCCGGCTCGCGCACAACAGCGGTGCGGCGTTCAGCCTGTTCGAGGGCCTCGGGTCGGTGATCGGCGTGCTGGCGCTGGCGATCGTTGCCGTGCTGGTCGTGATGTTGCGCTCCGTTTCGAACCGCACCGCGGCGCTCGCCGTCGGCGCCGTGCTCGGCGGTGCGATCGGGAACCTCCTCGACCGTGCCCTGCAGCCCGGTGACGGATTCCTCGGCGGGCACGTCACCGACTTCATCGACCTGCAGTGGTGGCCGGTCTTCAACGTCGCAGACATCGGGATCACGGTCGGCGGGGCGGTGCTCGTGTGGTCGAGCATCCGACCCGGCCGGGCGTCGTGAGCGGGCCGCCCGCCGTCGAGGTCGAGATCGCGGCGGCACTCGACGGGGAGCGCGTCGACCGGGTCGTGGCGATGCTGACCGGGCTCAGTCGGGCGGTGGCCGCTGCGCTCGTCGATGCCGGCGGGGTGCTGCTCGACGGCACGGTCGTGCCGGCACGTTCGCAGCGAGTCGCCACCGGACAGGTGCTCGTCGTTCACGACGTGCCCGAGCCCACCATCCGGTTGCCCGAACCGGACCCGTCGGTCCCCTTCGGCGTGGTGTTCGAGGACGAGCACCTGTTGGTGGTCGACAAGCCGGCCGGAGTGGTCGCGCACCCGGGCAACGGCGTCGGCGGGGGCACGCTCGTGCACGGTCTGCTTGCCCGTCACCCCGGCCTCGCCGGGGTCGGCGAGCCGCACCGGCCGGGAATCGTGCACCGCCTCGACCGGGGGACGTCGGGGCTGCTCGTCGTGGCGCTCGACGAGGCGACCCGGCTCGACCTGATCGACCTGTTGGCCACCCACGACGTGCACCGCCGGTACCGGGCGCTGGTCCTCGGGCACCCGAACTCGGCCGGAGGGCTCGTCGACGCGCCGATCGGTCGGTCTCGTCGGGATCCGACCCGACGAGCGGTCACCCACGACGGGAAGCCGGCACGCACGCGGTTCCGGGTCGTGGCCACCCATGACGGTCCGGAACCGTTGACCCAGCTCGACTGCGACCTCGAGACGGGTCGCACCCATCAGATCCGGGTGCATCTCCGCTCGATCGGCCATCCGGTCGTGGCCGACACGGTCTACGGCGGGGGTCGCTGCACGCTCGGGCTCGACCGACCGTTCCTGCACGCTCGGGAGCTCGCCTTCACCCACCCGCGGACCGGCGAGGCGTTGTCGTTCGAATCTCCGTTGCCGGAGGATCTCTCCGCCGTCCTCGCGCGGCTTGACCCTCCGGGCTGAGCGGCCGGTCACTCAGCGCCCGCGCCGGGCCGGTGGGGGCGGTTCCTCGCCGGGCCAGATGCGCTCACCGCGCGTCATGCCGGCGATGTCGGCGAGACGGATCGAGCCGAGGTGGGTCCGCATGCGCTCACCGACGTCGGCCCAGATGGCGAGCAGGACGCACTGCCCCTCGTGGTCGCAGGCGCCGTTCGTGTGCGGTTCGCCGAAGTCGCCGGCGGCGATCGGTCCGTCGACCGCGCCGACGATGTCGGCGAGGGTGATCTCCTCCGGTGACCGGGCGAGCACGTACCCGCCCCCGACGCCACGCTTGGACCGGACGAGACCAGCGCCCTTGAGTGCGAGCAGGATCTGCTCGAGGTACGGCTGGGGGAGTCCCGTCCGTTCGGCGATGTCGCGCACCGAGTTCGGGCGCCCGTCGTCGGCGTGGAGCGCGAGGGACAGCAGCGCTCGGCTGGCGTAGTCACCCCGGGTCGAGACCTTCACGGCGCCCATCGTAGGCACCCCGCACCGGTGCCGGCGGTTGAGTCCTGGCGGGCGAGGGGGCAAGCTGTTCGACGCATGTCCGACGACACCCCGGTCCTCCCGCGTTACGACAGCGGTTGCATCGCATCGATCGTCCCCGCACTCCTCGAGTCGGTGACACCCCCGGCGTGGCTCCCGGTGCTCGCCCGCGACGCCGAGCAGGTGGTGCTGCTGGTGCTCGACGGGCTCGGGTGGGAGCAGCTCTGCGACCACCGCTCGTACCTTCCCACGATCGCTGCGATGCAGGGCGGGCCGATCACCTCGGTGGCCCCCTCGACCACGGCGACGGCGCTCACGTCGATCGCGACCGGGTTGACGCCCGGGGAGCACGGCATCGTCGGTTATCGGATGGCGATGGGGCACGACGTGCTCAATACGTTGCGGTGGGCCGATGGCCGTGGCGACGCCCGCGCCGCCTACCCGCCGGACCGGGTGCAACCCGTCGAGTCCTTCCTCGGGCACCGTCCGCCGGTGGTGACGAAGGCGGAGTTCGCGACGACGGGGTTCACCGGGGCGCACCTCCTCGGGGCGCGGTTCCACGGCTACCGGATGGCGTCGACGATGGTCGAGCACGTTCGGCGGCTCACCGTCGCGGGGGAGTCCTTCGTGTACGCCTACTACGAGGGCATCGACAAGGTCGCGCACGAGTTCGGCCTCGGTGACTTCTACCGGGCCGAGCTCTGCACCGCCGACCGCGTCGTCGCGCAACTGCTCGACGCACTCCCCTCGGGGGTGACGTTGCTCGTGACCGCGGACCACGGACATCTCGAGACCGGCGACGAGCTCGTCGAGCCGCACCGTGAGGTGCTCGCCGCCACGGCGATGCAGTCCGGTGAGGGCCGCCTCCGGTGGTTCCACGCCCGGCCCGGCCGCGGGGACGTGCTCCTCGAGGCGCTCCGGCGCCACCACGGGGAGCAGGCGTGGGTCCGCTCCCGGGCGGAGGCGATCGCCGAGGGCTGGTTCGGTCCGAGGGTAGGGGAGGCCGCGGCCTCGCGGCTCGGTGACGTGTGCCTCGCCGCGAAGGGGACCCTCGCCTTCGTCGACCCGGACGATTCCGGTCCGTTCGCGCTCGTCGGCCGCCACGGGTCCCTCACCGCCGCGGAGATGCTGGTCCCGCTCGTCGCCACGCGGGTCTGACGCGGCGATTCCGCTGCAGGTCGCCGGGCGAGCGCCTCTAGGGTGGGAAGCCGTGACCAGCACCGAGGCAGGCGGAACCGATCGTCCGGACGGGCCCGAGATCGTGGACGGGGTCGCCCCTGCGCCGGGTGGCGGCGAGGCCATCGAGCAGCCGGCGAAAATCATGCGAATCGGCTCGATGATCCGGCAGCTGCTCGAGGAGGTGCGGTCCGCCCCCCTCGACGAGCGGTCGCGCGACCGGCTGCGTGACGTCTACGAGACCTCGGTGCGGGAGCTCGCCACCACGCTGTCCCCCGACCTGCGGGACGAGCTCGGTCGTCTGACCATGCCGTTCGCCGAGGAGTCCCCGCCGAGCGAGGCGGAGCTCCGTGTGGCGCAGGCGCAGCTCGTCGGCTGGCTCGAAGGCCTCTTCCAGGGTATCCAGGCGACGATGTTCGCCCAGCAGGTGATGGCGCGCCAGCAGCTCGAGCAGATGCGCGGGCAGCTCGGCGCCGGCCCGGACGCCGTCGGCATGCCCGGCGCCCGCTCCGGACCGGACGCCCGGCCGGGCACCTACCTCTGAGCGGTGCCGCCGAGGAGACCGGCCGCGGCGGCGAGGGTAGTGTCGACGTCACATCCCTGTGATTCGACCGGAGGCCCGGGGTAGCGGTGGCCGACTCCTTCGCCCATCTCCATGTCCACACCGAGTACTCGATGCTCGATGGCGCGGCGCGCATCGACGCCGTCGTCGCGAAGGCGGCGGCCGACGGCCAGCCGGGCATCGGGATCACCGACCACGGCAACATGTACGGGGTCATCGACTTCTACAAGGCCGCACGTGGCGTCGGGATCAAGCCGATCATCGGGACCGAGGCCTACATGGCCCACGAGTCACGCCACGAGCGACCCACCCGACGTGGCGGGCGGATCGACGACTCCGGTGGCGACGCCGAGGGCGGGCAGAAGCTCTACTACCACCTCACGCTGCTCGCCGAGAGCGACGCCGGGTACCGGAACCTCGTCCAGCTCGCCTCGCGGGCCTACCTCGAGGGCTACTACTACAAGCCGCGCATCGACTGGGAGGTCCTCGCTGACCACAGCGAGGGTCTGATCGCCACGACGGGTTGCCTCGGCGGCCACGTGCTCCAGTCGTTGCTCCGGGGCGACGTCGAGGGTGCGACCGAGAGGGCGGCGCGCCTGCAGGACATCTTTGGACGGGACAACCTCTTCGTCGAGCTCCAGGACCACGGGATCCCCGAGCAGAAGCGCACGAACCCGCAGCTTCTCGAGCTCGCCCGTCGCATCGGCGCCCCGCTCGTGGTCACGAACGACTCGCACTACGTGCACCGCGAGGACGCCGAGGCGCACGATGCGCTGCTCTGCGTGCAGACCGGCGCGCTCATGTCCGACGCGGACCGCTTCCGGTTCCACGGCGCCGAGCACTACCTGAAGAGCGCAGAGGAGATGCGCTACCTCTTCCGCGAGGTCGAGGTGGCGTGCGACAACACGCTGTGGATCGCCGAGCGGTGCAACGTCGAGCTCGAGTTCGGCACCTCGAAGCTGCCGGAGTTCCCGGTGCCGGAGGGGTTCGCCGACGATGCGGCGTACCTCGAGCACCTCGCGTTCGAGGGCGCCCGACGCCGCTGGGGCGATCAGTTGCCCGACGACGTGGTGGAGCGCATCGCGTTCGAGCTGCAGGTCATCGCTGCGATGGGGTTCAGCTCGTACTTCCTCATCGTGTGGGACCTGATCCGCCACGCCCGTGACTCCGGTATCCGCGTCGGACCCGGTCGTGGATCGGCCGCCGGGTGCGCGGTCGCGTACGCGCTGTGGATCACCGACCTCGACCCGATCCGCTACGACCTCCTCTTCGAGCGGTTCCTGAACCCGTCCCGCATCTCGATGCCCGACATCGACATGGACTTCGACTCCCGCTACCGGGAGGAGATGATCCGCTACGCCGCCGAACGGTACGGCCGCGACCATGTCGCGCAGATCATCACGTTCTCCCAGATCAAGGCTCGAGCGGCGGTGCGCGACGCCGCCCGGGTGCTCGGGCTGCCCTACGCGAAGGGCGACCAGGTCGCGAAGGCGATGCCGCCGCTCGTGATGGGCCGGGACACCCCGCTGTACGCGTGCCTCGACGAGCACGAGAAGTTCGCCGACGGCTACCGGATGGCGGCCGACCTGCGGGCGCTCTACCAGGGCGACGACGAGGTCCGACGCATCGTCGACGTGGCGCGCGGTCTCGAGGGGCTCCGCCGCCAGGACAGCGTGCATGCCGCTGCGGTCGTGATCGCCCCGAAGCCGCTGACGGAGTACCTGCCGATCCAGCGCAAGCCCGAGTCCTCCCAGGCGCCCGAGGACGCGCCGATCGTCACCCAGTACGAGATGCACGGCGTCGAGGAACTCGGCCTGCTGAAGATGGACTTCCTCGGCCTGCGGAACCTCGACGTGATCACCGACACGCTGCAGATGATCGAGCGGTTGAACGGGGTCCGCGTCGACATCGACCACGTCGATCTCGAGGACCGGCGAACCTACGAGTTGCTCGGCCGCGGTGACACCATCGGCGTGTTCCAGCTCGAGTCCACACCGATGCGGGAACTGATTCGGTCGATGCAGCCGGAACGCTTCGACGACGTGGCCGCCCTCGTCGCCCTGTACCGGCCGGGTCCGATGGCGGCGAACATGCACAACGCCTACGCCGACCGGAAGAACGGGCGGAAGTCGACCACGTACCTGCATCCCGACGCCGAGGAGATCCTCGCCGACACGTACGGCCTGATGATCTACCAGGAGGCGATGATGCGGATCGCTCAGCGGTTCGCCGGGTACAGCCTCGCCGAGGCCGACAACCTGCGAAAGGCGTGCGGCAAGAAGGACCGCGCGCTGCTCGCGAAGGAGCGGGAGAAGTTCATCGAGGGGTCCGAGCGGGTCGGGTACGGCCGGGAGCTCGGGGAGGCGTGGTTCGAGATCATCGAGCCGTTCGCGGACTACGCCTTCAACAAGTCGCACAGCTACGGGTACGGCTTCGTCGCCTACCAGACCGCCTACCTGAAGGCGAACTACCCCGTCGAGTACCTGAGCTGCCTGCTCACCTCGGTGAAGGGCAACCTCGACAAGGCGGCCGTGTACCTCAACGAGTGCCGGACGATGGGCATCCGGGTGCTCGTCCCCGACATCAACCGTGCCGTGGCGGACTTCTCGCCCGATGGGGAGGGCGGGATCGTCTTCGGGCTCTCGGCGGTGCGCAACGTCGGTGAGGGCCTCGTCGAGCTGATCGTCGCGGAGCGTGAGGCGAACGGGCCGTTCGTCGACTTCCACGACTTCTGTCGTCGGGTCGACCTGAAGGTGCTGAACCGACGGACCGTGGAGTCCCTCGTCAAGGCGGGCGCGTTCGACGCCCTCGGGCACCCCCGGCAGGGGCTGCTCGCCGTGCACGAGCGGATCATCGACGACGCCGTCGCTCGCCGGCGCGAGTTCGAGATGGGGGTGCAGACGCTGTTCGGGTCCTTCGACGACGGCGGCGAACCGACCTTCGACGAGCGCACCCCGATCCCCGACCACGACTTCGACCGTCGCACCCGGCTCGCGTTCGAGAAGGAGATGCTCGGCCTCTACGTGTCGGATCACCCGCTGCGGGGGTTCGAGCGTCGGCTCGCGAGCCGGACCGACTGCAGCCTCGAGGCGCTCGCCGAGCGTCCGGCGTCGGATTCCTCGATCGTGGCGGTCGGCGGCGTCGTCACCAGCGTCGAACGGAAGTTCACCCGACGCGGCGACCAGATGGGGATCCTGCGCCTCGAGGACGCCACCGGTACGGTCGAGTGCGTCGTGTTCGCCCGTCAGATGGAGCTCCTCGGTCATCTCCTCACCGCCGAGCTGAGCGACCAGGTCGTCGTCGTGAAGGGTCGGGTCGACACTCGGGAGGACTCGCCGAAGATCGTCGTGAACGGCCTCGAGGTGCTCGACGTGGAGGAGGAGGGCGCGGTGCTGCCGCTGCGCCTGCGCCTCGCACCCCACCGCCTCGACGACCGGGCGCTCGACCGGCTCCGCGACATGATCGACGGTCACCCGGGGGACAGTCCGGTGCTGCTCGAGGTCGGGGGCCGGACCCTGCGACTGCCGGAGGTGTGTCGGGTCGACACGACGAACGGGCTGGTCGGTGAGCTGCGCGAGCTGTTCGGCGCCGACTGCGTCCGGCTCTGAGGCGCCCGATGCCGGCCATCTGCCGGGCGGGTTTGCGCGTCGGGGCGGGCAGCGACTGAACTAGGTGACGCATCGTGTCGCATCGAGACCGCTGGGGGCTGGGGGTTCATGGCGATCCGCACCGTGACCAAGGACTGCACCGCTCTCAGCGATGCGGATCTGGCCGAGATGGCCGAGCTGCCCGGTGGGTCGGGCGCGCCCTACGAGATCGGCACGCTGTCCAAGCAGGCCGAGGCCTGGGTGCTCGTCACGCTCGCCCGGGGTGAGGACGCGCTCCGCGGGTACTCCTTCTGCACGCTCGAACGCATCGGGGGGACCCCGAGCGTGCTCATCGGACTCGCGGCCGTGGGTCGGGCGTCGGACTGTGCCGAGGTCCTGTCCTCGATGATGCAGGACCAGCTCCGGCGCGCCGTGCTCGCCTTCCCCGACGAGGACGTCCTCATCGGGACCCGGCTCCGCTGCCCCGGAGGGTTCGAGGCGTTCAGCACGCTGCAGGACATCGTGCCCCGGCCGGGGCACAAGGCGTCCGGCGAGGAGCGTGCCTGGGGGCGTCGGCTCGCGAAGCGCTTCGGCATCGACGCGGGCAGCTACGACGACCGCACGTTCATCGCGGCGGGCGACGGTTCGGTGCCGCTCGCGCTGGACTTCGACGTGGCCGACCGTCGCAAGGTCGACCGGTCCGTCACGAAGCTCTTCGGCGACGTCGACGTCGCCGGTGGTGGGGCGTTGATCGTCTTCGGCTGGGCGATGGCCGAGGATCTCGACGCCCTCCTCAAGGCGACACGCTGACGGCCGGCCGGCGCACGCCGGTCCGGGGGGAGGGACCGTGACCGACCTCGAATCGCTCGTGTGGGGCTTCGGGCTCCTCGAAGGCCCGCGCGTCGACGCGGACGACCGGCTGTTCTTCGCCGACGTCCCGAACGGCGGGGTCTTCTGTCGCACGCCGGACGGCACGTTGCACACGGTGGTCCCGAAGCGTCGCGGGGTCGGTGGGATCGCGCTGCACGCCGACGGCGGGATCGTCATCGGTGGCCGGGACGTGTCCCATGTGCACGATGGCGCGAGCCGGGTGCTGTACCGCTTCGACGCCCCGGGGATCAACGACCTGATGGCCGACCCGGTCGGTCGGGTCGTCGTCGGCACGCTGCGGACCGACCCCTTCGCCGCAGGCGGTACGCGCTCGGCCGGCGAGGCGTGGCGGATCGACGCCGAGAGTGTCGCGACCGAGCTGTACGGCGGCGTGCTGCTGTCGAACGGGATCGGGTTCTCGCCGGACGGCGGGATGCTCTACCACGCCGACACGGCGAGCAACGGGGTGTGGGCCCACGACTACGGCGCCGACGGGTCGGTTCGGGGGCGCCGGCTCGCGGTGCACGCCGACGACCTCGAGCCGGACGGGCTCGCGGTCGACGAGGACGGCACGCTGTGGATCGCCGACGTGTCCGGCGCCCGTGCCGTGCGGGCGTTCCGTCCGGACGGCACCGAGGTCGCCCGCATCCCCGTCCCGGCGCGCATGGTCACCTCCCTGTGCTTCGGTGGCGCGGACCGCCGTGACCTCTACATCGTGACCGCCGACAACACCGACCACCCGGAACGGGCCGGCACGGTGTTCCGCACCCGGGTCGACGTACCCGGACTCCCTGCCCCCCTCGTCCGGATCTGACGGAGGACCACCCGGTGAGCGACCCGCTGCGCACGAGGATCTGCGACCTGCTCGGCATCGAGGTGCCGATCGTGCAGGCCGGCATGGGGTATGTGGCGCGGGCCGAGCTCGTCGCCGCGGTCTCCAACGCCGGGGGCCTCGGCGTGCTCGGCGGTGCGGGGTTCGCGCCCGAGCGGTTGCGTCTCGAGATCCGCCGGTGCCGGGAGCTGACGGACCGTCCCTTCGGGGTCGACCTGCTCCTGCCGGTGCAGACGACCGGCGAGGTCCTCCCGGCCCGTCCGCCACACGACCGCCCGGTCGTCGACCCCGCCGATCTCGAGGACGGCTTCGGCGAGTTCGCCGTCGGCAAGGACGGTCGCCCGGTCCGGCCCGAGGAGCTGATGCAGATCGTGCTCGAGGAGGCGCCACCCGTCTTCGCCGCCGGGCTCGGGAACCCCGGTCCGTGGGTGGAGCTGCTGCATCGGAACGGCACGGTCGTCATGGGGCTCGTCGGTACGGCCCGCGCCGCGGCGAAGGTCGCCGCCGCCGGGGCGGACATCGTGATCGCGCAGGGGACCGAGGGCGGCGGCCACACCTCGCGGGTTGCGACCTCGGCGATCGTCCCGGCGTGCGTGGCCGCGGTCGGTGACGTGCCCGTGCTCGCCGCCGGTGGGATCACGACCGGCGCCGGGATCGCTGCGGCGTTGGCCATGGGCGCGGAGGGGGTGTGGCTCGGTACCCGGTTCGTCGCGAGCCGGGAGGCGTTCGCTCACGAGAACTACAAGGCGGCGATCGTCGGTGCGAACGAGGACTCGACCCTCATCACCCGGTCGTACTCGGGCAAGCCGATGCGGGCGATCCGCAACCGGTGGACCGACGACTGGGAGTCGCGACCCCACGACATCCTCCCCTTCCCCCGGCAGTTCAAGAACTCCAAGGACGTCTACGTCGTCGCCCGCCGTGACGGGATCACCGACGTCGGGTCGATGCCGTGCGGTCAGGGTGCCTGGGCGATCGACGCCGTCGAGTCCGCGGGCGACATCGTCGGTCGCCTCGCAGACGAGGCGCGGAGCGCGCTCCGCCGCCAGGCCGCGCGCAGCGGGGCCTGAGCCGGTGGAGTTCGTCGACGTCGTCCGCGCCCGGCGGATGACCCGGGACTTCCTCGCCGACCCGCTCGAGCCGGCACTCGTCGACGAACTCATCGACCTCGCCCGGCGGGCGCCTTCCGCCGGGAACGCCCAGGGGTGGGACTTCGTCGTACTCGAGGGCCCCGACCAGACGGCGCGGTACTGGGCGGCATCCCTGCCGGATCCGACCGGGTTCCCCTGGCCGGGCCTGCTCCGGGCTCCGGTGCTCGTCGTGCCGTGCGCCGACCCCGACGCCTACGTCCGTCGCTACGCCGAGGACGACAAGCGGGCCCGCCGGGCGGCACCGGAGGACGAACGCCGCTCGCTCGGGGACGAAGCCTCCGCGTGGCCGGTGCCCTACTGGTTGCTCGACACGGCGATGGCGACGGAGAACCTCCTGCTCGCGGCGACCGACGCCGGGCTCGGCGCCTGCTACTTCGGGATCTTCGGCAAGGAGTCCGCCGTCCGGGACGCACTCGGCATCCCCGAGGGCCACCAGCCGATCGGCACGGTGGCGCTCGGCCGGCGGGATCCCGACGCCGGGGCGAACGCCCGGGCATCGGCCCGGCGGCCGCGGCGTCCGCTCGCCGACGTCGTGCACCGTGGCGGGTTCCGCAGCGGGCCGGACCCGGCGTGAGCCGTCGGAGCGGAA
>VGBO01000037.1 GCA_016870475.1 Actinomycetota bacterium | reverse complement strand
AACATCACGGTGATCTCGCGGCGCGCCAGGTGGGCGCCGAGGCAGAAGTGTGGGCCCGGTCCGCCGAACCCGAGGTGCTGGTTCGGGTCGCGGCGCACGTCGAACCGGTACGGGTCGGTGAAGTGGACCTCGTCCCGGTTGGCGGACAGGTAGAACATCGCGAGCTTGTCGCCTGCTCGGATCGTCTGACCGCGCAGTTCGACGTCGCGGGTCGCCGTGCGGCGCATGTAGATGACCGGACTCGCCACCCGCACGATCTCGTCGACGGCGTCGGGGGCGACGGTGTCGAAGTCGTCCTGCCAGATGCGCCGCTGGTCCGGGTTCTGCGAGAGCAGCTCGAGCCCCCACGAGATCGCATTGCGGGTGGTCTCGTTCCCGGCGACCACGAGGAGGACGAAGAAGCTGTTGAGCTCGGCCCGCGTGAGCTTCTCCCCGTCGACCTCGGCGTTCACGAGCGACGACGTGAGGTCGTCGCCGTCGCCGCCCTGCTTGGAGTTGGCGACCTCGTCCATGATCCCGGCGAGGTCGGCGCCGGCCCGGAGGATCGCACCGAGGGCGTCGTCGAGGTCGGCGACGTAGTCCGGGTCACCGGCGCCGAGGATCACGTTCGTGGCGTCGAACACCTCGTCGTAGCGGCTCGCCGGGATGTCCATCAGATCGCAGATGATGCGCAGCGGGAGTGCGGCGGCGACGTCGGTCACGAAGTCGACCTCGCCCTTCGGGGCGACCTCGGCGACGATGCGCGCAGCGACGTCGTCGATGGTGGCGTCGAGCCGTCGCAGCATGCGCGGGGTGAACCCCGCCGACACGATGCGCCGCATGCGGGCGTGGCGAGGGTCGTCCATCGCGATCATCGAGTTGAAGAACTCGTTGAACTCGGCCGGGAGGTCGAGCGTGGTGATGCCCGCGGCGGAGCTGAACGTGTCGGTGTCGCGTGACATGTCGACGATGTCGTCGAAACGGGTGACCGCCCAGTACCCGGCGCCCTGGGGGAGGGGGAACCCTTCGGGGAGTTCCGGCTCGGATCGGAACGCGACGGGTTCCTCGGCGCGCAACCGGGCGAGGTCGGCGTCGATCTCGGCCATCGGGCGCGTCCAGAACCCCTGCAGTATCGGGTTGATCTCGGCGAGTTCCCGGCTGGTCATGCCACCCACCCTACGGACGGCCGGGACGCTGTCGCCGGACGGCGGCTACCGTCGGGCCATGGCCGTCGCGCACGACTGCATCGGGTGCCGGGAGATCGTCATCGAGCGTGACGGGGCGTTCGCCCTGCGGTTCGGGTCCCGGTTCCAGGGCCCTCCGGGGAACGCGAACGGCGGTGTCGTCGCCGGTGTGCTCACCTGCGTGGCGCGCCGGGTCGCCGCGCTCGAGGACCCTGCGGTGCGCCGCCTCAACGCACGACTCCAACGTGGGATCCCCAAGGGGCGGGACCTTCCCGTGACGGTGGTGGTCCGCGACGACGGCGTCGTCGACCTCACCGTCGCCGACGGCGAGGAACTACTCGTCACCGGCGCCGTCGAGCTCGTGCCGTCGGACGTGCTGCGGGCGGGAATGCCGTCGGAGCTGTGGGGTGCCGACCGGATCGAGCCGATCGTCGACCTCGCCGAACCGGACGAGGCGCAGCGCGCCTTCGCGAGCACCTACCCGTGGCGTCGTCCCGGTCCGGACAGCCCGTTCGTGCACTGTTTCGTGTGCGGTGCGCAGAACGCGGAGGGGCTGCAGGTCGGCGCCGAGCCGGTGGCGGCGGGGTTGGCGTGGGCGGCGAACCCGCACGCATCCGACTTCGCCGAGGCGGACGGGCGTCTCGACACGGTGGTGGCCGTCGCGTCGCTCGACTGCCCGTCCACACCGAGCTTCTACGGCCTTCCGGTGCTCGCGGAGGACGAGGCGGTGCTGCTCGGCACCTACGACGTGGAGTTCTGCCGGGTCCCACCCGTCGCGCCGGCAGGCGGGTGGCGTCTGCCGTCACGGTTCCTTCGTCGGGACGGTCGTCGGATCTTCGCCGACATCGGCCTCGTCGACGGTGCGGGCACCTTGTACGCCTTGGCGACGGCGACCTGGATCACCGTGCCGTCCCCGGCGCCGGTCTGACCCGAGCGTCGTCGCGCAGGGGTACCATGGCGCCCGTTCCGGCGCCGTGCGCGTGCCGGGCCGGCCGGGGGGTCGACATGGCGAGGATGAAGTTCGGGGTGATGTTCGCCAATCTCGGCGACTACGCGACGGGTCGCGGGGCGACCGAGCTCGCGAAGGCCGCCGAGGGAGCCGGGTTCGAGTCGATCTGGGCGGTCGAGCACGTCCTCGTCCCGAAGGGCTACGAGTCGACCTACCCCTACGACGAGAGCGGCAAGATGCCGCTCGGCGGCGGTGCGGAGGACGTACCGATCCCCGACCCGCTCATCTGGTTGTCGTGGGTCGCCGCGGTCACCTCCACGATCCGGCTCGCGACGGGCGTGATGATCCTCCCGCAGCGCAACCCCGGCGTGCTGGCGAAAGAGGTGGCCACGCTCGACGCGATGAGTGGCGGGCGCATGTCGCTCGGCATCGGGGTCGGGTGGCTCAAGGAGGAGTTCCGGGCGCTCGGCGTGCCGTTCCGTGAGCGTGGGGCGCGCACCGACGACGCTATGCGGGCGATGAAGGCGTTGTGGGAGTCGACGGGGACGGCCGAGCACCACGGCAAGTTCTTCGACTTCGAGAACGTCTACAGCCGTCCTCGCCCGGCGAACGGCACGGTGCCGCTCATCGTGGGCGGTCACACCGAGGCGGCGGCGCGGCGCGCCGGGCGCCTCGGCGACGGCTTCTTCCCCGGTCGGGGCAAGCCACGCGAGCTCGCCGAACTGTTCTCCCTCGTGAAGGAGACAGCGGCTGCGCATGGTCGCGATCCCGAGGCGATCGAGTTCACGACGGGTGGCAAGACCGACCCGGGGTACGTGGAGCGGCTCATCGAGATCGGTGTGCACCGCATGATCGTGCCGGCGGCGTCGATCGCGCAGATCGAGGCGTGGGGCCGCGAGCTCGTCGAGCCGCTCGCGTGACGGCCACGACGGTCGACCGGGTGGCGGTGCAGCGACGCACCATCGCCACGCTCATGACCGGGCAGGTGCTCGGCGGCGCGTCCGTGAGCTCCGCGTTCGCAGTGGCGGGTCTGCTCGCCGCCGACATCTACGACAGCGACCGAATCGCCGGGGTCGCCTCCGCGATGCTCACGCTCGGTTCCGCGTTCGCGTCGGTGCCGATCGCACGGATGATGCGTCGTCGTGGGCGCCGCCCGGGTCTGCAGGTCGGCTACCTCGTCGGCATGACGGGGGCGATGGTCGCCGTGCTCGCCGGGCAGCTCCGGTCGTTGCCGTTGCTCATCGTCGGCATGTTCCTGTTCGGTTCCGGTCAGGCGTCGAACCTGCAGGGGCGGTACGTGGCGGCCGACCTCGCCGAGCCCGACCGACGCGCCCGTGCGATCTCGACGGTGGTGTGGGTCGGCACCCTCGGCGCGGTGTTCGGGCCGAGCCTGTCGCCGCCGGAGAAGGCGTTCGGCGTGGCGATCGGGCTCGATCGTCTCGTCGGGCCGTTCATCTTCGCCGCGATCTTCTTCGGTTTCGCGGCGGTGAACATCTCGGTGCGGCTCCGTCCCGACCCGCTCGTCGTCGCCGGTGGTCTCGATCCCACGGGTGGGGAGCGGGTGAAGATCCTCCCCCAGCTCGGGCGCTCGTTGCGGGTGATCTGGTCGATCCCGATGGCCCGTCTCGCGCTCGCCACGAACGTGGTGTCGCAGGCGTCGATGGTCGCGGTGATGACGATGACACCGCTGCACATGAAGGACCACGGTCACGCCGACCTCTCGGCGTTCGTGATCGCACTCCACATCGTGGGGATGTACGGCCTCTCCCCGTTCATCGGCCGGCTCGTCGACCGGTTCGGCAGGGTGCCCTCCGCGCTCGCCGCCGGGGTGATCCTCGCGGCCGGCACGGTAACGGCGGTGGTGGCCGGCTACCAGCCGTCGCTCGTGTTCCTCGGTCTGTTCCTGCTGGGGCTCGGGTGGAACGTCGGCATCATCGCCGGGAGCGCGCTGCTCACCGAGTCGGTGCCCGCCGAGGAGCGTGTGGGTGTGCAGGGCTCCGCCGACCTGCTCATGTCGCTGCTCGGTGGTTCGGCCGGGTTCGCGTCGGGGTTCGTGAAGGTGGCGTGGGGCTTCCACTGGCTGGCGAACGGGGCCACGATCGCGGCCGGCCTGCTCGCGGCGTTCGCGCTGTTCATGGTGCGCACCACGTCGCTCAGCGGATCACCCCGGCCTGCCTGAGCCGTTCGATCGTCGCCGGGTCGTGGCCGAGCTCGGCGAGCACGGCGTCGGTGTCGGCACCGAGTTCCGGTGTGGCGCGGCCCGGTATCGACGGCTTTCCGTCGAAATCGACCGGTGATGCGACCATTCGGGCGGTCGTGCCGTCGGCGAGTGGCACGTCGATGAAGCCACCGGCGGCTTCGGCCACGGGGTCGTCGAGCAGGTCGTGGGTGTGCTGCACCGGCGCCCACCACACGCCTGCGTCGTCGAGGATCGGCGCCCATTCGGCACGGGTGCGCCGCAGGAACGCGGCCTGGATCGTGGCGGTGACCTCGGTGGAGTTGTCGCGTCGCCCGGCCATGTCGACAAACCGCGGGTCGTCGAGCACGTCGAGGAGGTCGAGTGCGACGGCGACGTTCGGCCAGTGGCGGTCGCCCTCGAGGCAGAGCAGCCACACCCAGGTGCCGTCGGCACACGCGTAACCGGTGAGGAGCGGGTTGACCGCAGCCCGCACCGACGCGGGCACGGTCGGCGCTCCGGTGCGTGCGTTGATGTTCACGTCGGTGCCGAGCAGGTACATCCCGGAGCGCAGCAGCGACGTCTCGACGAGTTCGCCGGCCCCGGTGGTCCCGCGTCGCACCAGCGCCGCGCAGATCCCGCCGGCAGCGGCGAGGCCGGTCATGTGGTCACCCATCCCGCCCCGTTGGTAGGGCGGGGCCTCCCCCGGAAGGGTCAGCGAGGCAGCGACCCCGGCGCGTGACCAGAACGCCCCCATGTCGTACGCGGCGCGGTCGGCGTCGGGGCTGCGGAGCCCGTACCCGGTGATGCTCGCGTACACGAGGCGCGGATTGTGGGCGTGCAGCGTCGGCCAGTCGAGCCCGAGCCGGGCGAGACCGCCCGGTCGGTAGTTCGTGACGAACACGTCGGCGGCGGCGAGCAGGCCGAGCGCGATCTCCCGTCCCTCGTCGGTGGCGAGGTCGACCGCCACCGACCGTTTGCCCCGGTTGTCAAGCTCGAACGGTGGGTTCATCCGACCGTCCCAGTTCCACGCGAACCCGCGGAACGGATCCCCCGCGACCGGTTCGATCTTGGTGACGTCCGCGCCCCAGTCGGCGAGGATCGCCGCGCAGGCGGGCCCGGCGAGCCAGAGGCCGGCTTCGACGACCGTGATGCCTTCGAGTGGTCCTGCCATGCCGTCTCCCCCACGGGTTCGTGCGGCGGGCGGGGCGGGTCAGGCGAGGAGCTTGGCCCGCACCGGCGCCGGCACGAAGAACCAGCTGTGCGCGTCGGGATGGTACAGGCGGGTGTCGAGCTGCGGGGTGCTCCGGGCGACGGTCGGGTCGGGGCCCTTCGTCGCCATAGCGAACGTCCAGAACGACCCCGGGTACGTGGCGATCGAACCCCACAGCATCTCGGTGCGAGGGAACCGCCGAGAGATCGTCTCGAAGCACGACCGGACGGTGTTCGGGTGGAAGTGCACCGACTCCGTCTGCGCGACGAGGATCCCGTCGGCCCGCAGCGCCCGTTCGCACTTCTCGTAGAACGGGTCCTCGAAGAGCCGCGCCGCCTGCCCGATCGGGTCGGTGAGGTCGACGAGGATCGCGTCGAGCTCGTCGTCGAACGCGGCGATCGACTCGAACGCGTCGGCGGGGCGCACGTCGACGCGCGGGTCGGCGAGCGCTGCGGCGGCGACCGGGTAGTGCTTGCGGGCCGTCTCGATGACGTCCTCGTCGAGCTCGAGGAGGACGACCTTCTCCACGGTCGGGTGCTTTAGCGCCTCGGCGACGATGAACGCGTCGCCGCCACCGACGACCGCGACCGTGCGCGGGTTCGGGTGGGCGCACAGCGCCGGATGCGTGAGCACCTCGTGGTACACGTAGGTGTCCACGTCGGTGAGCTGCACGATCCCGTCGAGGGCGAGGACCTTGCCGGCCGTGGGGTGTTCGAACAGCAGGAGGTCCTGGAACTGCGTCTGACGCTGTTCGAGGACCCGAGCCATCGGGTACGTGGCGTAGTAGGGGCTCTTCGGTTCCTGCTCCTGGAACGTGGCGAGCGCCGTACTCTCGGGGGTGACGCCTCGGACCATCTGGTGCCTCACGATCCGCTCGGGCTCATACGCCTCGCGCAGTACTTCGAAGATGCCGTCGACGTCGACGTGGTCGCCACAGGTGAAGTAGTCGATCGCTGCGTAGCCGAGTTCGGGCCACGTGTGGATCGAGAGGTGACTCTCGGCGATCACCGCCACGGCAGAAACTCCCTGCGGGGCGAACTGGTGGACGACCAGCTCGATGAGCGTCGCTGCCCCAGCGGAAACGGCCTCGCGAAAGGCCCGGTCGGTCAATTCCGGCGAGTCGAGGTTCTTCGCACCCCAGAACTCGCAGATCGTGTGCTGACCGAGTGCACCCGTGGTGAGATCTGCCAACTATCACCCTCTCCCTGTGCGTGCCCCAGCCCGGTAAGTCCGGCACGGGGCGCAAAATCGGACACGCTACACGGCGGGACCCACAGCGCAACCCCCGAGGGTCAGGCACACCCAGTCGTCCTCCGCATCTCGGTGGAGGAGCGGTCGGTCGGCGAAGGCGGCGCGCACCTCGGCCTCGCGGAATGCGAGGAACCCGGCGAGGATCACGACGTCATGGGGCCGCAGCGCCGGTTCGAGGTCGATGAGCGTGTTGGCACCGATGTTCGCTGCGACGACGTCGAATCGTCGGCCGTCGACGGCGGCGAGGTCGCCGTGGATCGTGCACGCCACACCGTTGCGGGCGGCATTGTCGGCGGTGGCGCGCAGCGCTGCGGGGTCGAGGTCGACGGCGACCACGTCGGCCGCGCCGAGCAGTGCGGCGGCGACGGTGAGCACCCCGCTGCCGCAGCCGAGGTCCAACACGGTGGTGGTCGCCGGTTCGACGATTGCCTCGAGCCGGGCGAGGACGAGGCGCGTCGTGGCGTGTGCTCCGCTGCCGAACGCCCGTCCCGGGTCGAGGTGCACGACGAGATCGCCCTCGCCGACCGGTGCCGGGTCGAGCCAGGTCGGCTGCAGCACGATCCGTTGCCCGGCCCGGTGCGCCCGGGCGTAGGCCTTCCAGCCGTCGAGCCAGGTGTCGTCGTTCACGTCGACGATCGACCCCGGCCCGGCGATCTCCCGGTCGACGAGCGCCGCCGCAGCGGCTGCGGCGCCGGCGTGGTTGGGGAACCCGGCGATGATGCGGTCGGCCCGTTCCTCCATCCCGGTGCTCCCGTGCTCCCACAGGGCGTCGGCGACCAGTTCGGTCGTCGCGGCGGTGACCTCGACGGTGAGCAGCACGGGACGGTCGTCGTCGACGTTCGCAGGGGTGTCGGACACGGGAAGAACCCTACGGGCCGCTCCGGTAGGGTTTGTGGCGGTTCGCCGACGGGGGTCGGCGCCGTTCGACGGAGGGTGGCAGATGTCCGACGTGGTGCTCTACGACGTGTCCGACGGGATCGCAACGATCACGCTGAACCGACCGGAGAAGCTGAACTCCTGGACGGCCGAGCTCGGCCACTACTTCTGGACCTCCCTCGATGCCGCAGCCGCTGACGGCGCGGTGAAGGTGATCGTGATCACCGGCGCGGGCCGTGGGTTCTGTTCGGGCGCCGACATGGACATGCTGCAGGGCATCGGCTCGCGCGGCGGTGTCGAGTCGGCAGCCAAGCTGCGGGATGAGCACCAGACGTACACGCTGTCCATCCCGAAGCCCGTGATCGCAGCGATCAACGGGTCCTGCGCCGGCCTCGGCATGGTGCAGGCGTCGATGGCGGACATCCGCTTCGCCGTCGCCGGTTCGAAGTTCACGACGGCGTTCGCCCGCCGCGGTCTCATCGCCGAGCACGGCATCGGCTGGGTGCTGCCGCGTCTGGTCGGTCCGTCGAATGCGCTGGACCTCCTCATGTCGGGCCGGGTGGTCCTCACCGAGGAGGCACACCGGATGGGGTTCGTGAACTTCGTGTCGACCGCCGAGTCGTTGATGGACGACGTGCGCGCGTACGCGAAGGAACTCGTGGAGCGGGTTGCGCCGTCGTCGATGGCGGTCATGAAGCGCCAGGTCTGGCACGGCCTGCAGCAGGCGATGGCCGAGTCGAACGAGATGGCCGACGGCGCGATGAAGCACTCGCTGAAGCAGAACGACTTCAAGGAAGGCGTGTCCAGCTTCCTCGAGAACCGCCCGCCGAACTTCGCCCGGCTCGCTCAGTAGACCGTCGGATCCCACGGGTCGGGCAGGTCGACCGCGAGGCCGTGGCGCTCGATCGCCGCGGCCACCTCGTCGGTGTGCACGAGGCCTCGTTGGGCGAGGTCGTGCAACGTCGCGACCACGATGTGCGCTGCGTCGATCTCGAAGTGGCGGCGTAGCGCGTCGCGGGTGTCGGATCGGCCGAACCCGTCCGTACCGAGGATCGTCATGCCACCCGGGACGAAGCGCGCCACCTGTTCGGGTACGAGCCGGAGGTAGTCGGTGACGGCGACGACGGCGCCCACGTCACCGCTGAGCTGTGCGGTGACATGGGGGAGGCGCGCCGGCGCACCCGGATGGAGGCGGTTCCACCGTTCGCACGCCAGCGCATCATCTCGGAGCAGCTTGTACGAGGTCGCCGACCACAACGACGTGCTGACCCCGTGGTGCTCGGCGAGGTCGGCCGCGGCGGCCTCGGCGGGTGCCGCCATGGAGCCGGAGAACAGCAGCGCGGCCCGACGTTCGGGACGGGCGGGGTCGCCGTCGACGGTGCGCCACCGGTACAGGCCGCGGAGCAGCCCGTCGACGTCGAGGTCGTCGGGTGCGGCGGGCTGCACACGGTTCTCGTTGTAGAGGGTCAGGTAGTAGAAGACGTCGAGGTTCCCGCCGGCGTCCGGCGGGGCGCCCTCGACACCGCCGTACATGACGCGGATGCCGTCCTCGACGATGTGGGCGAGCTCGTAGGCGAACGCCGGGTCGTACACCCGGCACGACGGCACGGTCGACGCGAGGAGCGGCGAGTGGCCGTCGTTGTGCTGCAGGCCTTCCCCGGGGAGTGTGGTCCGACCGGCGGTCGCGCCGACGAGGAATCCGCGGCCGCGGGCGTCGGCGAGCGCCCAGATCAGGTCACCGACCCGCTGGAACCCGAACATCGAATAGAAGATGAAGAACGGAACCATCGGCACGCCACGGGTGGCATAGGACGTGGCGGCCGCGGTGAAGCTGGCGAGCGAACCCGCTTCGGTGATGCCTTCCTCGAGGAGCTGGCCGTCCTTCGCCTCTCGGTAGGAGAGCTGCAGGTTCCAGTCGACGGGTTCGTAGCGCTGGCCCTGGCTCGCGTAGATGCCGACTTCCTTGAACAGCGAGTCCATGCCGAAGGTGCGGGCTTCGTCGGGGGTGATGGGCACGATCCGGTCGCCGAACCCGTCTTCGCGCAACATCGACCGGAGGAGCCGGACGAACGCCATCGTGGTGGAGACCGCCTGTGCGCCGGATCCGGTGCGAAGCTCGGCGAAGGGGGTCGGACCGGGGAGCGGGAGCGGCCGCCGCAGGTGGGTGGTGCGCCGGGGGAGGGCTCCGGCGAGTGCCCGGCGCCGGCCGACGAGGTACTCGTGTTCGGGTGAGCCGGGTTCGAGCCGGATGTAGGGCGGGTCGTCCTCGGGGAAGTCCTCCGGCACGGCGTTCTCGAGGTGGAGGCGTGTGCGGAGCGCGAGGAGCTGGTCCTTCGTGAGCTTCTTGATCTGGTGGGTGGCGTTGCGGCCTTCCACCGCGCTGCCGAGCGTCCACCCCTTCACGGTCTTGACGAGCAGGACGGTGGGGCTGCCCCGGTGTTCGACGGCCCGCTGGTAGGCGGCGTAGAGCTTGCGGTAGTCGTGGCCTCCGCGGGGAAGGCTCGCGATCTGTTCGTCGCTCAGGTGGGCGACGAGCTCACGAAGCCGAGGGTCGGGGCCGAAGAAGTGATCGCGGGCGTAGCTGCCGGGTTCGACGGAGTAGCGCTGGAACTCGCCGTCGACGGTGGAGTTCATCTTGTCGACGAGCACGCCGTCGACGTCACGGGCGAGGAGTTCGTCCCAGTTGGAGCCCCACACGACCTTGATGACGTTCCACCCGGCGCCGCGGAAGACGCCTTCGAGCTCCTGGATGATCTTGCCGTTCCCACGCACCGGCCCGTCGAGGCGTTGCAGGTTGCAGTTCACGACGAAGATCAGGTTGTCGAGCTGTTCGCGGGAGGCGAGGTGGAGCGCACCGAGCGCTTCCGGTTCGTCGGTCTCGCCGTCGCCGAGGAAGCACCACACCTTCGAGGTCGACGTGTCGTCGATGCGACGGTCGTGCAGGTACCGGTTGAACCGGGCCTGGTAGATGGCGTTGATCGGGCCGAGCCCCATCGACACGGTCGGGTACTCCCAGAACTCCGGCATGAGGCGCGGGTGCGGGTACGACGACAGCCCGACCCGGCCGATCTCCCGGCGGAAGTGGTCGAGGTCGCTCTCGTCGAGCCGGCCCTCGAGGTAGGCGCGTGCGTAGATGCCGGGGGCGGCGTGGCCCTGGATGTAGACGGCGTCGCCCGGTTCGCCGTTGTCCTTGCCCCGCCAGAACCAGTGGTACCCGACGTCGTAGAGCGCAGCGGACGACGCGAACGTGGACAGGTGGCCGCCGATGCCGTCGGCGAGCTTGTTCGCGTTCGACACCATGACCGCCGCGTTCCAGCGGATGTACGCCCGGATGCGCTTCTCGAGGTACTCGTCGCCGGGGAACCACGGCTGGTCGTCGGGCGCGATGGTGTTGACGTACGGCGTGGTGACCGCTGCAGGGAGTCCGATCGAGCGGGACTCGGAGTGCTTGAGCAACCTCCGGACGAGGAATCGCGCTCGCGCCGCGCCGTGCTCGTCGATCACCGCGTCGAGCGACTCGATCCATTCCTGGGTCTCGGTCGGGTCGTTGTCCGGAACGAGATCGTGGCTCTCTTCCAAGCTCCGGGTCACGCCGGCCATGCTACGTGCCGTGGGAGTTCTTCGTCCGGGGTCGTCGAGTCCGTTGCGCGGCCTGCGCATCGCCGTCGACGCGACGATGCTCGACGAGAACTGGAGCGGGTCGCAACGTGCGATCTTCGAGCTCACCCGGGCGATGGCCGCAGTGCGGCCGGACCAGCCGTTCTCGGTCCTGGTCGGCCCAGCCGGCGCCGCATCGATCGGCGACGCGTTCGCCGACTTCCGTCACGTCACCCTCGACGTGCACGGAAACCGCGCCGCGGATTGGGCGTGGCGGTACGACCTCACGCTGCGTGGCATGCAGTTCCACCGTCGGGCCGAGCTCGACTGGGTGTCCCGGATCTCCACGGCGTTCGTGGTGCGCCACCTCGACTTCATCACCCAGGTGCGTTCTGCGTACAGCCCGTCGACGGAGGCGTTCGAGGAGCTGTGCGCTGCGTCGGACCAGGCGCTCCGAAAGGCGGCCGGAGTGATCTGGGTGTCGCACTCGACCGCGCGGCACGCAAAGCACCTTGGCGTACCCCAGTCCTCGCCCGTGCGCGCGGTCGTCTCTGAGGGGCTCGACCACGAGGACGAGCCGGTCGCTCCGGTGCGCCCGGCAGGGTTGCCCGACGATCGACCGTTCCTGTTGCAGCTCGGGAACGCGTTCGAGCACAAGAACCGGCTGTTCTCGATGCGGGCGGCGGGTCGCCTGCATGCGGAGGGCTGGCCCGGTCGCCTCGTGCTCGCCGGCGCGTATCCCACGTGGGGCGGCTCCCAGGACCTCGAGCAGGCGCTCCGTGCCGCCGACCCGCACGTCGACGCGGCGGTCGTCGACCTCGGGCACGTGTCCGACGCCGAGCGGGCCTGGCTCGTCGACCATGCGGTGCTCGGGCTGTTCCCCTCCGCGATCGAAGGGTTCGGACTCGTGCCGTTCGAGTTCGCCCGTCGTGGCGTGGCGACCGTGTCGTCCCGGTGCTTCTCGCTGGGTGAGCTGCAGCCCCCGACATTCCGGACTTCGGTGACGCTCTGGATCTCGACGCTGCGGTGGCGACGGTCCGTGAACTGGTCGACGACCCGGCGGAACGGGCCCGGATCGCCGCCCGGATCGCCGCGATCGGTCGCGGGCTCACGTGGGAGCGTTCGGCGCGCGCCACCTGGGCAGTCCTCGAGGCGGCGGCTTCGGCTCGCTGGCCCCGGCGCGCCCTGGTCCGGCGGGTCACCGACGTTGCGTCGACGGTTCCCGGCCGGTCGCTCCTCGTCCCGGCGGGGAGTCGGCGGCAGGTGTTGGTGCGCTCGGCGATCGAGGGCGTCCGCTCCGCCCGCTGAACGGTGGGTCAGACCTTCGGCAGCATGTCAACGGTGATCTCGCCGAGGCCGGGGATCCGCTCATGGATCTTCGAGTCGACGATGGTCGCGAAGAGTTCTTCGTCGCGGACGTGGGCAAGGCCTGCCGCCTGGTAGGCGAACCAAGGCAGATACCGATCGGGGGCGTCGAGTTCGTCTCCCCACCGCTGGTAGAGGTGCACGAAGTCCGAATCCGGAACCGACGGGTCCCTGCTCAGCGACTCGAAGTGGTACACCGACGCGTGCGGCGTCCAGATCAGTCGGTAGCGGAGGTGACGCAACTTGTTCCCGAAGTCGACGTCGTTGAAGGCTCCGGGAAGCTTCGTGTCGAGGCCTCCGGCTTCCTCGAAGAGTCGCCGGGGCATCATCACACAGGCCATGGTCAGCCCCGTGCGCTCTCCAGGGAACGTGAGGCAGCCGTACGGTCCGATCTCCTCGGTCGAGAACCCGGCGGCGACATGGTGCGGACCGAAGCGGTTGTAGTGGCCGGCGCTCTGGATGCGGCCGTCCGCAAGGAGCAGACGGGGTCCGACCATGCCGACGTCGAGCTCTTCGAGGTGGGCGGCGAGGACCTCGATCCAGTCGGGACTGTCGATGAACGTGTCGTCGTTCAGGAGCACCAGGCGATCACCCGTACTCCTGAGCGCACCGAGGTTTACCTTCGCCGAGAAGTTGAACGGGCGGTCGTAGGGGACTGCGACGACCCGCCCGGGCGCATGCCGATGGAGACGTTCGAGGATTTGTTCGTCGATCATGTCGTGCACGATGACGATCTCGTAGTGGTCCCACGTCGACCGCTGAGCGATCGACGCAACGCACTGCTCGACGAGTGCGACGTCCTGTCCCCAGACCCGCCTGCGGGTGCCGTTCGTCGGGATGATGATGCTGACGCGCGGCCGCGTCGTGAGTCGTCGACGAACCGCCATGAAGTTGAATTCCGTGATCTCGACAGACGCAGCGATACCGACGCGCTCGAGGTGAGCGGCAACGGCGCGCCGCCCGGCTTCCAAAGCGTACGGCTTGTAGTCGATGTCGGCTGCGACTGATCCGACCACCATCCGCCAGTGGTAGAGGACATGCGGGATATGGGCGATCGATCGAGCGGCCTCGGTGATGCGGAACGTCAGATCCCAGTCCTGTGCACCGTCGAAGCCGTCTCGCAGTCCGCCGACCTCGAGGACGAGGGACCGCCGCATGACGGAGAGGTGACAGCAGTAGTTCTGCGCTCGCAGCCGCTCGGGTGACCACGCCGGCTTGCGGAACCGGTCGCAGAGCGTTCCTCCGAGGTCGATCTTCTCTTCGTCGGAGTAGACGTAGTCGACCGTGTCGTCCGCCGTGAGGACCTCGTCGACTGCGGCCAGCGCATCGGGCGTCAGCTCGTCGTCGTGGTCGAGAAATGCCACGAACTCACCCGCAGCTGCGTGCAACGCGTCATTCGTGGCGGCCACGATCCCGCCGTTCTCGGTCCGACGGATCACCCTCACGCGCTCGTCGGCGGCGAGCTCATCGAGGAGCAGGCCGATGGCAGGATCGGTCGATCGGTCATCGACGAGCACCCATTCCCAATTCGTGGCCGTCTGCGCGAACACCGATGCAGCGCATGCCTCGAACGCTTCGACCGGCGGGTTGTAGACGGGTGTCAGGACACTGAATCGAGGCGCGGGCACGAACTCAGCCTCGGTCGAGCAGCTTGCGCGCTAGCTGGCGAGGGGCGCGGAGCAGAACCCAACGGGTGAACCCGAGCACCCGGCGCGCAGCCCTCACGTAGTCGTCATCAGAGCCTCGAAGCACCCGCTGCGCGCTGTGCACCGAGTTGAGCGCGAGGTAGTTGCGGTGCTTCACGTCCAGCCGACCACGGAGATTCCCGATCTCGGCCTGCGCCCCGATCAGCTCGTCGCGAAGGCGGAGGACCTCGATCCGGAGCTCCTCGACTGTCATCTCGGACATATCCCGGAGGACGTGGGACGGGGTGGTCAGTTGTGTGATCGACGCCGGTCCTTGGCTAACCATGTGCTCGATCGCTTTCTCTCTGGAGAATGCCGGGCCAGACGAGGTTACCGGTCGCGGTCGTTCGTCCCGCCCGTCGGGGAATCCCCGAAGCGGGGGTTCGCCACGGCGCAGAACTCGACTCGCGGGCCGGGAGCCACCAGTTCGACCGACCCGACGAGCGTCTCGAACCCGATCGTGGTTCCGTTCGACAGGTCGATCGGGCGCATGGCGAGCTCGGTCCCGTCAGCGTCGACGATCCGCAGTACCACGGAGTCAGTGGGCCATGTGAGTTCGATCAACCCGCGCGTTCCGAGGTCGATGTGAACCGACTCGTCCGGCCACGCTGTCACCGATCGCCAGCAGCCGTCGCCATACGTCCTCTCGAGCGAACCGGTCCGCGGAACCGCACGGGGTTCATCGGCTCGGTCGAATGTGAGATCAACGTCGTCTCGTTGCGTGACGCCGGCGCGGAGTGAGACTTCCGCTCGCACTTCGGCGGTCCATGGGGTTCTCGGCTCCCACCGGCCCGTCTCGATGAGCTGCTGGAGACGGCGACGGGTGGCGTTGGGCGTGAGGTACGGGTCGGCTGGGCTGTCTGGATCAGCAAGCGGGGCCGATGCGAGGAGCGGAGCGAGTTCCAGGGTGGGTCGGACGTTCTGCCCGAACTCCTTCCAGCCGGCTCGAAAGGCGACATAGTTGGATGCAGAGGCGCCGAGCGCGACGGCGAGGCACAAGCCGATCACCGGCCGGATCTGGCGGTGCGATCTCCACAGGTGTTGCGCCGAGAGTGTGAGCGCCGGGACGAGCGTCACGGCAGCGGCGTACGCGTACCGGCTCGCCTTTGCCCCCTCGAGACCTAGGTACGAGCGGCTGTACGCGGCCAAGGCGAAGGTGATGAGCGGGGTCAGGAACAGGAGATCGATGATGTCGAGTTGCCGGGTTCCCGACCGCGTCCTCGATCGCAGCAGCACGAACGCGCCGGCGCCGACGAGCACCCCGACTGTGCCGACGCCGACGATCCGATCGAACGTGAACGTCAAGCCGGTCGTGAAGAACTGGGGCATCACCGACTCCGGGTGTGCCACCTGCGGCGCACGTGCGCGGCCGATGAGGAGGTACCAGAGCAGCAAGGGCAGACCGGGTGCGACGACGACGATGGCGAGTCGGCGGTAGGCGCGGGCGCGGACCAGGACGACGGCGGTCGCTGCGACGAGCGGGACGACGGTGCTCGCCGTCAGGAATCCCACGCCGCAGAGGACGGCAGCGCCGATGTCCCGTCGGAGCGACGGTGCACCGGTGAAGACGAGGATCACCGCCCAGATGCCCGCAGCGATGGCACCGACGAAGCCGACCTGGAACGCCCAGAGCAGGTTCTCGGCCCCACCTGCACCGAACCCCAGCCACACGATCGCGACGAGGCGCCATCCTGCAGGTGCGTCGAGGCGGTGGAGGAGCGTGCGAACCCCCCAGAGCACGCCCCCGTGCGCAAGGAGGGCGCACACCAGGTACGGGGCGTAGCTGTCGACGCCGAAGATCCTGAAGATGGCCGTGTAGAGCAGGATCGGCAGGCTCGACAGGTGTTCGTTGTGCGGGCCGAGGAGGAAGTCGACGATCCGTCCCTGGTCGAGGAGCTCCTGGCGATCGAGCACGAAGGCCCAGTCATCCCCGAAGAACCACGTGTGCCGGCCACCGAAGGCGAGGAAGGCGAGCACCAACGACGCGAGCGCCGCTTCCGTAGCGGACGACGCACGCCGACGCTGGAATCGCAGGTGGGTGACGAGTGTTGCCACGACGGCGGAGCCTACCGACCCGACCCGAGCCGGTTACTGGCAGCGATTGGTCACTAACGTCAGGACTGCATGATTCGGGACAACACCAGCGTGGTCGTCGTCGGTGGTTGCGGCCACGTCGGCCTCCCGCTCGCACTTGCGCTCGCTCGGGCTGGGCGACCGACGATTGCGTACGACGTGAACGCTGCCGCCGTCACATCGGTGAACGACGGGATCATGCCGTTCGACGAACCCGATGCACCGACAGTGCTCGGCGAGGTCCTGGCAGCCGGCACCTTCCGGGCGAGCACGGACCCGACGTCCGTCGCTGCGGCCGACATCGTGATCGTCGTGATCGGCACGCCGGTCGACGAGCACCTGAACCCCGATACGCAAGCCGTCGCCGATGCCGTCGAAGCGCTCGGTCCGTACCTGCGGGACGGGCAGCTCCTCGTGCTGCGATCCACCGTCTACCCAGGGGTCACGGCGCTCGTCGAGCAGCGCCTCCGTGCGCTCGGCCGTGATCTCGACGTGGCGTTCTGCCCGGAACGCATCGCCGAGGGGAAGGCCTTCGTCGAGCTGTACTCGTTGCCCCAGATCGTCTCCGGACGCAACGATCGCACCGTCGCCCGGGCGTCGGAGCTGTTCCGTTCGCTCACCGAGCAGATCGTGGTCACGAGCCCGGAGGAAGCCGAACTCGCGAAGCTCTTCACGAACACGTGGCGGTACATCAAGTTCGCCGCGGCCAACCAGTTCTTCATGATCGCCAACTCCCACGGCGTGGATTTCGAGCGCGTACGGCACGCCATCACCTTCGACTACCCGCGTGCGCAGGACATGCCCGGAGCGGGGTTCGCAGCCGGCCCGTGTCTGTTCAAGGACACGATGCAGCTCGCCGGGTTCAGCAACAACACGTTCTTCCTCGGCCATGCGGCGATGATGGTCAACGAGGGTCTCCCGATGTACCTCGTCGAGCGCATGGACGCCCGGTTCGGCCTGCGGGAAAAGACCGTCGGCATCCTCGGCATGGCGTTCAAGGCGGAGAGCGACGACGTGCGGTCGAGCCTGTCCTACAAGCTCAAGCGGATCGTCCGGTTCCGGGCGGCCGAGGTCCTCTGCACCGATCCATACGTGCGAACCGACGCGTCGCTGCTCCCGCTCGACGAGGTGGTCGCACGGGCCGACGTGTTGGTCATCGGTGCGCCGCATCCGGCGTACCGGACGCTCGAGACCACCAAGCCCGTCGTCGACGTCTGGAACCTCCGTGGCGAGGGCGTCCTGCTGTGATGCCGCGCGTCACCGTGGTGATCCCTGCGTACAACGAGGGTGACGACGTGATCCCGGTGCTCGCGCGTATCGGCGAAGCCGTCGCCCTGCCGGCGGAGATGCTCGTCGTCGTCGACAGCGAGGACGATTCGACGATCCCCGCGGTCGAACGCGCACAGCAAGCCGACCCTCGCGTTCGCTGGGTGCTCAACACCTACGGGCGCGGCCCGGCGAACGCCATCAAGTTCGGGATCGCTGCGGCCGCGGCGCCGGTCGTCGTCGTCACCATGGCCGACGGTTGCGACGACCCGTCCCAGATCGACTCGCTCACCCGCCTCGTCGAGCGTGGCGTCGTCGTCGCGGCGGCGAGTCGGTACGCCCGGTCCGGGCAACAGGTCGGCGGACCGTGGATCAAGGGAACGCTGTCCCGCCTCGCCGGACTCACCTTGCACTACGGCGCTCGCGTCGGGACCCGCGACGCGACAAACTCCTACAAGGCGTACGCGAAGTCCTTCGTCGAGGACGTCGGTATCGAGAGCGATCAGGGTTTCGAGATCGGCATCGAACTCGTCGCGAAGGCCCGGCGGTATCGTCAGCCGGTCGCCGAGATCCCGACCATCTGGCTCGACCGGGCGTTCGGCGCATCGAACTTCAAGCTGATGAAGTGGCTACCGCAGTATCTCCGTTGGTACCGCTTCGCCTTCGGGCCGCGGCTTGCTCTCCCCCAGAAGTGAGGCATTCGTGAAGGTTCTCGTCTCCGGCTCGGCCGGGTTCATCGGTGGATACGTGGTCGAGGAGTTGCTCGGCCGCGGGCACGAGGTCGTCGGCGTCGACAACCACTCGAAGTACGGCCCGATCTCGAAGAGCTACGACGCCGATCCGCGCTACCGCCTCGTCGTCGGTGACTGCACCGACGTCGATCTCATGACCGAGCTGTTGATGGACTGCGACCACTTCATCGCCGGCGCGGCGCTCATCGGCGGCATCAGCTACTTCCATGCGTATGCCTACGACCTGCTCGCGACGAACGAGCGCATCATGGCGTCGTCCTGCGATGCGGCCATCCGCGCGCATCGACAGGGCCGGCTCCAGAAGGTGACCTACATGAGCTCGTCGATGGTGTTCGAGTCGACGACCACCTGGCCGAGCAACGAAGGGGACGAGCGCCGTGTTCCGCCGCCGCTGTCGTCCTACGGGTTCCAGAAGCTCGCCGTCGAGTACTTCGCGAAGGCAGCATGGGACCAGTACAAGCTCCCGTACACGATCGTGCGTCCGTTCAACTGTGTCGGTGTCGGTGAGATGCGGGCGTTGGGCGAGGTCGAGGTGCTCTCGGGTAACGTCTCGCTCGCCATGAGCCACGTCGTGCCGGACCTCGTGCAAAAGATCCTGAAGGGTCAGGACCCGCTGCACATCCTCGGCGACGGCCAGCAGGTACGGCACTACACCTACGGCGGTGACCTCGCCCGCGGCATCGTCACCGCAATGGAGCATCCGGCTGCGCTGAACGAGGACTTCAACCTCTCGACAGCGCAGTCCACGACGGTCCTCGAGCTCGCCGAGCTCATCTGGCGGAAGCTGAAGGGACCGGACGTCCGCTTCCGCTACGTGAGCGATCAGGCCTACGAGTACGACGTGCAGAAGCGGGTCCCCGGCGTCCAGAAGGCCAAGGACGTGCTCGGGTTCGAGGCACTCACCCCGCTCGACGAGATCCTCGACGAGGTCATTCCCTGGATCGAGATGGCCGTCGATGCAGGGTTGATCTGAACATGCAGGACGACCCCGAGTACCTGCGCGCGACCTATGAGCAGCGCTTCAGCGAGCGCGAACTGCGCGACAAGCGGGTGCTCTGGCAGACCCTGGTGGACGAGGTGTTCCAGCAATATGTGCCGGCCACCGGAACTGTGCTCGATCTCGGCGCCGGATACTGCGAGTTCTCGAACGCCGTGCGGGCCGCGAGGCGTATCGCGGTCGATCTCAATCCGGACACGGCCCGTTCGGCCGATCCTGAGGTCGAGGTGCTAATCACGTCCTCGGACGATCTTCATGCAATCGGGGACGATTCGGTCGACACGGTCTTCACGTCGAATTTCTTCGAACACCTACCGACGAAACAGATACTGCTCGACACGCTCGCTGAGGCCCATCGCGTTGTTCGTCCGGGAGGGACGATCGTCGTGCTGATGCCGAACATCCGGTATCTGCCGGGTGCGTACTGGGACTATCTCGACCATCACCTCCCGCTGACCCACGTCAGCCTCGTCGAGGCACTCCGACTACGAGGCTTCGAGGAGTTCCGGGTGGAGCCACGATTCCTGCCGTACACGGTGAAGGACTCGCGGTTTCCGGTTCGAGCGGGCCTCGTGCGCGCCTACTTGCGGTGTCGCCCCGCATGGCGAATCCTCGGGAAGCAGATGCTCGTCGTGGCCCGAAGCCTTCCTGTTCAGTAGTCCGGGTAGCACATCACCGCTTGCGGAGGATCGCCCAGAACTCGAAGTGGTTGCTCGTCGTCGGGTAGAGGCGTTCCAGGTCGAACGGGTTGAGCCCGAGATCGGCCAGGTCAGCGAGAACCGTTGCGAACGAGTCCGGGGTGAACTGCCACGCATGTACGTCGATGTAGGCATCACCGGCGTGGTCGAGCTCGTCGATCGCGGCTCGAAGTCGCGCTGTCCGGTTCTCGCCCGGGTCACCGTGATCGCCCGCCCAGTGCCGACCAGCGTCGTTGTGGGCCGTGTGGGCCCGGTGTTCGATGACAGCTCGCTTCGTATGCCGGGTTCGGGCCTCGAGATGGGCTTCGACCACAGCGGCCGTCGGGCTCGGCGGGAGGAAGTGGTCAAAGCAGTACCGCTGATCGGGTACCAGGACGAAGTAGCGGCCGCCCTCGGCGAGGAGGTCGGCGACTTGTCGGAGATGGCGTACGAGGTCCGGCTGATGTTCGATGCAGTGACTCGACAGCACGGCATCGAATCGTTCGGTGACGACGCCGAGATCGCCGATCGGCGACACGACGTGGATCTGCTCGGGGATCCGGGCGGTGTCGAGACCGAGCGACGTGGCTCGGTCGACGAGGCCGTCGCGGTCGAGGACGTCGAAGTAGCGAACGTTCGGTCCCGAGAGCATCGGCATCTGGAAGGGCCCGATCTCGAGGGCGCGCGCGTCGGCGCCGACGAGCGCGACGAAGGCGTCACGATCACCGATCCGGAATGCCCTCCGCCCCTCCGTGTGTCCCGTGCGACGGAAGTGGGCGATGAGCGCGGTGTCGTCGAACCCTGCGAGATCCGGATGGTTCGCACGCAGCGCGTCGAGGTCGAACGACGAGGGGTAGGGGCTCGCCGGTTCGTGCATCGCTCGCTGTTCGGCCGATGTCCGTTCGAGATCGCCCGTGTTCGTGCGCCAGGTGGTGACCCGACTCGAAGCCGCGCGGTAGGCGCGCCCGGCACGTCGCCTGCCGGCCCCGACGGCTGAACGGGTCAGAGCTCCGAGGGCTTGGAGCGTTGTCATGGCTGCATTGTCGTCGACAGTGACGCTTTTCCGGCGGCACGGGCCAGAGCGTCGATGACTCGATCGGGTCGGAACGCGTCGCCGATCGGGAGAAGGGTGGCGTGCGGGACGGCCACGAGGCGCTCGGCGATGGCGCCGATGCGGAACGCAACGATCGGTAGTCCGCTGTCGGGCACGACGTCGAGCACGACGTCGAGCACGTAGGACCAAGTCTCCGGCCCAGCTCCCGGGAACCAGATGACGTCGAGTCGGGCGGCGCGAACCAGATCGTCGACGTGGTCGTCGAGGTATCGGCCGGTGACCGTGACGCCGGGTAGGACATCGAGCGCCTTGTCGTCCTGCGTCTCGCCGATCACGACGACGTCGACCGGTATGTCGTGCTCCTGCACGTGGCGTGCGAGGTCGAGCAGGTGCGCGAACCCTTTGGATTCGCCGATCTGGCCGATCACGCCGACGCGCAGACGACCCGCCGCGACCCGCGGGAGCGCAGCGACCGCAGAGCGTGGCGCAGGGAGCCCGGCACGTCGGCGCGGTGGGTGGTCGCGCACGTGCACCTCGACGGCGAGTGTCCCCCCGACCCGTTCGGCGAGCCGCCTGC
>VGBO01000036.1 GCA_016870475.1 Actinomycetota bacterium | reverse complement strand
CGCCTGGCTCGTGCAGTCGAGCTACCTGTTCTCGGTGAGCAACATCCCCGTCGCCGCCGCCGAGGGGCAGGGCGTGCTGTTCTGGTCGGTCGTCGGCGCCCACTTCGTGATGGTGCTCGTCGGCCTCATCTTCCTCGGACTCACGACGCTGCGCACGCTCGGCGGCGAGAACCGGGGCAACCCCGAGGGCGTCGCCACCGCGGCGGTCGTCTGGTACACCGCAATCGGCGTCTACGCCGCCATCTGGTTCGCGATCTACATCACGAAGTGACGGGTGCAGGCATGTTCACCACTGGCTTCAAGTACTACTTCGGGATGGGGATGCTGTTCCTCGTCGCCGCCGTCCTGTACGGGTGGACGTCGGGCGGCGTCGACTGGTCGCTGTTCCCCGGTGCGCTCGGCGACCTCTACTTCCAGCTCCTCGGTGCCGTCACCATGGGCTACAAGGGCGCCGTCGGCGACCACTTCGGCTACGCGATGCTCCTCGGTGCGGCCGCCTGCGCCGTGACCATCGGCGGGGTGCTCGTGTCGTTCCGCGACGCCGACTCCACGCCCCTCGCCGAGGTCGCCGGAACGCCCGAGGCGCCCGCCCTCCGGCCCGTCACGACCGGTCGCTACTGGGCCCCCCTCACGGCGTTCGCCGCCGCCCTGCTCGTCGTCGGGTTCGCGACGACCGCCTGGGTCAGCCTGCTCGGCGCCGCCGTGCTCGCCTTCCTCGCCATCGAGTGGACCATCAGCGCCTGGGCCGACCGCACGACCGGTGACCCGGCCGTCAACGCCGCGGCCCGCAGCAAGCTCATGAGCCCGATCGAGGTGCCCGTCATCGGCGTCCTCGTCGTGGCGTTCGTGGGCCTCGGCGTCAGCCGCCTCTACCTCGCCGTGCCGAAGCTCGGTGCGACCTGGTTGAGCCTTCTCGTCGCCGTGGTGATCTTCGTCGGAGCGATCGGTCTCGCCATGATCCCCAAGGCCGGCAAGAGCCTGCTCACCGGGATCGTCGTCCTGTTCGCCCTCGGCGTGCTCGGGACCGGCGTCGCCGGTGTCGCCATCGGCGAGCGGGAGCTCCACGACGAGTCGGAGGAGTACACGGTCGAGGGCGAAGGCGGTGTCGGCGCCCCGCTGCGGGCCACGCCGACGACGGCAGCGAAGTCCGAGATGGACGACGATCACTCCGACAAGAGCGGCGGTCACTCCGAGAAGAGCAGCGAGTACTGACGTGCGCGCCGGGGGTTGGCGTGTGGGCCAGGGCGACGACAAACTGTCAGCGACGGTCAACGGTAGGAACGGTGACCACGACGAGACCCGTGGGTGGGAGAACTCGATGATCGGACGGAAGCGGCGCACCGGTGCGTTGGCGACATCCCTGATCGTGCTCGCAATGGTCGCGTTGACGGGGTGCGGGAGCGATGGGCGCCCCCTCACCACGCTCGACCCGCGTGGCCAGGCATCCACCGACATCCACAAACTCGTCGTCCCGGTCTTCATCGTCGCCGGGATCGTCTTCGTCTTCGTGAACCTCGGCGTGCTCTTCGTGGCGATCAAGTTCCGCCGCAAGGACGAGGACGAGTTCCCCGAGCAGGTGCACGGCAACACCAAGCTCGAACTCGGCTGGACGATCCTGCCCGCCGTGATCATGGCGGGCATCGCCGTCGGCACGATCGCGACGCTGTTCAACATCGCGAACGAACCGGACGACATCGCGCAGGACTTCGAGGTCACCGTCGTAGGGCAACAGTGGTGGTGGTCGTTCGAGTACGACCTCGGACGTGACGGCACGATCGACTTCGTGACCGCGTCGGAGATGGTGATCCCGACCGGGACGCCCGTGAAGATCACGACCACCTCACGAGACGTGATCCACAGCTTCTGGATCCCTGCCCTCAACGGCAAGAAGGACGCGGCACCCGGACGGAACCATCCGTTCTGGCTGAACGCCGACGCCCCCGGCCGCTACCTCGGCCAGTGCACCGAGTTCTGCGGCCTGTCGCACGGCTACATGCGGATGCTCGTCGAGGCACGCGACCAGGGTGACTTCGAGGCCTGGGTGGCGAACCAGATGAAGCCGGCTGCGATCCCCGCGGCGAGCGATGAAGCGGCTCGCCGAGGTCTCGAGGTGTTCACCGGCGCCTGCACCTCGTGCCACCAGGTGCAGGGTGTGAACAGCAACGACTGCACCCCGATCACCTCGGCGTCGCAGTACGACGTGGCGAAGAACACGTGCTGGGTCGGTGCCCAGCCGTACGCCGGCGCTGCGCAGGTGTCGGGCTACGCCCCCGACCTCACCCACCTGATGAGCCGGTACCTGTTCGTCGGTGCGCTCTACGACCTCCGCGGCCCGACGACCGGTGAATTGAACCGGGCCGAGCTCGAGGGTTGGATCCGCAACCCCGACGACTACAAGCCGATGCTCCCCGAGGCGACCGGCGACAACAAGTACGGCCGTGGCATGCCGAAGGTCCCCCTCACCGAGGACCAGATCGACGACCTCGTCGCCTACCTGTCGACGCTCAAGTGATCGACCTCCTCTCCCTGTCCGCCGAACGCCGCACCCGCGAAGGAACCACAGATGGCCATCGTCGAGCGTGAACCGCTGGCACTGACCACCGGCGAACCGTCCAACGGCTCACTCGAGCCGCTGGGCGTCCTCGCACGGCCGAGCACCAAGACCGGTTGGCGGTCGTGGGTGTCGACCGTCGACCACAAGAAGATCGGCATCATGTACGGCGTCACGGCGCTGTTCTTTTTCTTCGTCGCCGGTTTCGAGGCGACGCTGATCCGCCTCCAGCTCGCCCAGCCGAACGGCACCGTGCTCAGCGCGGACCTGTACAACCAGGTCTTCACCATGCACGGCGTGACCATGGTGTTCCTCGTGATCATGCCGATGGCGGCGGCGTTCGCGAACTACCTGCTCCCGCTGCAGGTCGGCGCCCGAGACGTGGCCTTCCCCCGGCTCAACGCACTCAGCTTCTGGCTGTTCCTGTTCGGTGGCGTGTTCCTCAACACCTCGTGGGTGATCGGCGGCGGCGGCCCCGACTGCGGGTGGTTCTGCTACGCACCGAACTCGGGTGTGGTCTTCTCGCCGACCGCAGGCGTCGACTACTACACCCTCGGCCTGCTGATCACCGGTGTCGCCTCGTCGATCGGTGCGATCAACCTGATCGTGACCGTGCTGAACCTGCGGGCGCCGGGCATGAGCCTGTTCCGCATGCCGGTGTTCACCTGGATGCAGCTCGTCGTCCAGATGCTCCTGCTGTTCTCGCTCCCGGTCATCACCGTGGCGCTGTTCCTGCTCACCTTCGACCGGCTGTTCGGGGCGAACTTCTTCAACGTCGCCCAGGGCGCCGACCCGCTGCTCTGGCAGCACCTGTTCTGGATCTTCGGCCACCCCGAGGTGTACATCCTCATCCTGCCGTCGTTCGGCATCGTGTCCGAGGTCATCCCGGTCTTCTCCCGCAAGCCGATCTACGGCTACCCGTTCATGGTGTTCTCGGGCATCGCGATCGGGTTCATGGGCTGGGGCGTGTGGGCGCACCACATGTTCGCCTCCGGTATCGGGCCGATCTCCGTCGCAGCGTTCTCGCTCGCCACGATGTTCATCGCGGTGCCGACCGGCGTGAAGATCCTGAACTGGATGGCCACCATGTGGGGCGGTCGGATCCGGTTCACCACGGCGATGCTCTTCGCCGTCGGCCTCGTTGCGATGTTCACCATCGGTGGCCTCTCGGGTGTCACGCACTCGGTCGCCCCGGCGGACACGCAGCAGACGGACACCTACTACATCGTCGCCCACTTCCACTACGTGCTCTTCGGCGGCGCTCTCCTCGGGCTCTTCTCGGGCATGTACTTCTGGTGGCCGAAGGCGTTCGGGCACTTCCTCGACGAGAAGCTGGGCAAGGCGCACTTCTGGCTGATGATCATCGGTTTCAACCTGACCTTCGGACCGATGCACATCCTCGGTCTGCAGGGCATGTCGCGCCGGATCCAGACGTACCAGGCGACCGACGGGCTCACGTTCTGGAACCGGGTCGCCACCTTCGGCGTGTTCGTCATCGCCGCCGGCATGCTGCTGTTCCTCTACAACATCGGGTCGAGCTACCGCTCCTGGAAGGCTGCCGGTCGTCCGAACCCCGGCGCCGACCCGTGGGACTCCCGCAGCCTCGAGTGGTCGATCCCGTCGCCGACCCCGGAGCACAACTTCGACACCATCCCGACCGTGCGCGCGGCGGACGACTTCTGGCACCGCAAGTACGGCGAGGACGAGCACGGACGTGCCGTGCGGATCGCCGCCACCGAAGACGTCGTCCAGAAGGGCGACGCCACCGGGGTGCACCTGCCCTCGCCCTCCTACTACCCGCTGGTGCTCGCCGCCGGCCTGCCGTTCATCGGGTACGGGCTCATCTTCAACCTGCTGCTGGTGATCCCCGGCGCGCTGCTCGTGCTCTGGGGCGTGTACGGCTGGGCGTATGAGCCCTCGACGGAACCGGACGACCACCACGGTGACCACGGAACGGCAGCCGCCGCCCACGAGGAGGAGACCTCCGTTGGCTGAGACCCTGGCGGCGCCTGCGACCGACGCCCACCACGACGACCACGGGCACGGTCACACGATTACTGGCATCTCGAACGAGAAGCTGGCGATGTGGCTGTTCCTCGGGTCGGAGTGCCTGCTCTTCGGCGGGCTCATCTCGACCTTCCTCCTCTACCGGAAGAAGCTCAACAGCTTCCCCGGCTTCGAGAACGCCGAGATCAGCAAGCTCGGTGCGCAGCTCTTCGACATCCCCTTCACGTCGGTGTCGAGCTTCGTGCTGCTCATGAGCTCGCTCACCATGGTGCTCGCGGTGTCGTCGTTGCAGCGGCGCGACGAACAGCGGATGCGGATCTGGCTGCTCGCGACGGCGCTCCTCGGCGCCTCCTTCATCGCCGGGCAGATCTACGAGTTCACGGCGTTCGTGAAGGAGGGCCTCGGCTTCACCACGAACATCTTCAGCTCGGCGTTCTTCACCCTCACCGGCTTCCACGGCGCCCACGTGGTCATCGGGATCATCATCCTGATGACGATGTTCGCCATGTCGCTGCAGGGTCGGCTCGGCCCGGAGCGGGCCGAGGCGCTCGAGATCGCCGGCCTGTATTGGCACTTCGTCGACGTCGTCTGGGTCGTCGTCTTCGTCGTCGTCTACCTGATCAAGTAGGAGCGGTCGATGTCCACCACCACCGAGACGACGCACGGCGACCACGGGGCAGCCCACGAGGAGCACCCGAACCGCGACATGACCTACGTCAAGGTCGCGATCATCCTGGCTGCGATCACCGGTCTCGAGACCTTCACCTACTTCGAGAGCGTCTTCGATTTCGGCGCAGCGCTCGTGCCCGTCCTGCTCGTGTGCATGACGGCGAAGTTCTACCTGATCGCTGCGTATTTCATGCACCTGCGCTGGGACAAGCCGGTGCTGCGGCGAGCGTTCCTCACCGGCATCGTCATCGCGTTGTCGGTGTACGCGGTGACGCTCGCTGCGTTCAAGTTCTTCGGCGAGGGCATGCCCCGCTGAACCCGTCGACGGGTTGCTCCGAGTAGGCGACCACCGTCCGCATCGGTGAGGATCTCCACGTGCTCGCGAACTCCGCACCGGTGGTCTGGCAGTGGCACCCCGAGGTCTGGCTGCTCGTCGCCGCGGTCGTCGGAATCGGCTTCTACACGACGAGGGTGATCGCCCCGAAGGTCGTCGCCGCAGGTGGTGAACCCGTCACCCGGGCGCAACGGCGGTGGTTTGTCGCCGGTGTCGTGGTGCTGTACATCAGCAGCGACTGGCCGATGCACGACATCGCAGAGGAGTACCTGTACTCGATCCACATGGTGCAGCACCTCCTGCTCACCTATGTGATGCCGCCGCTGTTCCTCCTCGCCACGCCGACCTGGCTTGCCGAGCTGATCCTCGGTCGTGGGTGGTTCGGCCGGTTCTTCCGTGGGCTGTCACGACCGCTCATCGCGGGGCTCAGCTTCAACGTGCTCGTCGCGCTCAGCCACGCCGCCCCGATCGTCAATACGTCGGTGGAGGTCGGCCCCGTCCACTACCTGGTGCACGCCGCACTCGTGCTCTCGTCGTTCGCCATGTGGATGCCGGTCGCCGGACCCTTGCCCGAACTGCGCATCGGCATCCCCCAGCAGATCGTCTACCTGTTCCTCATGTCGGTGCTGCCGACGATCCCAGCGGCGTTCCTCACGGTCGCCGACAACCCGCTCTACCAGGCGTACAACCACGGGCACCGCCTGTGGGGCGTGAACGTCCGCGGCGACCAGCAGGCTGCCGGGCTGATCATGAAACTCGCCGGCGGGTTCTACCTGTGGGGGATCATCACCGCACGGTTCCTGACCGTCGCACGGAAGACGATGGCCGACCGTCGCAGCTCCGCCGTCCGGGTCACGACCGTCGACGGGCCGCTCACCTACGACGATGTCGCCCGGGCGTTCGAAGGGACACCGGCCGTCGACGACGTCAATCGCGGGGCGCCCAGCTGAACGTCGCCGCTGCGGCGACTGGTGTGACGACCGCCCAGGCGGCGAGCACCAACCAGGTCCCCGCGCCGGCTGTATCCGCCGACCCGAGCGCGTCGCCCATCGCGGCGATGAGCGCGCCCGACGGCAGCAGGTCGGCGACGGCGCCCACCGGCCCGGGCAACTCGGCTGCGGGAACAGCGACCCCACCGAAGAGCAACAGCAGCAGGTAGACGGCGTTGTTCACGGCGAGGTTCGCCGGCCCGGAGAGCACACCGGCGAGGAGCATGCCGAGACCTCCGAAGGCGACGGTTCCGAGCACGATCGCACCCACGAAGGGCACGAACGAGAACGAGGCGTCCCAGCCCAGCACGAGGGCGACCACGAGCAGCACCGCCAACTGCACGGCTTCGGTCGCAACCGTCGCCAGCGCCTTCGCCCCGAGCAGGCGCGGGCGGGTCAGCGGGGACACGCCGAGACGCTTCAACACGCCGTAGTGGCGCTCGAACCCGGTCGAGATGCCGACCCCGACCATCGATGCCGACAGCACGGCAAGCGCAGCGACCGACGGCGTCAGCACGTCGACCGGTCGACCGGAGCCCAGCGGGAGGACGTCGACCACGGAGAAGAACACGAGCACCAGCAGCGGGATCCCCAACGCGACGAGGAGCTGTTCGCCCTGGCGCACGGCGAGCACGACCTCGGTGCGGGCCTGGGCCACCACCGCCCGCACCGCGCTCACGGCGCCTCCTCCACGAGCCGGCGATACACGTCCTCGAGCCGTTGCCGCCCGGCCCGGACCTCACCGAGGGGCAGGCCCTGTTCGGCGAACCATCCCGCCAGGGACGCGACGGTCGACGCCGACGACACGACCTCGGCGACGAAGGAACCCGGACCCTCGGCCCGGACGGGTCCGCCCAGCACCGTCGACAGGGCCGCCACATCGAGATCGCTCGGCCCGCTGAAGCGCACACTCTGCGGGCCGCGATCCGCAGCGGCGAGCTCGTCGAGCGAACCCAACGCGACGAGGCGTCCCCGGTGCAGCACCGCGACCCGGTCGGCGAGCCGCTCCGCTTCGTCGAGCTCGTGCGTGGTCAACAGCACGCACACCCCGTCGTCACGGAGCTCCCGGATGATCGACCGGACGAGGTCACGGCCGTGGACGTCGAGCCCGGCCGTCGGTTCGTCGAGCACGACCACCTCGGGTCGGCCGACCAGCGCGAGCGCGAGGGCGAGCCGCTGCTGCTCACCACCGGAGAGCCGCCGCCACACGGTCCGCGACCGGTCGCGCAGACCGACCCGGTCCAACAACGCGTCCGGGTCGTCCACCGGGTGGGGATGATGGGCGGCGAACAGGCGCACCGCTTCGACCGGGCGGATGACCGAGTAGAGCCGGCACGACTGCAACATCACACCGATGCGGGGCAGCAGCGCCCGCCGGTCACCCACCGGGTCGAGGCCGAGGACCCGCACCGACCCGGCGTCCGGACAACGGAACCCCTCGAGGGTCTCCACCGTGGAGGTTTTCCCGGCACCGTTCGGCCCGAGCAGGGCCAGCACCTCACCTGCCTCCGCCCGCAACGACACGCCGTCGACGGCGGTCACCGATCCGTAACGGACGACGAGGGACTCGATCTCCACGGCCGACACGGCGTCCGACGCTAGCGGTCGGACCCGTCCGCAGCAGGGGGACGGCGGGTAGCGTTCTCGCCGATGATCGATCTGCGACGCCTGCGCACCGAGCCCGACGCCGTCCGGGCGGCCCTCGCCCGGCGGGGCATCGACCTCGGCGCCCTCGACCGCATCGTCGAACTCGACCGGCGGCAACGCGCCGTTGCGACGGAGCGCGACGAGGTGCGCAATCGGATCAAGGCGATCTCCGCCGACGTCGGCCGCCTTCACAAGGAAGGGCGGAAGGACGAGGCCGGCGCGCTGCAGGCCGAGAGCCGCGCGCTCGGCGAACAGGAGCACGCGCTCGACGCCGACGCCGACGCGCTCGCCGCTGACCTGCGGGCCGAACTGCTCGTGGTGCCGAACCTCCCGGCAGACGACTGCCCCGACGGCGCCAGCGAGCACGACAACGTCGTCGTCGCAGTGCACGGGTACGACCCCGACGCCTACGCCGACCACCAGCGTGTCCCCCACTGGGACATCGGTGCGGAGCTCGGGATCCTCGACCTCGAACGTGGGGCGAAGCTGTCGGGCTCGATGTTCGTGCTCTACCGCGGCGCAGGCGCGGCGCTCGTCCGGGCTCTCGTCCAGCTCGCGCTCGACCGGAACGCGGACGCGTTCGAAGAAGTCCGGCCGCCCACACTCGTCTCCACCCAGACGATGATCTCCACCGGGCACCTGCCCAAGTTCGTCGACGAGGCGTACCACCTCGAACGTGACGACCTGTGGGCGATCCCCACCGCCGAGGTCCCGCTCACCTCCCTGGCGCGCGACGAGATCCTCGACGCGACGCACCTCCCGCAACGGTTCATGGCCCACACGTCCTGCTTCCGTCGGGAGGCCGGGTCCGCGGGCCGCGACACCCGGGGCCTGCTGCGGGTGCATGAGTTCGACAAGGTCGAGATCCTCGCGTACGCCACCCCCGAGCAGGCCGCCGAGGTGCACGCCGACCTGCTGCGTCGAGCCGTCGGCGTGATCGCCGACCTCGGGCTCGCGCACCGGATCCTCGACCTGTGCACCGGGGACATCGGGAACTCATCGGCCCGGACGTTCGACATCGAGGTGTACGCACCCGGTGCGGACCGATGGCTCGAGGTGTCCTCGGTGTCGTGGTTCAGCGACTACCAGGCGCGCCGGGCGAACATCCGCTACCGCCCGGCGGGCGGGAAGGGCACCGAGGTGGTGCACACCCTCAACGGTTCCGCCCTCGCCGTGCCCCGCGTGTGGGCTGCGATCGTGGAGACCTACCGGCGACCCGACGGGAAGGTGACCGTGCCCGAGGTGCTGCGCCCCTACCTCGGCGGCCGCGAGCTGCTCACCGCCGGCCCGAGCCGGTGACCGAACCGCCGCACCTCGCCGACCTCCGTCGCGACTACGAGGAGCGTCCCTTCGACATCGCCGACACCGACGCGGACCCGTTCCGGCAGTTCGCACGCTGGTTCGACGAGGTCGTCGCCGCCACCGAGCTCGAACCGAACGCCGCGGTGCTCGCCACCGCCGACGCCGGCGGGCGTCCCTCCGCCCGCCACGTGCTCGTCAAGGGCGTCGACGGGCGTGGCTTCACGGTCTTCACCAACCACGGTTCCCGCAAGGCACGCCAACTCGCCGCGAACCCCCGGGCGTCGCTCGTCTTCACGTGGGCACCGCTCGCCCGCCAGGTCATCGTGGAAGGCACCGTCGAACGCGTCGACGACGCCGATTCCGACGCCTACTTCGCCACCCGGCCCCGGTCGAGCCAGCTCGGCGCGTGGGCATCGGAACAGTCGACGGTGCTCCCGGATCGCGCCGCACTCGACGCCCGGTACGTCGAGGCCGAGGAACGCTTCGCCGGCCGACCCGTGGAACGGCCCCCGTTCTGGGGCGGTTACCGGGTCGTCCCCGACCGGGTCGAGTTCTGGCAGGGACGACCCAGTCGACTCCACGACCGCATCGTCTACCGACCCGACGCGGACCGGACCGGGAGCTGGCGGCGAGAACGCCTCGCCCCCTGACCGGAACCGGTCACAGGTGCGGCAGCACCTCGGCGGCGAGCAGACGGACGTGGTCGAGGTCGTCGACGTCGAGGATCTGGAAGTAGATGCGATCCGCACCCGCGTCCCGGTAGCGCAGCACCTTCTCCACCACCTGCTCGGGAGTGCCCGCAGCGCCGTTCTCCCGCAGTTCACCGGCGTCGCGGCCGATTGCCGCAGCCCGTCGGTTCACCTCGCCGTCGTCTCGCCCGCAGCACGCGACGAGCGCGATCGAGTACCGCAACGACGCCGGGTCCCGGCCGATCGACTCGCAGGTCGACCGCACGTTCGCCACGTTGCGGGAGAACGTGTCGAGCGGCACGAACGCCCGGTTGTACTCCGTTGCGAACCGAGCCGTCAGCATCGCCGTCTTCCGCTTCCCGCCCCCGCCGACGATCACCGGCACCGGCCGTTGCACCGGCTTGGGGAGGGCCGGAGCGTCGGTCAGCGTGTAGTGCCGCCCGGCGAAGGAGAACGTTGCGCCCTCCGGCGTCGACCACAACCCGGTGATCACCTCGAGCTGTTCGGTGAAGATCTCGAAGCGCGTCCGCAGGTCGGGGAACGGGATGCCGTAGGCCGTGTGCTCCTGCTCGTACCACCCGGTCCCGAGGCCGAACTCGACCCGCCCGTCGCTCATCTCGTCGACCTGGGCGACGCTGATCGCGAGCGGTGCCGGCAGGCGGAACGTCGCCGCGGTGACGAGCGTGCCCAACCGGATCGTCGAGGTCTCCCGGGCGATCGCCCCGAGGGTGACCCAGGCGTCGGTCGGGCCGGGCAGGCCCGACACCGACCCCATCTTCAGGTAGTGGTCGGAGCGGAAGAAGCCGTCGAAGCCGACCTCCTCGGCGGTGCGGGCGACCGCGGCGAGCTGGCCGTAGGTCGCGCCCTGCTGAGGTTCGGTGAACACGCACGTCTGCACGAGCGCCGACCCTACCGCCCGGCCTCCGTCCAGGTCGTCGCCGCTTCCGCCAGCGCATCGATCACCGACGTCGTATGCGGGGTCCGGACCGACCGGTCCCAGCCCGTCCAGAACGGGCCCATCCCGCGCACCCGGGGCGGCAGCTCGAGCTGAACCCCGGCGAGCGGCGGTCGGTTCACCGGGTTCGCCTCGTGCAGGCCACGCAGGTTCGCCGGGATCGCGTCGAGGTCGTCGACGACCGAGTAGTGCGGGCTCAACCGTTGGCGCAGCGCCGTCGCGACGTGCGCGGCGAGTGGGCGGTTCCGTCCACCGCACAGCAGGGTCGTGAACATGCCCGCGCGGCCGTAGCCGTGCACCGCCACGGCGACCCGGACATGGTCGAGGAACGCCGAGAGCGCCGCAGAGTGCGCCGGGTCGACCCGGTTCGAGGGCACGTGCCACCGGAAGCTCGGCGGCATCACCAGCCCGTAGTAGGAGGCGCCCGCCGCCCGGGCGGCGTCGGCGGCGATCTCGTCGGTCACCCGCTCGAGCGAGCCGCCATGGAAGGCGAGGAACCCGAACGGACCGCGCAGCTCGCAATGCTCACGCACCTCCGGATGGGACAGCAACCGGGCGAACATCGCTGCGCCCTCAGACCCGCTGGCGGCGCGCCCGACGCAGCAGCGTCGCCGTGAGCGCCACTGCGCAGACCGCAGCGCAGATCACCCCGAGCGTTCCGGTGCCGATCCCGGAGATCGTCGACTGCAGGGACTCCTGCACGTCGATCGCCGCATCGACGATCGGGTCGCGCACGATCCCGCTCCGCAGCCGCAGCTCGTACCAGCCGTAGTACGCCGTGTACGCCCCGGCGAGGACGAGCAGCACCCCTGACGCCGGCTGCACCCAGCGGCTGGACGACCGGAACCGGGCCACCATCGACGTGCGGGCCGACGCGACGGCGACCGTCAGCGCGGTGACCACCGCACCCATCCCGAGCGCGTAGGCGACGAACGTCGACACGCCGGCGAGGAACCCGGCGTCGGAGAACGTCGACGACGTCGCCGCGAGGAACGGCCCGATCGTGCACGACAACGACGACAGGGCGTAGGAGACGCCGAAGACCGCCATCGACCCGAGGCCGCGTTCGCCGCCGCTGCGCCGCACCGACGGCAACGGCAGGCGCACGTAGCGCCCGCGCAGGGTCGCGGCGCCGAGCACCACGAGCCCGAGACCGATCACGACGGTCACGTAGGGGAGGTGCCGCTGCACCGACGACCCGATCTGGGTGATCACGAACCCGACCGCACCGAACACGGCGACGAAGCCCGCCGTCATCGCGGCGCTCACGGCGAACGCCCGCAGCACACCCGCGCCCTGCGGGGTTGCCCCCGCGTCGCCGGCGGCCGGGTCGAGGCCGAGGAAGTACGTGAGGTACGCGGGCAGCAACGAGAACCCGCACGGGTTCACCGTGGCGAGCATCCCCGCACCGAACGCGAACGCGAGCGGGGCGCCGTTCACCGTTGCGCCTCGGCGATCCGTTCCCGCAACGCCGCCTGGTCGAAGGTGCGCGAGGTCGCCGCCGCTACCGTGCCGTCGGCGCGCACGAACGCGGTCGTCGGCATCGCCACCCCACCGAAGACCCGCAGCAGGTCGCCCCGGGGATCACGGGCGAGGTCGTAGGTGACCCCGGTCCTCGTGGCGAGGTCCTGCGCGTCGGCGAGCTGGTCCTGCACGTTCAGGCCGAGGAACGCGACGGAGCCACCGAACTCGCCGAAGACCGCCTCGAAGTCGGGCATCTCCTTCACGCAGGGGACGCACCACGAGGCCCAGAAGTTCACGACGACGACCTTGCCGGCGTAGTCGGCGAACGAACCGGTCGTGCCGTCGAACCGGGTGAACGTGAGCGCGCTGACCGACCCACCGGGAGCGACCGCCGTCGGGAGCGGGTCAAGCCCTTTCGCCGACAGGCCTCCGCCAGATCCGCCGCTCCCGCCGCCCCCGCACCCGGCGAGCAGCACCGCCGCCGACAAGGCGGCGGCGAGGCGCCAACGACGCGGCCGACCGGAACGCATGCGGAAACGCTAGCGGCCACCCCCGCCGCCGCCGGTGGGGTGTCGGCCCGCCCGTGCACGCAGGTGACCGGGTATCGGCACCTCGGGGAGGTCGTGCTCCGGACGGGGGATCCGGGGCGGCCGTCCGCGCGGGCGTTTCTGCCACACGATCGCGCCGTCCCGGAACAGCTGCCCGCCCCACACCCCTGCGGGTTCCGCCCAGCGCAGCGCACCCTGCAGGCAGGGTGCGAGAGCCGGGCAGTGCGCGCACAGTCGCTTCGCGAGCGCGATGTCGCTCAGGTGGTCGGAGAAGAACAGGTCGGTCAGCCCCCCATGGGTCCGACACACCGCGTCGGCGTTCCAGCTCACATCGCTCTCGACACCCATCGAGCCCCCTTCGTCGGCGGGACGTCCTTCCCTGCGGGCCGGCCCGGCAACCCTCGAGTGCGGGTACCGTCGCAGGGTGCAGCACTCGGCGGACCTCGTCGCCCTTCCCGCCGACGGGCGGCTCGTGCGGACGTCGCGGGCGGTCCGCCTCGGTGACGTCGCCCCCGACCGGCGCATGCGCGTCGACGCACTGCTGCGCGTCCTGCAGGACGTCGGCGACGACGACTACCGGTCGACCGGGCTCCCGAACCCCGACGGGTGGGTGGCGCGGCGCATCGTGCTCGAGGTCGGTCGGTTCCCGACGTTCCGGGAGGCGCTCGAGGTCACCACGTTCTGTTCCGGCACCGGGAGTCGGTGGGCCGAACGACGGACGTCGATCGTTGGCGACGACGGCGCCCGTGTCGAGGCGGCGGCACTGTGGGTGCAGGTCGATACGGCAGGCCGTCCGGTCCGGCTCGATGATGCGTTCCTCGCCGTCTACGGCGCGACCGCCGCCGGGCGCACCGTCGGCAGCCGACGCACCCACGACGACCCGTCTCCCGACGCGGCCGGCGTGCCGTTCACGCCACGGTTCGTCGACCTCGACCCGCTCGGGCACATGAACAACGCCGCCCAGGCCGCCGCACTCGAGGAGGTGCTCGCCCCCGACGGCCTTGCCGCCCCGGTGCGGGTCGAACTCGAGTACCGCCGGCCGGCCGCCCCCTCGAGCGACCTCAGGGTGGTCATCGACCGTCCCGCCGAAGGTGCCGTGGACGTGTGGTTGTGCACCGGTGCCGACGTCGCGACGAGCGTGCGCGTGCGGCGCGGTGTGCCCGTCGTTCAGTCGAGCGTGTAGAGCACCCGGCCCTCGGCCTCACGGCGGTGTGCTTCGCCGAGGAGCCGCAGGTGCTCGAGGTGGGCGTAGGTCTCGCTGTCGGCCATCGGTCCCCACGAGGCCGGCCGGAACAACCGTTGCGAGAACGCCTCGACGCTCGCCTCGCCGAGATCGGCGGCCGCACGGAGGACGTCGAGCCGCTCGAGGTGGTGTTCCTTGATCGACGCAGCACGACCCCACAGGTCGTCGAACGCCTGCCCGTGCGCCGGGAGCACCGTGCGGACCCCCTCGATCCCGAAGAGCCGTTCGAGGGAGGAGAAGTAGAGGGCGAGCGGGTCGTCGGCGCGGACCAGGCCAGAGATGTGCGGGGTGATCGTGGGGAGCACGTGGTCGCCGGACAGGAGGATCCCCTCGGCCGGGTCGAGCAGGCACAGGTGGTCGACGGTGTGCCCGGGCGTGTGGACGGCGACCCACTCGCGCCCGGCGAGGCGGATCACCTGCCCGTCGACGACCCGGGACGACGGCTGCGGCGTCGCGTAGTAGCCCCGGCGCAGCGAGCCCTCGGCGAGGTAGCGCATGCGGAGCCTTAAGGGGGGGCGCGGGTGGTCGCCGCCCCACGGGGTCGGTCGACTCCAACGGGCGGCGTGGGGGACGAGCACGGAACGCGCCCGCAGGAGGCGTTCCCGGGCGGCGGCCCAGGTGTCGCGGTCGCGCGGGTCGGCGAGATCCTTCTCCTCGTCGTCCTCCTCGTCGACGTCCCAGTAGGTCTTGAACGCCTCGTGGGTGACGATCTCGGCGCCGGTCTCGGTCCGGATCCGTTCGGCCGCACCGAAGTGGTCCGGGTGGGAGTGGGTGATGAGCACCGTGTGGCAATGGCGGATCGGGAACCCGGCGGCCGTGAGCCGTGTGGTGAGCTCCTTCCACGGGCCCGGCCCGGGCAGACCGGGGTCGACGAGCGCGAAGCCGTCCTCGTCGGGGAGCACGTAACAGTTGACGTGACCGAGGCCGGGCATCGCGATGGTGAGCTGGACCCGGATCACCCCGGGGGCGACCTCGGTGGCCTCGGCCTCGGGAGGCAACTTCTCCTGACGGACCGGACGGTGCTCGGTCGTCGGCGGGTGCTCGTGTGCGTGCGCGTGCTGGTGGGGCGCGTGCTGGCTCGTCGCCTGGTGCTGCTAATCGTCCACGGACATCGGACGGCGAGCGTACCTGACGCCTCCGTCAAGTCCCGGGGGTGGTGACCGATGCCACATCCCCGGTCGGCACGAACAGCCGCTCCCGGTAGAAGCGCAGCTCGGCGATGCTCTCCCGGATGTCGTCGAGCGCGCGGTGCGCGGTCGCCTTGCGGGGCATCGACGCCATCTCGCCCGGATACCAACGCTTCCCGAGCTCTTTGATCGTCGACACGTCGACGCTGCGGTAGTGGAGGAACTCCTCGATCTCGGGCAGGTACCGGGCGAGGAACCGCCGATCGGTCCCGATCGAGTTCCCGCACAGCGGCACGGTCCGCGCCTCCGGCACGTGCGCCCGCAGGAACTCGAGCGTCTGCCGACCCGCCTCCTCGACGGTGACCGTCGACGAACGGATCCGTTCGAGCAGACCCGACGTCGTGTGCATCTCGACCACGACCGGTCGCATACCCGCCAACGCCTCCGGCGGCGCAACGCACACCAGGTCCGGGCCCTCGGCGATCACCTCGAGCTGATCGTCGGTGATGATCGTCGCGATCTCCACGATGACGTCGACCGCAGGGTCGAGGCCCGTCATCTCGAGATCCATCCAGACGAGCATCAGCCCCGGTCCTTCGCCTGCTTCCGGAGCCGCGCCCGCTGCGTCTGATCGAGGGCCAGCTTCCGCAGGCGGATCACCGCGGGCGTCACCTCGACGCACTCGTCGTCGGCGATGAACTCGAGCGACTGCTCGAGGGTCATCTGCTTCGGCGGGACGAGCTTCACGAACTCGTCCGCCGAGGAGGCCCGGATGTTCGTGACCTTCTTCTCCCGGCAGATGTTGACGTCCATGTCCTCGGCCCGGCTGTTCTCGCCGACGACCATGCCCTCGTACACCTCGGCACCCGGGCCGACGAAGAGCGTCGCCCGCTCCTGGATGGACTCGATCGCGTACGACGTCGCCGGACCCGACCGGTCGGCGACGATCGATCCGGTCGGCCGCACCCGGATCTCGCCCGCCCACGGCTCCCAGCCGTCGAACACGTGGTGGAGCACCCCGGTTCCCCGCGTCTCGGTGAGGAACTCGGTGCGGAACCCGATAAGGCCACGGGCGGGAACCCGCCAGTCCATCCGCACCCAGCCCGAACCCTGGGGCGCCACACTCGCCATCCGCCCCTTGCGGACCGACAGGAGTTGGGTGATCGCACCGAGGTACTCCTCCGGGGCGTCGACCGTGACGTGCTCGACCGGTTCGCAGCGCACGCCGTCGATCTCCCGGATCAGCACCTGCGGCTTGCCGACCGTCAGCTCGAACCCTTCCCGGCGCATGATCTCGACGAGGACCGCGAGCTGCAGCTCGCCGCGTCCCTGCACCTCCCACTGGTCGGGGCGGTCCGTGGGGTGCACCCGCAGCGAGACGTTGCCGATGAGTTCGGCGTCGAGCCGGCCCTTCACGAGACGGGCCGTCAGCTTCTTGCCGCTCCGACCCGACAACGGCGACGTGTTGATGCCGATCGTCATCGACAGCGACGGCTCGTCGACCGTCACCGGGGGCAGCGGGCGCGGGTCGACGGGGTCGGCGAGCGTCTCACCGATCGTGACCTCCTCGATGCCGGCGACGGCGATGATCTCGCCCGGCCCGGCCTCCTCGGTCTCCACCCGCTCGTGGCTCTCGGTGGCGAACAACGCCGACAGCTTCACCGTCGACACGGTCCCGTCGAGACGGCACCACGCGACCGACTGGCCGCGCTTCACATAGCCGTGCGCGACCCGGCACATCGCGAGCCGGCCCAGGTACGGCGAGGCGTCGAGGTTCGTCACCAACGCGGCGAAGGGGTGGTCCGGATCGTGCGTCGGGGCCGGGACGTGCTCGGCGAGCGTGCGGAAGAGCGGCTGCAGGTCCGTGCCCTCCACCGCCAGGTCCGTCGTCGCCGTGCCCGCACGGGCGTTGCAGTAGATCGTGGGGAACTCGAGGTGGCTGTCGTCGATCGCGAGGTCGAGGAACAGCGAGGCGACCTCGTCGACCACCTCGTCGATCCGGGCGTCGGGGCGATCGATCTTGTTGATCGCCAGCACCACCGGCAGGTTGCGCTCGATTGCCTTGCGCAGCACGAACCGGGTCTGGGGGAGCGGACCCTCGGAGGAGTCGACGAGGAGCAGTACCCCGTCGACCATCGTCAACGCCCGCTCCACCTCGCCGCCGAAGTCGGCGTGGCCCGGCGTGTCCACGATGTTGAACTTGATCTCCTCGCCCGACGGTGACGCCCAGCGCACCGCTGTGTTCTTCGCGAGGATCGTGATGCCCTTCTCACGCTCGAGGTCCATCGAGTCCATGACCCGGTCGACGTCGGCGGCCGAGCCGGCTCGCACCGCCCCGGACTGCTTTAGCATGGCGTCGACCAAGGTGGTCTTCCCGTGGTCGACGTGGGCGACGATGGCGACGTTGCGGAGGTGCGGGACCGTGCGGGAGGACATGTGGAGCTTCCGGGCCGGGAATGGGGCCCGGCAAGCGTACCGGGTGGCCGTGGACGCTCCGACGTGACGTCCGCCCCCGTGCCGTTGCCCGCCGACGTCGTCGCCCTCCTGCGCGGCGTGCGCACCGTCGTGGTCGTCGGCGCGTCCGACGACCGGGCGAAGGCCGCCCACCGGATCCCCGCCCGCCTCGTCGACCTCGGCTACGACGTGGTGCCGGTCAACCCGCGGGGCGGCACCGTACTCGGTCGGACCGCGCACCGCACCCTCGGCGAGGCCGCCGCAGCGCTCACCGCACGGGGCACGACGATCGACCTCGTCGACGTGTTCCGCCCGGCGCGGGAGACTCCGACGGTCGTCGCCGAGGCAGTCGCCGTCGGCGCACCCGCCGTATGGCTGCAGTCGGGCATCACCTCGGCTGCGGCTCGGGCGCTCGCCGACGCCGCCGGGGTCCGCTACGTCGAGGACCGGTGCCTCGGCGTCGACGCCCGGGTCCTCGCCGAGGCCGACCGAGCCGGCGGCACCCCGTGAGCGGGCCGCTGCGCATCGGGTTCCGGCGGGTCCATCCCGCCGCCGTCGTCCCGGGCGCCGCCCGCGCCGGCGACGCGGGCCTCGACCTGTGTGCCGTGCACGACGCCGAGCTCGCCGCGGCCGGGGGTCGGGCGATCGTCGGCACCGGGATCGCGGTCGAGCTCCCCGGGGGCCACGCGGCCCTCGTGCTGCCCCGCAGCGGGCTCGCCCGGAACCACGGGGTGACCTGTCTCAACGCCCCCGGGCTGATCGATGCCGGGTACCGGGGTGAACTGCAGGTGCTGCTCGTGAACACCGACCCGTCGGCGCCGTACACCGTGCACGCGGGTGACCGCATCGCCCAGCTCCTCGTCGTCCCGTTCCCCGCCGTGGAGCTCGTCGAGGTCGACGAGCTCGCGCCGTCCGAACGCGGCGAGCAGGGGTGGGGGCACACCGGCCGGTGACCGTGCTCGTCGACGCCGCCGCCTGGCCGTGGCGCGGCCGCCGCTGGGCGCACCTGTGCAGCGACTCGAGCCTCGAGGAACTGCACGCGTTCGCCGCGGCGATCGGCGTCCGGCGGGTCGCGTTCCAGGGCGACCACTACGACATCGATGCGGCGCAGCGGGTGGTCGCCGTCGCTGCCGGAGCGGTCGTCGTCGACTCCCGCGACCTCCTCCGTCGCCTGCGCGACGCCGGACTACGCGGCGACCGTCGTCGCGGCGCCTACACGTGGCGCACCGTCGGGGTGTTCGCGTCGACGTCGGATCTGCTCGAACGGGCGCTCCGGTCGTTGCCTCCGCATGCGCCGAGCGAGGTCGTCGACGCGGTCGTCGCCAGCGTGGGTTCGCTCGTCGACCACCACGGACCCGACCCCTGGGACGCCAGGGTCCTGCACCGACCCGGGGAGCTCGCCGTGCTGTGGCGGGGAGGGGGCAAGAGCGTCGTGCCGGCCGACGCGGTGCGCCCGGTTGCCGTGCTGCCGGTGGAGGCGGTGTGGCCCGCACCGACCGCCCCGGCCGGTCGGCTGATCGTGGAGTTCTTCGCGCCGTTACCGCGACCACGATGAGTAGTCAATTGGTCGCAGTGAGTATCCACCACTCCACGTCGGGCGACCGGTAGCTTCCGCATCGGTTCGGCGGAAAGCGGTGGGAAAAGCGGAGGAATCGTGGCCACCACGGTGCAGGAACGGGACGATTCGGTCGCCGCACCACTCGTCACCTTCGACACCCTCCTCCGCGTCCGGGTCGCCTACCTCGGTGTCGTCACCCTCCTCGTGGTCGCGTTCCGCCCGCCGCTCGTCGTCCCCGCCACGCTCTTCCTCGTCGCGGTCGCCGTCGGCGTCCTCGAGACCCTGACCGTGCTCCGCGCCCGTGGCTGACGCCGGGCACGACGCGCTCGACGCGTTCGAACAGCTCGCCGCCCGGCGACGCACCAGCCTGCTCCTCGACGGTGAACGGCCCGTTCCCGACGATCTCGTCGAACGGCTCTGCCGGATCGCGACCTGGGCACCGAACCACAAGCGCACGTGGCCGTGGCGGTTCGCGGCGCTCACCGGCGACGCCCGCCGTCGACTCGGCGAGGCCGTCGCCGCCGCACTCGTCGACGACGGGGCCGACGACCACAAGGTCGCAAAGGCCCGGACCAAGTACGAGCGGAGTCCGACCGTGCTCGTCGTCGGGTGCGCCACCGACCCCGACGACGAACGTGCCGCCGAGGACCGCGACGCGGTCGCCGCAGCGGTGCAGACCCTCCTCCTCGCCGCGACCGCCGTCGGCCTCGCGTCGTACTGGGGCACCGGACGGGCGACGACCGTCCCCGAGGTCCGCACCCTGTGCGGATTCGACGCGACCGACCGTGTCGTCGCCGTGATCTATCTCGGCTGGCCGACCGCCGAGGTCGCCGTGCCGGAACGGCCACCACTCCGGTTCCGCACGGTGCGATGAGCACCCGAGCCGCCCGCTAGGGTCGGCGGCGATGTCCCCCTGCCGCATCGAGGTCCGCGGACGGGACCCGCACCCCCGGGCCGCAGCCACCCTCGCCGCCGCCCACCGCGCCGGCCTGCACGGCCTCGTCGGCTGCGAGATCGTGCGCGTCGTCCAGCTCGACCGCACCCCACCCGCCGACCTCGTCGAGGCGCTCGTCGGACGGGCGCTCGCCGACGTCGTCGTCGAGACGGCGACCGTGCACACCGGCGAGGTGCCACCCCGACCCGGGACCGTCGAGGTCGGGCTCCTGCCCGGCGTCACCGACGCCGAGGCGCGCGCCGTCGTCGACGTCGCCGTACGACTTGGGCTCGGCGACCTCCGTGCGGCGACCGTCACCGCCTACCGCTTCGACGGCACGGTCGACGCCACGGCGCTCGGCATCTTCGCCGCCGCACAACTCGCCAACCCGACCATCGAACGGTTCGCGCTCGGCGTGCTCGAGGCGCCCTTCGGGCAGACCCCGCCCGAGACCGACGCGGTGGAGACCGTCCCGATCCGCGACCTCGACCCCGCCGAGCTCGCCGCCCTGTCACGCGCCCGGTTGCTGTCCCTCGACGCAGCCGAGCTCGCCGCGATCCAGGCCTTCTTCCGCACGGAGGGACGCGACCCGACCGACGCCGAGCTCGAGACGCTCGCCCAGACCTGGTCCGAGCACTGCCTCCACAAGACCTTCCGGGCCCGCATCACCCTCCGTCACCTCGCCGCGGACGGGACCACGGTCGCCGACCGGGTCGTCGACGGGTTGCTCGGGAGCTGCCTGCGCTCGGTCACCGAGGCGCTCGACAAGCCGTGGGTCCGCTCGGCGTTCGTGGACAACGCGGGGATCATCGCGTTCGACGACACGCACGACCTCGCCATCAAGGTCGAGACGCACAACCACCCGTCCGCACTCGAACCCTTCGGTGGCGCGAACACCGGCGTCGGCGGGGTGGTGCGCGACGTGGTCGGCGTGTCGGCCCGCCCGATCGCCTGCCTCGACGTGCTGTGCTTCGCCCCGCCGGACACCCCCGACGACGCGGTACCACCCGGCGTGCTGCACCCGGCCCGGGTCGCCGAAGGGGTCGTCGCCGGGATCGGCGACTACGGCAACAAGCTGGGGCTCCCGACCCTCGCCGGGGCGGTCGTCTACGACCCCGGCTACCTCGGCAACCCGCTCGTGTACTGCGGTGCCGTGGGCATCCTGCCGACCGGATCGCATCCGTCCGCACCCTCCGCCGGTGACCTCGTCGTCGTCATCGGTGGACGCACCGGCCGG
>VGBO01000035.1 GCA_016870475.1 Actinomycetota bacterium | reverse complement strand
GGCTCGGGGACCTCGGGGCCCAGCAGACGGCTGTGCGGACCCATGTCACGGTGCGTCAGCTTGTACCAGGCCCGGGCGTACGCATCGGCGAACACGTCGGGGTTCTCGTAGTAGTGCCGTGAGATCTTCTCGTAGATCGGATCGAACCGCAGCGCGAGGTCGGCCGTCGTCATCATCGGCGCATGCCGCTTCGACGGGTCGTGCGCGTCGGGGACGGTGTCCTTCGCCTCGGGGTTCGACGGCGTCCACTGCCACGCACCGGCCGGGCTCTTCGTGAGCTCCCACTCGTACTCGAAGAGGTTCTCGAAGTAGTTGTTGTCCCACTGGATCGGGTTCTTCGTCCACGCACCCTCGATCCCCGAAGTCATCGTGTCGTAGCCCACGCCGCTGCCGGCCGAGTGCTTCCACCCGAAGCCCTGCTCGGCGAGGTCGGCGCCTTCCGGCTCCGGCCCGACGTTGGACTCCTGGCCGTTGCCGTGCGCCTTGCCGAACGTGTGACCGCCGGCGACGAGCGCGACGGTCTCCTCGTCGTTCATCGCCATCCGGGCGAACGTCTCCCGGATGTCGATCGCCGACTTCTTCGGGTCAGGTTCGGCGTTCGGGCCCTGCGGGTTCACGTAGATGAGGCCCATCTGCACGGCACCGAGCGGGTTCGCGAGGTCGCGGTCGCCCGTGTAGCGCTCGTCGCCGAGCCAGGTCTGCTCGGGACCCCAGTAGGTCTCGTCTGGCTCCCACACGTCGGCGCGGCCACCGGCGAAGCCGAACATCTTGAGGCCCATCGACTCCATGGCGACGTTCCCGGCGAAGACCAGCAGGTCGGCCCAGGAGACCTTCTTGCCGTACTTCTGCTTGATCGGCCACAGCAGGCGCCGGGCCTTGTCGAGGTTGCCGTTGTCGGGCCAGCTGTTCAGCGGGGCGAACCGCTGCATGCCGGTGCCACCACCACCACGGCCGTCGCTGATCCGGTAGGTGCCGGCTACGTGCCAGGTCATGCGCACGAACAGGCCGCCGTAGTGGCCGTAGTCGGCGGGCCACCACGCCTGCGACGACGTCATGAGCGCGGTGAGGTCCTTGCGGAGCGCGTCGAGGTCGAGCGACGCGAACTCCTTCGCGTAGTCGAAGCCGTCGTCCATCGGATCGCCTGCGGGCGGGTTCCGGTGGAGCGATCGCAGGTCGAGCTGGTTGGGCCACCACTCACGGTTCGTCGGGCCCTGGAACCCGCCGCCCGTCACCGGGCACTTCGCTTCGTCGGCCATGTGTTCTCCTGTTCTTCCTTGCTCGTTCCGCACCGGTGTTCCCGGTGCCAGAGGGGTGGACTCAGACGTGTTCGGGGCGTGACGCCGCAGCGCAGGAGGGGCATCGACCCCAGTAGGCGACCTCGGCCTCGTCGATCTCGAACCCGAGCGCATCGGCGGCGGTGAGGCACGGGGTCGCGCCGACCGCGCAGTCGACGTCCGCAACACAGCCGCAGACCCGGCAGACCAGATGGTGGTGGTTGTCGCCGACCCGGTCCTCGTAGAGCGCCGGCGAGCCGATCGGCTGGAACCGGCGGACGAGGCCCTTTTCGGTGAGGAGCGCGAGCGTGTCGTAGACCGCTTGCCGCGAGATCGCGCCGAGCTCGTCGAGGGCGATCTCGTGGACGCCGTCCGCCGTGCTGTGCGGCGCCGAGGAGATCGCCCGCAGCACGGCGATCCGCTGGGCGGTCACCTGCACACCATGACTGCGGAGGAGATCGGCGGTGGCGGACTGCACCATGCCAGTATGGATCAGATTCTGGATCGAATCCAATATTTGGCGACAGGGGCGAACCATGCAGCTCGACACGATCACCAGCACCGACCTCCTCGCCCGCGCCGACCACGGGATCCTCGCCACCCGCCACGAGGACCGCGGGGTCGACGCCGTTCCCGTCTGCTTCACGTTGACCGCTCCCGGCCTCGTCATCCCCGTCGACGTGGTGAAACCGAAACGCAGCACCGACCTCGGCCGCACTCGCAACCTCGGCCTCGATCCCCGGGCCGTCCTCCTCGTCGAGGGTTGGGACCACGCCGACTGGTCGCGCCTGTGGTGGGTACGCACCCACCTGCGCCAGGTCCATCTCGACGATGAAACCCGAGAAACCGCTGCGAACCGGCTTCGGGCGGCCTACCCGCCGTACCGCGACGCCGACTTCGCCGACCTGCTCGGCTTCGAGATCATCGCGACGACCGGGTGGGCGGCATCGGCTGCAGCCGTCGCTACTGGGCGGTCCAGCCCCCGTCGACCATGATCGTCGTTCCCGTGATCAGCGCCGCCGCCGGGCTCGCGAGGAACACGACCGCCCCGACGCAGTCGACGACCTGACCGAACCGACCCATCGGGATGCGCGCCAACAGGTCGGCGCCGACCAGCGGGTCACGCAACCGGTCGTGCGTCATCGGCGTATCGATCGCCGTCGGACCGATCGCCACCACCCGGATCCCGTGCGGAGCGAACTCGACGGCGGCGGACTTCGTGAAGCCCTCGATGAAGTGCTTCGACGCCGAGTAGACGGTGTGGCGCGGCCGGCCGTTCTTCCCGAACGTCGAGGAGAGATTGATGATCACCCCGCTGCCCTGGGTGAGCATCGTGCGGGCAGCGGCCTGGGCGACGAAGACCGCCGAGGTGCAGTTCAGGTCGATCATCCGTCGCACGTCGTCGTCCGCGTAGTCGAGCAGCCCGCCGGCGATCCCCATGCCCGCGTTGTTCACGAGGATGTCGATCCGGCCGAACCCCTCGAACGTGCGTCGCATCGCTGCGGTGTCGGTGACGTCGCACACGACGGCCTCGGCGCTGCCACCGAGCTCACGGACCTGCGCGACCGTGGCGTCGAGGTCAGCCGCGGTACGGGCCACGGCGAGCACGTGCGCACCCGCCTCGGCGAGGCCGACTGCGCACCCGGCACCGATGCCACGGCCGGCACCCGTCACGACGGCGACCTGCCCGTCGACCCGCATGGAAGGCAGGAACCCGCTCGTCATGGCGGCGGAGCGTAGCGGCAGCGGCAGCGGTCCGATGGCTGTACCGTGCGCGCATGTCGCCTGCTGCGAACCCGTTCCGCGTCGGCCTCGCACCCAATCCCGGCAACGACATGCCGCTCGATCCGACGAGCTTTCTCGTGCGGACCGCTGCAGCGTTCCCCAACCGCACGGCGGTCGTGCACGGCGATCGCCGATACACCTACGCCGAACTGCTCGGCCGTGCACGCCGCCTCGCGTCGGCATTACGGGCCCGGGGCGTCGGCCCGGGTGACGTGGTGTCGCTCATGGCGACGAACACGCCGGAGGCGATCGAGGCGCATTACGGGGTGGTGTTCGCCGGCGCGGTACTGAACCCGCTGAACATCCGACTCGACGCGGCAGGGATCTCGTTCATCCTCGACCACGCAGGCACGTCGGTCCTCCTCACCGACACCGAGTTCACGCCCGTCGTCGAGGACGCGCTCGCACGGTGTGCCGCCCGGCCCCTCGTCATCGACATCGCCGACCCCGAGTACCCGGGCGAGCACCGGATGCTCGGCGCGCTCGACTACGAAGCCCTTCTCGGAGAAGGCGACCCCGACGACGACGCCACCGGCGTCACCGATGAACGTCAGGCGATCGTCCTCTCCTACACATCCGGAACGACCGGCGACCCGAAAGGTGTCGTCAGCAACGCCCGCGCCGTGTACCTGAACACGCTCGGTCAGATCGCGACCTGGGCGCCGCCCCGCCACCCGGTGTACCTGTGGACGCTGCCGATGTTCCACGCAGTCGGGTGGGCGGCCCCGTTCTCGATGGTGGTAATGGCCGGGACCCAGGTCTGCCTGCGGCGCATCGACCCGACGATTGTGTTCGACCTCGTCGAGACGGAAGGCGTCACCCACCTGTGCGCAGCGCCGATCGTGCTGAACACGCTCCTGACCGCCCCGGCGACCGACCGACGCACCCTGCCGCACACGGTGCACGTCCTCACCGCAGGCTCGGCGCCACCCGCGACGGTGCTCGCCCGGGCCCGGCGCGCCGGGTTCGACGTTCTCCACGTGTACGGCATGACGGAGACCGGCGGCATCCAGACCTTCTCCCCGTCCCAACCCGGGTGGGAGCACCTCGACGGCGACGAGACCGCCCGGCTCCACGCCCGCCAGGGTGTCGCCATCCCGACGTTGCAGGGCGGGATCATCGTCGCCGACCCCGACACGTGCGAACCCGTACCGCAGGACGGCACCACCGTTGGGGAGCTTCTCATGCGGTCGAACACGTTGATGAGTGGCTACCTGAAGAACCCCGCCGCAACCGCTGCCACGTTCGCCGGCGGGTGGCTGCACTCGGGTGACCTCGGGGTGTGGCACGCCGACGGCTACGTCGAGATCAAGGACCGCTCGAAGGACATCATCATCTCCGGTGGCGAGAACATCTCGTCGCTCGAGGTCGAGGGCGTCCTCTACCAACACCCTTCGGTGCTCGAGGCCGCGGTGGTTGCCGCCGCACACGAGAAGTGGGGGGAGACGCCGTGTGCGTTCATCACCCTCGCCGAGGATTCGACCGCCGATGAAGCCGAGATCATCGAGTTCTGCCGGGCACGGCTCGCCCACTACAAGTGCCCGACCCGCGTGATCTTCACCGACCTGCCGAAGACCTCCACCGGCAAGATCCAGAAGTTCACCCTGCGCACCATGACCGGTGACTGAGCACACCGGCGGTTCGCCCGGACGCGCATCCCCGGGCGGCCGCACCGGGACGAGCAGAGTTGTGCCGTGCCCGTCCGCCTCCCCCGCCCCAAGCCGTTCCGCTTCTGCGTCCAGGCGAGCGCCCCGCCGGCCGGGCTCACCGGGACCGCCGCCGACGGTCCCGCATGGCGGGAGCTGGCGCGCCGCGTCGAAGCGCTCGGGTACGACACCCTCAGCGTCGCCGACCACCTCGACGCGCAACTCGCCCCCACCCCCGCGCTCGTCGCCGCGGCCGAGGCGACGAGCACGCTGCGGGTCGGGGCGCTCGTGTGGTGCAACGATTACCACCATCCGGTCGTGCTCGCGAAGGAAGCTGCGACGATCGACCTGCTGAGCGACGGGCGGCTCGAGTTCGGTCTCGGCGCCGGGTGGATGACGACGGACTACACCGAGGCGGGCATTGCGCTCGACCCGCCCGCAACACGGGTCGACCGGCTCACCGAAGCGGTCGGGATCGTGCGACGGCTCCTCGACGGCGAGACCGTCGACCACGAAGGCACCCACTACCGGGTGAGCGGCCACCGGCTCACCCCCCGACCGGTTCAGGCCCGCGTGCCGATCCTCGTCGGCGGCGGCGGACGGCGAGTGTTGAGCGCAGCCGCCCGGCTCGCCGACGTCGTCGGCCTGAACGTGAACCTCGCTGCCGGACGTATCGACGAACGCGCCGGACCGAACGCCACCGTCGACGCCACCGAACGCAAACTCGCCTGGATCGCGGATGCCGCCGGCGACCGCTACGACGACCTCGAACTGCAGACCCGGGTGCACGTCACCGCCGTCACCGACGACCGTGACGGCGTTGCGGCGCTCCACGCGCCGGCGCTCGGCATCAGCCCGGACGCTGCGCTCGCGTCGCCGCACGCGCTCGCCGGCACCGTCGACCAACTCGTCGACACCGTCGTCGAACGTCGGGAACGATTCGGGATCTCCGTGGTGACCATCGGTGTGGAGGCCTTCGAGGACTTCGCCCCCGTTGTCGCCCGCCTCGCCGGAACCTGACCGTCCGGCCCCGCCCGGGCGACCCCGGACCGCCTACCGTTAGTGAACCGATCTCCTGGAGGACCTCGAATGCCCGACTTCCTGCAGACCATGCCCGCGAACGTCGCCGTGCAGTTCCTCGAACGGGTGGAACGCTCCGCCGACAAGGAGGCGTACCGCTACCCCGTGGGTGAGCGGTGGGAATCGGTGACCTGGCGCCAGACCGCTGACCGGGTGAACCGGCTCGCCGCCGGACTGATCGCCCTCGGGATCACCCCCGAACAGCGGGTCGGCATCGCCTCCGCGACACGTTTCGAGTGGATCCTCGCCGACCTCGCGATCATGTCGGCCGGCGCCGCGACCACCACGGTGTACCCGACGACGAACGAGGAGGACACCGTCCACATCCTCGCCGACTCCGAGACCCGGGTCGTCTTCGCCGAGGACGACGGGCAGATCGCGAAGATCCGGTCCGGCCGGGACCGGCTGCCGGCACTCGGCACGATCGTCACCTTCGACGGCAAGGCGGACGGCACCGACGTGCTCTCCCTCGCCGACCTCGAGGCGCGTGGCGCAGCGCTGCTCGCCGAACGACCCGATGCCGTCGTCGACACCGCCCGCGCCATCGCCCCCGAGGCCCTCGCCACCCTCATCTACACCTCGGGGACGACCGGACGTCCGAAGGGCGTGCGCCTCACCCACCGTTCGTGGGTGTACGAGGGCGAGGCGATCCGCGACCTCGGCATCCTCGACGAGACCGATCTGCAGTTCCTGTGGCTCCCGATGGCGCACAGCTTCGGCAAGGTCCTGCTCTCCACCCAGCTCGCCTGCGGGTTCGCTACCGCGATCGACGGCCGGATCGACCGGATCGTCGACAACCTCGGTGTGGTGCAGCCGACGTTCATGGGCGCCGCTCCCCGCATCTTCGAGAAGGCCCACGCCCGCATCGTCACCATGACCGAGAGCGAGGGCGGGGCGAAGAAGAAGATCTTCGACCGCGCCTTCGCCGTCGGACTCGAGGTCGCCCGCCGCCGACGCGACGGACGTTCGGTGCCGTTGCCGCTCGCCGTGCAGCACCGGATCTTCGACAAGTTGGTCTTCACGAAGATCCGCGCCCGGTTCGGCGGCCGCGTCCGGTTCTTCGTGTCCGGCGCAGCAGCACTGAACCGCGACATCGCCGAATGGTTCGCCGCCGCCGGGATCCTCATCCTCGAGGGCTACGGGCTCACCGAGACCGCTGCGGGTGCGTTCGTGAACCGGCTCGACGACTACCACTTCGGCACCGTCGGCCGGGTCATCCCCGGTACCGAGGCCCGACTCGGCCCGAACGACGAGATCGAGATCCGCGGTCCGGGCGTCATGGACGGCTACCACAACCTCCCCGAGGAGACCGCCACCACCATCACCGGCGACGGCTGGCTGCGCACCGGTGACCAGGGGTCCTTCGACGACGCCGGTCACCTGACCATCACCGGCCGGATCAAGGAACTGTTCAAGACCTCCGGCGGGAAGTACATCGCCCCGCCGGCGATCGAAGCCCGGTTCAAGGCGATCTGCCCCTACGCCAGCCAGTTCCTTGTCTTCGGCGACCAGCGGAACTACTGCGTCGCGCTCATCACCCTCGACCCCGATGCGCTCGCCGCATGGGCCGAGGCGAACGGCCAGGGCGGCACGGCGTACGCGGACCTCGTCGCGTCGGCACCGGTGCGCGAGCTCGTCGGCCGGTACATCGACGAACTCAACGCCGGCCTCAACCAGTGGGAGACGATCAAGCGCTGGGAACTGCTCGACCACGACCTATCCGTCGAGACGGGTGAGCTCACCCCGTCGATGAAGGTGCGGCGGGGCGTGGTGGAGACCACGTACAAGTCGACGATCGACGCGCTCTACGCATGACCGAACGGCCGACCGTCGTCTACGACGACACCTGCGGGATGTGCAGCGCGCTGGCGCGGCGGGCACCGCTCCGCGCTGACGACGTCACGATCGTCGGCGGATCCTCCGTGGTCGACCCGGTGGTGCGCGACCTCGTGCAGGACGCGATCGTCGTCACCGCCGGCGGTCGACACCACACCGGCGTCGATGCGATCGCCGTCCTGTTCGAACACCGGGGCGGTGCCACCGGCCGCGTCGGTCGGCTGCTCCGCAGCAGGCCGGTGCGCCCCGTCGCCGAAGTGGTGTACCGGCTCGTCGCCCGCAACCGCCGCCGGATCTCCCGCACCTTGCGGCTGCGACCGGATCGACGTCAGGAGGCGTAGTACCCCGGTGGTGGACCGAACGCCCCGGTGAGATCGGGCGGCCCCTGGTACAGCCAGGTCAGCCGGCGGCCCGCGAACCGCCAACCCTCGGTCGACCGCACGTAGACGTCGTCGTAGTAGCCGAAGTAGAGCGCCCGTTTCCCGGTGCGGGTCAGGGTGGCCTCGCTCATGTACCAGCGCCCCGTCGCACGATCGCCGTCGACGGACGCCGCACCGTTGTGGGCGAGTTGCACCACCGCATCGAAGAGATCCATCGCCCGGCCGAACGCCTCGGCGATCGCCGCCCGGCCGACGACCGGACCACGACCGATCTCCCACACCCCGTCGTCCGCCCAGGTAGCGACCCAGGCCTCACGATCGTCGCGGCATGCCGCGTCCGCGTAGCGGTGGACGAGCGTGCGGATCGCCTCGACGTCCTCGGCCGACACGACGACCCGCCTAGTCCCCGCCGAAGGCGGCACGCACGGCGGCGAACCCGGCGTCGGTAGCGACGAGCGCGTCGGCGATGTCGTCGGGCGTGTGTGCGCCGCACAGGAACCAGTTGTGCCAAGGATGCAAGTACGCCCCATGGCGCGCCGCGGTCGCCGTGAACACGTTCGCCCGCTCGAACGCCGTGTCGGCGCTGAAGGTGAGGAAGGGCATCTGCGGCGGACCGGACTGCACGATGGTGAGCCCGTGCGACGCCGCCTGCTCGGCGAGCCCGGCACGAAGCAGCATCCCCATGCGCTCCATGTGCACCACGGCGTCGTCCTCCTCGAGCGCGTCGATGGTCGCGAGCGACGCGAACATCGGAACAGCCGCGAACCAGAACGAACCGGTCACGTAGATGCGTTCGGCGCCGTCACGGAACCGGTCGTTGCCGAGCACCGCCGCAAGCGGATGGCCGTTCGCTATCGCCTTGCTCCAGGCGCTCAGATCGGGGCGCACGCCGATCGGCTCCCACGACCCCCCGAACGCGAGTCGGAACCCGCACCGGACGTCGTCGAGGACGAGTGCCGCGCCGGTGTCGTCGCAGATCCGACGCAATGCCGCCGCCCACGCCGGGTCGACGAGCTCCTGGTCGAAGCGGGCGTCGTGGCGGAACGGCGACACGACGATCGCCGCGAGGTCGCCGTCGGCGCGGGCCACGGCGGCCTCAACCGACTCGAGGTCGTTGTAGCGGAACCGGTCGAGGTGGGCCCGGTCCTCGGGCGTCGTGCCGGTCGGGAGCGGGGTGCACCACGGGGCGGCACCGTGGTAGGCGCCCTCGGCCACGAGCACCCTGCGACGACCGGTCGTCGCACGGGCGATCGTCACGCACATCGTGGTGGCGTCGGTGCCGTTCTTCGCGAACATCGCCCAATCGGCGTGGTCGACGACCTCGACGAGCCGTTCGGCGAGGTCGACCATCACCGGTGACGGGCCGTTCTGGCAGTCGGCGCGGGTCCCTTCGGTCGCGGCGCGGAACGCCGCGTCGACCCGCCGGTCGTGGTGGCCGAGCACGATCGGGCCGTAACTGCACAGGAAGTCGACGTACTCGTTGCCGTCGACGTCCCAGATCCGCGCGCCCTCACCGTGGGTGAGGAACTGCGGGAACCCCTCCGGCAGGGACCGAGCGTTCTGGTGCCCGTACATGCCGCCGGGGATCACGACGCGGGCGCGTTCCCGCAACGAGGTGTCGTTCGAGAGGATCCGACTGACGTCCGTCACGACCGTGCCCGCCCTCAGCCGACGATGACGCCGGCGATGCAGTCCCCGTCACCGAGCTCGAGCACGATCGGGACCTCACGTGCCCCGACGGTGCCGGAGATCGTGCGGTACCCGTTGTCGTTGGAGTAGCTCGTCACCGTCGCCTCGTTCCGCCAACCGACGTCGACGAGATCGGCGGCCACGACCCTCGGGTCGGGACCGTCCGAACAGGTCAGTGCCTCCGCTGCGGCGAACCGGGACTCGGCGATCGCCTCGAGGTACTCACGTCCCGGATCCAGTTTCGCCGAGATCGCCCGGTACCCGAGGAACACCGCCGTGCCGCCACCGCCGCCGCAGAGCACGAGGAGCACGAGGAAGATGATCAGCAGGATCTTGCCGACGCTGCGCTTCTTCGCCGGCACCGGCGCGGAGGTCGGCGCCGCATAGCCGGGGGCGCCGTAGCCCGGGGACGCATACCCCGGTGCGCCGTAGCCGGGCGCCGCCGGTGCGGCCGGTGCGGCCGGTGCGCCGTATGCCGGCGCTGCGGGGGCTGCGCCACCGATCGGCCGGGTCGAGGCCGTCCACGCGTTGCCGTCCCAGTACCGCTCCGTCCCCGGAGCATTCGTGTCCGGGTACCAACCCGGCGGCGTCGGCGTGGTCATTGCGGCCTCCTGCGGCGATCGCGCAACGGTAGCGTGTCGCCATGCGCCTCGGTCTGCTCCTCGGGTTCGACCCCTCCCTCGACGCCCTCGTCGACCTCGCCCGCGCCGGTGAGGCGGCCGGTATGGCGGCGATGTACCCGGCCGAGGCGCAACGGTCCGCCGTCGTCGCCGCCGCCGCAGTGATCGCTGCGACCGAACGGATCACCGTCGGCACCTACGTGGTGAACGCCTACGCCCGCGACCCATGGCTCACCGGCATCACCGCCCGGGACCTCGACGAGCTGAGCGGTGGGCGGTTCGTGCTCGGTGTGGGCACCGGCAACCGCCACATGAACGAGTGGTACATGGGTGCCGACACGGCGACACCGGTGCGCAAACTGCGTGACTACGTGACGATCGTCCGACAGGTCGTCGCCGCCCGGGCGGGTGAACCCGTGCGTTTCGAGGGACCGGACCACCGGATCCGCTGGCGGGCCACGTTCGAACCGGCCCGCCCCGCCCTGCCGGTCTGGCTGTCGGCGTCGGGACCGCGGATGGTGCGTCTCGCCGGCGAGGTCGCCGACGGCGTCGCGGTGGGGATCATGTCGTCGACGACGTTCCTGCGCGACGTCGTCATGCCGAACGCCCGTGAAGGTGCGGTCGCCGTCGGGCGCGACCCGGAAGCGCTCGCGTTCCCGATGGGTGCGCTCGTGAGCGTGAACGACGACGAGGAGATCGCCCGGGAAACGGTCCGCCACAAGATCTGCGGGCTGTACCACCCGGTGCCGCACCCCTACTACGACTCCCAGCTCCGACAGCTCGGGTTCGGCGAGTTCGCGGACCGTGCCACCGAGCTCATGCCCGCAGGTCGGACCCGCGAGGCGATGGCCCTCGTGCCCGACGAGGTGATCGACACGATGACGATCACCGGCACCCCGGCGCAGTGCGCGGCGCGCGTCCGCTCCTACGAGGGACTCGCCGACGAGATCGTGATCCTTCGTGTCGAACAGCCCGGCGAACCCACGGGCATCGCGGCGTTCGACCCGGTCTTCGCGCTCACCGCCGAGGTCGCCGGGACCTGACCGGCCCGGTCAGCGCGGCTGCGGGTCGCGCCACATCCCGAGCAGCGTCGGACCGCCGTCGATCTCGATCGGCCGGGTCGGCGTGAACCCCTGCCGTTCGTAGAACGACACGTTCAGCGGACTCGACGACTCGAGGTAGGCGGGCCAACCCTGCTCGTCGCACGCCCGCAACACCGGGGCGATCGCCTCGGCACCCCCGCCCCGGCCGCGTTCGGCGGCCCCGAGCAGGAACAGGTAGAAGTGCGGCTCGTGCGGGTGCGCCGCGCCGGTGGCCTGCGCCGCCGCGGCGAGCCTGGCGAGACCGGCGTCGCCGTAGTGCTCGGCCATCGCCGCCTGCAGCGCCGCACCGTCGTTGCGGTCGAGGTTGTTCACCGACGGCGGCGCCCACACCGCAACCGCCCCGCCGTCACCCGAACGGTAGGTGTGGCCCCGGCGCACACCCGCACGGACGCCGACCTCGAACCACGACCGGGCGGCCTCACCCCCGTCGGGGTAGAGCCAGACGGTCAGCGGATCCTCCGAGAACGCCCGGAGGAGCGTGTCGACGGCGTCGGGAACGTCGTTGCGGGCGACGAGTCGGGCGGCCATCCGGGGACCCTACCCGGGCGCGGGGCCCACGGTGCCGGGATCGCCTTGCCGAAAGCTCCACCCGATCCGCCATGCTGGACCCATGTCCGCGACCCCCGAACAGCCCGCCGAGGAGCACAAGAGCGAACGTGCCGGTTGGCTGCGTGCCGCCGTCCTCGGCGCCAACGACGGCCTGATCTCGACCGCTGCACTCATCGTCGGCGTCGCCGCAGCCGACAGCGGGAGGTCGGCCGTGCTCGTCGCCGGGATCGCCGGCATGACCGCAGGATCGCTGTCGATGGCCGCGGGTGAGTACGTGTCCGTCAGCTCCCAGCGGGACACCGAACAGGCCGACCTCGCCCGGGAGACCGCCGAACTGCGCGACTTCCCCGAGGCCGAACACGCCGAGCTCGCCGCGATCTACGAGGCCCGCGGGCTGTCACCGGCAACCGCGGCGCTCGTCGCCGACGAACTCGGCCGCCACAACCTGCTGCGCATCCACGCCCGCGACGAGCTCGGCATCAACCTCGACAACCTCGCCAACCCGGTGCAGGCGAGCGCGGTCTCCGCGCTCAGCTTCGTCGTCGGGGCGCTGATCCCGATCCTCGTCGTCGTCGGCGCCCCCGACGCAGCACGGGTCGTCGCCACGATGCTCGTCACCCTCGTCGGCCTCGTCGCGCTCGGCGCGACCGGCGCACGCCTCGGCGGTGCCCCGACCGGGCGGGCGGCGGTACGCGTCCTCGTCGGCGGCACCGCCGCACTGCTCATCGCGCTCGGCATCGGAGCGCTCACCGGCGCCGCGGTCTGAGCCGGCGGGCGTTCAGGCGACGAAGCCGTCCATCCGGGCGAGGACCTGCAGCATCACCTCGTCCGCCCCGCCTCCGATGGAGGTGAGGCGGTTGTCGCGGAAGAACCGGGCCGTCCACGTCTCCTCGACGTACCCGATCCCACCGTGGAACTGCAGGCACTCGTCCGCGACCCGTCGGACGAGCCGGCCGGCCGTGAGCTTGGCGATGGTCGCCTGCCTCGTCGTGTCCTCACCCCGCTGGTAGGCCTCGGCGATCGACCGGTTGTAGGACCGGAGCAGGTCGACCTCGGCGGCGAGCTCGGCGAGCTTGAACTGGATGTACTGCTTGGCGAGCAACGGTTCGCCGAACACCGTGCGCTCCCGCAGGTACGCAGCGGTCCGCTCGAGTGCGAGGTCGCACGCACCGACCACGGCGTACGCGCCCCACATCCGTTCGACGACGAACTGGGCCATCTGCTGCTGGAAGCCCTTGCCGACCGCACCGATCGTGTTCGCCACCGGGACCCGGCAGTCGTCGAACGCCAACAACGCCGTGTCCGACGCCCGCATCCCCAGCTTGTCGAGCTTTCGGGAGACGCTGAACCCGGGGGTGTCGGTCGGGACGATGATCTGGCTCATCCCCGCGTAGCCGCCCTCGTCGGAGGTGCGGGCGAGGAGGCACAACCAGTCGGCCTGCACCGAGTTCGTGATCCACATCTTCGACCCGTTGATCACCCACTCGTCACCGTCACGCACGGCGCGGGTGCGGATCCCCGCCACGTCGGACCCGTGGTCGGGTTCGCTGACCGCGATCGACGCCACCATCCGACCCTCGAGCGCCGGACGGAGGAACCGCTCCTTCTGCTCGTGCGTGCCGAACCGGGCGAGCGACGGCGTCGCCATGTCGACCTGCACACCGAGCGCCATCGGCAACGAGCCGTGATCGCACCGACCGAACTCCTCGGCGAGGACGAGCGTGTACACGTGGTCGGCACCCTGGCCGCCGTAGGCGGGGTCGTACTCGAGACCGAGCATGCCGAGCGCCGCCATGTCCGAGAAGATCTCGTGCAACGGCATGATCCCCGCGTCCTCCCACTCGGGGATGCGCGGGTTCACCTTGTCCTCGACGTACTGGCGGACCATGGCCCGGAAGGCACGTTCGGTGTCGGTGACCTGCATGGCGCGACCGTACCGTCAGCGGAGTACGTCGGCGACGGCGAGCTCGGCGATCCGGTCGTCGCCGTAGCCGAGCAGTTCGGTGAGCACTTCCGCCGTGTGCTCGCCGAGGCACGGTCCGGCGGTCTCGAGGCGAGCGGGCGTCCGTGACAGCCGCATCGGCGGGACACCGACGGCGAGCGAGCCGATCGCCGAGTGCGGGAGGTCCATCACCCAACCCCGGTGCAGCAACTGCGGGTCGACCGCACATTCGGGGCTGTTCTGCACGGCGTGCGCAGCGACCCCGGCCCCCTGCAGCACCGTCGCCGCCGCATCACCGCTCTGCGTCACGGTCCACGCGGCGATCACATCGTCGAGCTCGTCGTGGCGACCGATCCGTTCGTCGAGCGACAGCCCGGCGAGGTCGGCCCGGCCCAGCACGGCGGCGAGCGCCGACCACTGCGCATCATCCGCACACGCCACCGCGACCCACGCGTCGTCGCCGAGCGCGGGGTACACCCCGTGCGGCGCCCGGAACGCGTCGCGGTTGCCGACGTGCTCCCAGCTCCGTCCGTTCGCCTGAGAGTCCGCGATCCCGAGTGCGAGGAGTTGCAGACACGCCTCGCCCTGGCCGAGATCGACGCGCGACCCGACCCCGGTCCGGCGCCGGTGGTCGAGCGCCGCGAGGATCGCCGCGGCGGCGAAGCGCGGCGACACCATGTCGGTGTACGCGCCACACGGTCCGACCGGCGAGCGATCCGGCCACGCCGTGGTGGTGAAGAACCCGCACAACGCGCCCGCCATGTTCCCGTACCCGGGCATCGAAGCGAACGGCCCGGTCTGGCCGAGCATCGTCGACTGCAGGAGCACGACCGTCGGGTTCAGGCGTCGCAACGTCATCTCGTCGAGCCCCATGCGGCCGAGCGCGCCCGGTGCGTACGCGTCAATGATCACGTCCGCCCAGCGCGCGAGGTCCTCGAGCACCGGCCGAGCCGCCGGGTTCGACAGGTCGAGGGTGATCGACCACTTGTTGGCGTTCGTGTGGGCGTACGACGCCGACCCGTCGATCGTCGGATCGAGGAACGGTCCCGTCGTCCGCGCGAAGTCGGGGCGACGTTCGGACTCGACCTTCACCACCCTGACGCCGAACGCGGCCAGCATCCGACCGGTGAGCGGGCCCGCGAACGACGTCGTCAGATCGAGCACCCGCAGACCCTCGAGCGGGGCAGCGCCACGATCCCCGGCGGCGGACTCGGGCAGTCGGGCGGCGAAGGGCGGGAACGTCGACGAGCCGAGCAGCGGCGCCGGCTGCAGCGACGCCAAGGGTTCGGGGACGGCCTGCGCGAACGTGCCCGGAACCCGAACCGTCCGACCGCCCTCGATGGGAACGGCCGCCCACGAACCCCGCTCAGCGAACTGCTCGGCAGCGAGCACCTCGTCGAGTCGCAATGCCGGGGCGAGCAACAGCCGTCGCTCCCGTGACGCCGCAAGGAGTTCGGCCTTCGTCCGGCGACCAGTGAACGCCGCGACGGCGTCGTTCAGACGGACCTGGCGACCCGGGTCCGATGCCAGGTCGAACGTCGACCAGTCGGTGGTGGCGAGCTCGCCGTCGCACTCGCCGGCCGCGGCCATCCAGGCGACGAGCCGGTTCGTGTACGGCCCGACCGCGGCACCGAACGCAAGCGTGATCGTCACCGCACCGTCCGCGGCAGGGAAATCGAACCGGATCGTCGACCGGCCGGTTCGCGGCGCGGCACCGTTGCGTGACGACACCGGCGACCGCCAGGGCGTCGCGTACGACAGGTAGAACGACGCCCAGACCCAGGACTCCTGCGCCGAGCAGTCCACCACCTGGCCGCGACCCGACCGTTGGCGTTCTGCGAGAGCGACGAGCACGCCGACGACCGCGTCGCCGCACGCCGACGCGAACACCTGCGGCACGGCGCATCGCAACGGCGGACGATCGGCGTCACCGGTGAGGGAGAGCTGCAACCCGGCCGCTGCGCACACGAGGTCGCCGTCCGCCCAGTCGGCCTTCGGACCCGTCAGCCCGAACCCGCTGACGTTCGCGACGACGAGGCCCGGGTTCCGCCCAAGCAGCACATCGGCCGACGGGATCCCCGCTGCGGTGAGCTCCGCCGGACCACCGCTCGTGAGCAGGACGTCGACATCGGTGACGAGGTCGAGCAGCGCGGACCGTTCCGCGACGACCGAACGCTTCCCCCGGTTGAGCACCTGGTGAACCAGGGAACGTTCGACCCCGGGGACGTCGTCGACGAACGGTGCCGTCCGGCGGGTGCGACCGCCGTCCGGTGGTTCGACGAGGACCACGTCGGCGCCGAGCTGGGCGAGCAGCAGGCCGGCGAACGCGCCCCGCTCGTCGGTGCAGTCGAGCACCCGGTAGGGAGCGAGCAGACCCCGTGCCATACGCGGACCGTAGCCGCGCTGCGCCGCCGCCTCAGCGGGAACCGGACGACACGGCGACCCGCCAGTAGTCGAGGTCACCCGCCGCGACGGCGGCGACGGCCGCATCGACCTCTTCCGGCGAGACGATGCCTTCCGCCACGGCGGCGCCGACGTCGCCGGTGGCGAGCAGGACGGCGGCGAGGAGGACGCCGGACGGCCGGAGTGCTGCGGCGTCGGTGATCGACTCGGCGACGGGGCGGTCGGCTGCGGGCGTGGCCCGCTCGGCGTCGCCCGTGCAGCCGGTGAGGAGACCGACGGCGAGCATCCCGGTGACCAGGACACGACCTCGCATCAGGAGCGGCCCTGCTTTCCGGGAGCGTTCGCGCCGCGCTGCGACGTCGTGGGCGCCTGCCGGGTCGTCGACGGCCGGTCCTGGCCGCTGTTGCCGTTGCCGGGTCGATCGCTGCGCTCGGCGCTCGGGCCGGCAACCGAGGTCGACGGTGCACCGGTCCCGGTGCCCGGATTCGTCCGGCCCGGAGCGGTTGCGATCGGTGATTCCCGCCGCTCCTCGCGGGCGGCTCGGAGCGCTGCGACGAGATCGGCAGCACAGCCTGACGCGTTCTCGCCCTCGTCACGACCGTCCACGCACGCTCGGAACTCGGTCCGAGCCTCGGCGTAGGCGGTGCGCCATGCGGGGGCGTCCTCGGCCCACCGGGCGATGGCGTCGTCGAGCTGGTCGTCGAGGTCGACACCGTCCGGATCGTCCGTGATGGCGTCGATCACGCCGTCGTCGATCACACCGTCGTCGATCGCGTCGCCGACCCCGTCGATCAGGTCGGCGCGGAGGTCGGCGTCGTCGAGTTCGAGGCCGAGCACGTCGAGCGCGGCGTCGAGCACGAGGCCCGAGGTTGCCGCATCGGCCGCACCTGCGACACCGGCGGCACCGGCGGCACCGAGCATCCCGGCCACCGTCAACCCCACCACTGCCATCATCCGTCGAGACATCTGTCGACCTCCGTGTCGCTCCGACACCCCTGTCATCGTCCCTGGCAGGACGATCGTTACCCCGGCAGGCTGTGCACCTCGTCACTTAGCGATACGTGCCGGGCCGCGGCAAGAATTCCCGTCGTGATCTGGCTGACTTCGATGTCCACTCTGTGGATCCTCGCTGCAGCGGTCCTGCTCGTCTCGGTCGCGGGTGTCGCAGCGACCGTGCTGCTCGGGCGTCTCCCCGCCCGGGTCCGGGACGCGATCGCCGGGGCGAGTGTGAGCGGGGCCGCCGGCCTGTTCGCCATCCTCACCGGTTTCCTCATCGCCCAGGAGTACGGGACCCTCCGCGAGATGCAGCGGACCGTTGCGAACGAAGCCGCCGCGATGAGCTCCCTCGCATACACGAGCGCCGTGTTCCCTCCCGCCGACGCCACCCTGCTGCAGGATCGGCTCGCCCGCTACGGCGAAGCGGTCACCGCGAGCGAATGGCCGGCGCTCGCCGGCGAGAACCCGGACTCCGAGGCGTTCGACCGCCTCGCCGACCTCCAACAGGACGTCGCCCGGATCGGGAACCGCGACTACGCGCCCGGACAGGCCGCCGACGAGCTGAGCAAGTCCGCGACCGCGATCACCGTCGCCCGCGGCCACCGGCTCGCCATCGCCGAACAGGAGCTCCCCGTGCCCCTGTTCGTCCTAGCCCTGCTGTCGGGGATCGCCTTCATCGTGGAGGCCCTCCTCGTCGCCGCTCGGCACGGGCGGCGGTACTCCACCGTCGCCGCCGGCGTGATCGTGCTCGTCGGCCTCGACCTCGGCGCGGTCCTCGCCGTGAGCGCGCCGTTCCGTGGCGCGTTCACCGTGTCGCCCCGACCGATCGCCGACGTCGCCGCCGACCTCCGAGCCGGGGAGTACCTGTCGTGGGTGCGTGCGACCACCGACCAGGCCGTCGACCAAGGATGCGACCCGACCGCCGCCGACTGTGTCCGCATCGGCCCCGACGACCCGATCATCATCGGATCCCTCCTCTCCGCCCGGCGGCCGACCGGCCAGGACTCCGCCGCGGCCATCGAGCTCGCGGTCGACTACCTCGACGGCACCTTCGACGGCATCGACGGGACCCTGTTGGGCCGGTCGGTCGTCCTCCTCGAACGAGACGACGGCTGCTCGGCCGCAACGACCACCACGGCGCAACAGCAGCTCATCGCCGAACGGCAACTGCTCGGGGTGATCGGCACCACGTGCTCGACGGCAGCCCTCGACGTCGCCGACAAGGCGTTCAGCGCCGCCAAGATCCCGCTCATCTCACCGTCGAACACGGCACCGTCACTCACCGATCCGAACCGGCACGAGCCGTACTACTTCCGCGTGGCGTGGAACGACGTCGTGCAGGGCACGGTCACGGCGAACTTCGCGACGAGTCGCGGTTGGACGACGGTGACCGCCGTCGCGCTCGAGGGCGAGTCGTACTCGACGCAGCTCGCCACCGTGTTCGCCGAGACGATCCGCCGCCGCGGCGGGACCGCGACGGTGATCACCCGCCCTGCGGGCGAGACCGATGCGGCGCTCGCCGCCCGGATCGCCGCGACCGGTCCGCAACTCGTGTTCCTTCCCGTGGTGAGCCCGTCGTGCGAACCGATCGCCCGGGCCGTGCGCGACCGGCCGACACTGCGCGAGCTCCCGCTCCTCGTCGGGGAGGCGTGCTCGGAGCCGACGCTGCTGACCGCGCTCGGCGCCGACCTCGGCGAGCTGTACGCATCCGGTCCCGACTTCAGCTTCTACGACGACAACGAGTTCTACGCGACCGCGTTCCTCGACGCGTACCGCCGCAACACCGGCCGCGACCCGATCACCGACTTCCACGCCCACGCCTTCGACGCCACGCAACTCCTGTTCGACGCGATCCGCCGGTCGGCCGTACCGACCGCGGACGGCGGACTGCTCATCGATCGCGCGCAGGTGCGCACCGAACTGCTCCGGGTGAGCGGGTACCCGGGAATCTCCGGCGTGCTCGGGTGCACCCTCGAAGGGGACTGCGCACAGAACGTCCGCATGGCCGTCTACCGGGCACCCGACCTGCCGTCGGTCAATCGTGACGCGCCGGCGAAGGTGTTCGGTCAGGCGCGTGGCCTCGGGCCGCGCACCGGTGGCTGAGGTCGGTCAGAACACCGCACCGGCGACCCGTAACGCCACCACGTCGTCGACGTCGTAGCCGAGTTCAGCGAGGACGTCGTCGGTGTCCGCGCCGTAGTCGGACGCCACCGTCCGCGCCCCGCGCCATCCGTCGACCTCGAACGGTGCGGGGGTGCCGACGGACCCGTCGGGGAACGTGACGAGGTACTCGTTCTCGAGGATCGACGTATCCGACGCGAGGTCACCGAGCCGATTGACCGGTGCCACCCAGATGCCCGCGCTGCGGAACAGGTCCCACCAGTGCGCCGTCGGCTGCGACCGGAACGCCGCGGCGAGGATCGGCGTGCCCTCGACCGTGTTGTCGATGAGATCGGGAAGCGTCGCGAACCGGGGATCGTCGAGGAGGTGGGCGAGATCCATCGTCGTCGCGATGACTCGCCACTGCGGGTCGTTCACCGCGCCGATGGAGATCCACCCGTCCGCCGTCGCGTACATGCTGAGCAGCGGACTCGACGGGTTCGCCACATCGAACCGGGCGGGGGCCTGACCGAGGTTGTTCACGAACCCGGCGCCGAAGAGCTGCAGCCACACCATCGTCTGCACCTGCGAGGTGCCCACCGCACACCCCTGACCGGTGATCGAGCGCTGGACCAGACCGGCGAGGATCGCCGACGCCAGGTTCGACCCGGTCGCCACGTCGCTGATCGCCCCGGGCGGGTAGTTCGGTTCCTCGGTCGTCGAGACGAGGTCCATGAACCCCGAGTACGCCATGCCGACCGTGTCCTGGCAGGGCAGCGAGGCGAGCTCGCCCCGCATCGCGAACCCGGCGCCGCGCGCGTAGACGATGCGCGGGTTCAGCGCACGCACGGTCGCCTCATCGGCCCCCAGACGGTCGAGGGAATCCGGGCGCAGGTTGGTGACGAACACGTCCGCGTCGGCGAGCAGCCGGTGGAACACCGGGCGACCGGCCTCCGAGCCGACGTCGAGCGCGATGCACCGCTTCCCACGGTTCACCGACGCGAAGATCCACCGCCGACCGTCGTCGTCGAGCTGCACGCCGTACATGCCGAGGTAGCTGCGGAACGGATCACCGTGTCCGACCGCCTCGATCTTGACGACGTCGGCGCCGAGCGACGCGAGGATCATGCCGGCGACCGGTCCCTGCGCGTACACGGAGATCTCCACCACCCGCAGGCCGGCGAGCGGGCCGGCACTCCGCGATGCGGCGAGCTCGGTCACGGGATCCCGATCATCTCCGTGTGCGCCCGGAAGCGGAGGCTGCGCGCCGGGTCGACGAGATCGCCGAACGGGTCGGACTCGACCTCACGTTCGAACCGGCGCAGGTCGTCCACCGACCGGAACCACAGCTCCGCCATCCCCGCGAACGGCGCCGTCGTCGGGTCGGTGGAGAGGTTCACCACATACCGGACGGCGCCGACGGCCTGCAGCGTGGTGACCACGTTCGGGGCGTGCACCTCGAGCCAGCTCCGGTGCATCGCCGCGAGATCGACACCGTCACGCGCGGCGACGAGCGCCACCATCTTCACCATCCCCGTCCGGGTCGTCGGGAACGGTGCGCCGATGCTGTTCGGCACCACCGGCACCGTGCCGTCGAGCACGACGTGCTCCACCGTCGCCCACGGCGAGTACGGCTCCGCCTTGTGCTGGAACATGTCCGCCGGCTCGGTGCCGTGAGGGACCGCCGGTTGCGGGAGCACCTGGTCCCACCAGAGCTGGGCGACCCCGTCCCAGGGCTGGGAGCCGTCGGCGAGGGGGTCGAAGAGGGTCGCGATGTAGCGCCAGGCGTGCAACTCGCCCCGGGACGCCCGGTCGAGCTGGCCGGCGATCACGTTCGGCATGTGGTTCGCGAACCAGTGCGCGACGAGCTCCTCACGCGTCGACGTCGGTCGGCGCCGGATCAGGTAGTTCATCTTCGCACCGGGGGTCGCCGGGGCAGGTACGGCCGTCATGGACGCAGTCTGCCGCTTCGACGGACCGGCTGCCCGGGGACCGTCGTTATCCTCGGAGGGTGCCGTCCGCCCCGAAGCGCCTCCGCCGAGCGGTGGCCGCGGTCGCCTTGGCCGGCCTGCTGTCCACCGGCGTCGCCTGCGGCGGGGCCGACACGTTCCGGGTGGCGGCAGCGGACCGCGAGGCGGACCTCCGGTTCGTGATCCCCCCCGGAGCCGGCGAGGCGGCGGACCGGGGTGAGCCGATCGACGTGCTGCCCGCCACCCTCGACGTCCGGGTCGGGGACGTCATCGAGATCCGCAACGACGACGACCGCGGGCATCTCGTCGGCCCGTTCTTCATCCGGGGAGGCGAGAC
>VGBO01000034.1 GCA_016870475.1 Actinomycetota bacterium | reverse complement strand
CGAGCAGGTCCCCTCCGGCGGCACGCACCGCTGCCCCCACCACCGACGCCGGAACCTCGTCGTCGACCTCGAACGCGAGATCGACGTCGCTCGAGGGGAATCGACTCACCCGTCGGTAGGAGCGCGAACCCTGCGGGAGCCCGGCGAGGAGGCTCAGATCGACGTCGAGCCACGCCACCCGCTCCGAGACCCCGAACGCGCCCAGCACCTCGGGGTCCACCTCGCCGAGCACGCCCACGACCTGCCCGCCGACGGAAACCTCCGCTGCACGCGTCGGGTGCAGCCCCGGAACCGTGGTGTTGAGGAGCCCCACGTCGACGAGGCCGAGTGTGTCGACGACCGCCTGCCACGCCTCAACCGCCGCAGCAGCGTCGCGCCCGGCACGGGCCACGGCGAGGAACTCCCGCTCGTCGGGAAGGTCCGCCGAGCGGTCGGTCGGGAGGTACACGTGGCCGATCTCGAAGATCTCGAGCCCGGTGTTGCGGTGCGACGCATTGTAGGCGAGCGTCTTCAGGATCCCCGGTCGGAGACTCGTCCGCATGACCGACTCCTCGGCCACGAGCGGGTTGGTCACCACCACGGCATCCGTCGGGAAGCCTGCTCGCTGCAAGTCACCCGGCGCGAGGAACGGCACCGGCATCACCTCGGTCAGGCCGAACCCGACGAGTGCCCTGCGCAGCCGTCGACGTTCCGACTGCACGACGGTCAGCGAACCCGTCTGGGACTCCGGCACCGGAACGGTCCGGGCGATCCGGTTCAGCCCGTACTGCCTCGCTACCTCCTCGATGACGTCGATCTCGGTGGACGAATCCACACGGCGGAAGGAGGGCACGTCGACGTCGTGGTCGGCGCCGACCACGCGGCAGGCGAACCCGATCGGCTCGAGCGTGCTGCGGATCTCCTCCGGCGACAGGGAGGTTCCGAGAATCGCGTTGACCCGCTCGGTGCGGAGTCGGACCGTCGCTGCCGGCGGGAGCGTGCCCTCGACCAGGAAGGTCCCCGGCGAGAGCTCGAGCGGCGACGATGCCGCGAGGACCTCGGCGAAGCGTTGCAGCGCGCGGTCGATGATCTCCGGGTCGGCACCCCGCTCGAACCGGGTCGACGCCTCGGACCGCAGCCCGTGGCGTCGCGCCGTGCGGGCGACCGTCATTGGGTCCCACCAGGCCATCTCGAGCAGGACCGACGTGGTCTGCTCGGAGATCTCCGTCGAGGCGCCGCCCATGACCCCGGCGAGGGAGATCACCCGGTCGTCACCGTCGACGACCACCCCGTCCCGCAGTTCGAGCGTGCGCACGACCCCGTCGAGCGTCTCGAGGGTCTCGCCGTCACGGGCCCAACGCACGGCGATCGAGCCGCCAGCGACCCGGTCGAGATCGAAGGTGTGCGACGGCTGGCCGAGCTCCAACATCACGTAGTTGGACGCGTCGACGACGTTGTTGACCGGCCGCATACCGCAGGCCGTCAGCCGATCGACGACCCAGGAAGGTGACGGGCCAACCACCACGTTGCGGAGCACCCGCACGGCGAACCGGCCACACAGATCCGGGGCATCGTTGCGCACGGCCACCGCCTCGCCGACCGCACCGCCGACCGGGGCTGGGACAACGGGATCGGTGAAGCGGAACGGGACGCCGACACGAGCGGCGAGATCCCGGGCGACGCCGGCGACCGACAGCGCGTCGGGTCGGTTCCCGGTGACGTCGAGGTCGAACAGGACGTCCTCGGTGATCCCGAGTGCAGCGCGGAAGTCCGTCCCCGGCGCCAACCCGCCCTCGAGGATCATGATCCCCTCGGAGGAACCGCCGAGGCGGAGCTCCGAGGCGGAGCAGAGCATCCCGTTCGACCACTCGCCACGGAGCTTGCGGCGCTCGATACGCAACCCGTCCGGCATCGTCGTGCCGACGGTCGCGAGCGGCACCAGATCACCCGGTGCCATGTTGAACGCCCCGCAACAGACCTGCAGCGCGGCGCCGTCCCCGGCGTCGACATCGACGAGCTGGATGCGGTCGGCCGCCGGATGCGGCCGACAGGCGAGCACCCGCGCGACGACGACCCCGTCGAGACCGGCCCCGACCCGGACGATCTCCTCGACGGCGAGGCCGAGCGAGGACAGCTCGTCCGCGAGCGCGTCGACCTGCCCCTCGATCGGGGCGAACTCACGCAGCCAGGACAGGAGAACCTTCATGCAGGGTTCCTCGGAACGAGGTCCGCAACGGCGGACCGGGGATCAGAACTGCGAAAGGAAGCGGATGTCCCCGCTCCAGAACTCACGGAGATCGTCGACACCGTGACGCGCCAGTGCGAACCGGTCGATACCGAACCCGAAGGCGAACCCCGACCACTCCTCCGGATCGATCCCACCGGCGCGCAGCACGTTGGGATGCACCATGCCGCAGCCGCCGAGCTCCATCCACGAACCATCCGGCCGCTGGATGTCGAACTCGGCCGACGGCTCCGTGAAGGGGAAGTACGACGGACGCAGACGCGACGTGAACGACCCGCCGAAGAAGGCCTTCGTGAACTCCTCGAGCGTGCCGGCGAGATCACCCATCGTGATCCCCCGGTCGATCACGAGCCCTTCGATCTGGTGGAAGACGGGCATGTGGGTCGCGTCGGGGGTGTCCTGGCGGAAGACCCTGCCCGGGCAGATCACATAGATCGGCGGCTCCTGGGCCAACATCGTCCGCACTTGCACCGGTGACGTGTGGGTGCGAAGCAGCGTCGACCCGGGAGCACCCCACTCGACCCAGAGGGTGTCGAAGCTCTCACGGGCCGGATGCCCCTCGGGGAAGTTCAACGCACCGAAGTTCAACGCCTCGGTCTCGATCTCGGGACCCTCCGCGACCTGGAACCCCATGCCGAGGAAGACGTCCTCGAGGCGCTCCCACGCCGCCGTGAACGGGTGGACGCGACCGACCCTGCGCTCTGGGACCACCTCGGTCAGATCGAGGCGCTCCGCCTCGAGCCGACGGCGACGCTCGACGGCCCCGAGCTCAGCGCGCCGCTCCCCCACGGCCGACTCGAGCCGCTGCCGGGCGGTGTTCAGTGCCTGCCCGAACACGCGCCGGCCGTCCTCGTCGAGCGCTGCGAGCCCACGACGCAGCTCCACGACCGGCGCACGCCGCCCGAGCACCGCCGTCTCCGCTGCAGCGAGCGCCTCGAGGTCGGCGGTGGCGCCGATCAGTTCGAGCCCCTGTGTCAGCGCACGATCGATCTCCGGTCCCATCGACGACGAGCCTTGCCCCGACGACCCACTCACGTCCAACTCCCTCCACCTCGAGCCACCCGACGCTGTCGGACCGACTCGAACAACACGACCGTGCCCGCCATTGCAGCGTTCAACGACTGCACCCCCGACGCCATCGGGATGCTGACCCGCTCGTCGCAGGCGTCGACGACGGCATCGGCGAGCCCGTGCGCCTCGTTCCCCACGAGCACCGCAACCCGTTCGAGGAGCTCGACCTCGTCGGGAGCGCTCCCGCCACGGGCGACCGTCGCCACCGTCCGGAAGCCGGCCCGCTCGAGCGGCCCCGTCGCATCGTCGACCTCGACCACCGGCAGGCGGAACACCGACCCGGCGGACGCCCGGACCACCTTCGGTGCCCATGGGTCGGTCCCGCCGACCCGGACGACGGCCGAAGCGCCGGCGGCGTCCGCAGCACGGACGAGCGTCCCGACGTTGCCGGGATCGGCGACGTCGACGAGCACGAGGACGATGCCGTCGTCAGGAAACGTCGCCGGTGGCGGGAGTTCCACCACCGCGGCGACCCCCTGGGACGACCCCAGGTCGCTCGACTTCGCGAGGGAACCGTCACGGACGACGTGCACCGGGACCTCCGGACCGACGAGACCGACCGCGGCGCGTCCGACGCGCTCCTCCACCGCCACCTCGAGGATCCGGACACCGTCACGGACCGCTTCGTCGAGGGCCCGAGGGCCCTCGACCACCGTCGCGCGCGAACTTCGCCGAGCCGCTGGATCGCGACTCAACTCCGACATCCGACGCAGGATCGCAGGACGACCCGACGGTCCGCTGCCGCCACCTGCGACCACGCCAGCCGGCCGGGAACGGTCAGGCGTCGGCCGCAGCGAGCGCCTCGCGGGCCACCACGACCAGCGCGGTGAACGCGGCGGGGTCCGAGACGGCGAGGTCGGCGAGCACCTTTCGGTCGACCTCGGCACCCGCAGCCTTCAGACCGGAGATGAAGCGGCTGTAGCTGATCTCGTTCAGGCGACAGGCCGCGTTGATCCGCTGGATCCACAGCCGCCGGAAATCACCCTTGCGGGCTCGGCGGTCGCGGAACGCGTACTGCAGCGAGTGCATGACCGCCTCGTTGGCGGCACGGTAGGAACGGCTCCGGTTGCCGTAGAACCCTTCCGCGCGTTCGAGGACGACGCGGCGACGCTTCTTGGAGTGGACGGCACGCTTCACACGGGCCATGACGGTTCCTCCTCAGGGGGGAGATCGAACGAACGGACGACGAGCCGGGACGAGCCGGCCGGCGGGACGGACGCTGGAGGCGTCACATCCCGAGCAGGCGCTTCGCACCCGCCTCGTCGGCGGGGGAAACGACCTGCATGGGCTTCAGACGACGCGTCCTGGTGGACGGCTTCTTCTCGAACAGGTGCTTGCGGAACGCGCGGCCACGCTTGATCCGGCCGGTACCCGTCACCTTGAACCGCTTGGCGGCCCCGCTGTGCGACTTCATCTTCGGCATGGTCGGTATTTCCTTCTCCTCGGGCCCCGAAGGGCCGGCGGAACGAACGGGACGGCGCGCTCCGTGCGCCGTCGGGATCACTCGGTCGGGCTCTCCGGAACCTCGGCGGCAGCCTCGGGCTCGGCGCCCTCGACCACCTCTCCCGGCCCGGAGTCGCTCCGGCGACGTGTCTGCCCGTGACCACCCTTGCGGTCCGGTGCGAGCACCATCGTCATGTTGCGCCCGTCGAGCTTCGACTGCACCTCGACCCGACCGACGTGGATCACCGCGGCGGCGACGTCGTCGAGGATCTTGCGCCCGATCTCGGGGTGGAAGATCTCCCGCCCCCGGAACATGATCGTGATCTTGACCTTGTGCCCCTCGTGCAGGAACTTCTCGACGCTTCGGGTCTTGGTGTCGAAGTCCGCCTTCCCGATCTTCGGGCGGTACTTCATCTCCTTGAGCACCACGGCGGTCTGGTTCCGGCGCGATTCACGAGCACGCTGCGACGCCTCGTACTTGTACTTGCCGTAGTCCATGATGCGGACGACGGGCGGTACGGCCTTATCGGCGACCTCGACCAGGTCGAGCTCGAGCTCCCGAGCGAGAGCAAGAGCCTCCGGAAGAGGCTTGATGCCGATCTGGGAGCCATCCGGTCCCACCACTCGGACCTCGCGTGCGCGAATCCGGTCGTTGACCCTCGGCTCGTTGACGGCGGGCGTTGCTATCTCTGATCACTCCCCATGGGCGACGCTCGTCCTCCTCGTGGTGCTGCGTCGGTCGGAACTTCGAACCCACACGCCAGCCACCGGAACGGGACGGGCGCCGAAATGCCGACGCCCGAGGGAGCGGCACCGCCGGCGCCGCTCGTCGCACATCGACCCGACGCACCCGCAGGTGGCCGGGTGGGGATGCATCGTGGGCGACGCACCCCGCTTCCGGATTGTCACGACGGGAACCAGGGTCCCCGAACGCGGCGTTAGGTTAGCAGCATGAGCAGTCTGTGGACACCCGGCGGCGACCTCCCGACGGAGGACGCTGCCCCCGCCGCCGGTGGCAACGGTTCGATGACGGTCGACGAGGCCGCAGCAGCACGCATCGCGGAGATCAACGAGGCGCTGCGGGCGGCCCCCGCCGACGTCATCATCGTCAACCACGCCATGGGCCTGTACCAGCTCGCGGCGGTCCACCTCTCCGCCACGCCGCCCGACTTCGGTTCCGCGCAACTCGCCATCGACGCCCTCGCCGCGCTCCTCGATGCCTGCGAAGGGCGACTCGGCGCCGACGAGCCCACGATCCGAGACGCCCGCAACCAGCTCATGCTGGTCTTCGCGCAGCTCGCCGTGCGCCACGACGGCACTCGCTGACCTCGGCGACGTCAGGTCGGCTCGATCGAGTCCGCTTCCCAGACCCCGTGATGACCGGGGCGTTCCACGAAGCGGACGACGGCGCCGACCTCGACGTGCCGAGAACTGTCGGCCACCGCCGCAGCGTGGAACCGGAGCACCCGACCGGCGACCACGAGCGTTCCGATGCCGTCTGGGTCGTCGAAGGCCGTCACCGTCCCCGTTCCCCGGACGGTGCTCACGGGATGATCTTGAGGATCGGCAGCTCCAACACGTCCGTCGCGCCGAGCTCCATCAGCTGGGGGATCAGCATGTTGATGCCACGCTTGGGCACCACCGACTCGACGGCGTAACCGGCCCCGCCGTACAGCTCGTTCACCGTCGGCGACTTGGCCGAAGGCATCGCGCCGATCACCGCGTCGAGGCGGTCGCGCGGCACGTTCAGCTTGAGCAGCACCCGCCCACGAGCATCGAGCGCCCCGAGCAGGAGGGTGCGGATCTGGGCCATCGCGTGCGCCTTCGCCGGGTCCGCCGCAGCGACGGGATTCGCGACGAGCTCGGTGTAGGACGTGACGATCGTGTCGATGATCTTGAGCCCGGCCGCCCGCAGCGCCCGACCGGTCTCGGTGATGTCGACGACGCAGTCCACGATGTCGGGCACCTTGGCCTCGGTCGCCCCGTAGGAGAGCCGGATGTCGGCGTCGATGCCCTTGGACTCGAAGAAGCGACGGGTCAGGTTCGGGTACTCGGTCGAGACACGGAGGCCCTGCGGCAGGTCCGCCACCGTCGTCGCTGCGGATTCCTGCTGCACCGCGACAACGATGCGAACCGGGTTCGACGTGGCTTTGGAATACGCGAGCTCACCGAGGCTCACCACCGCCGCCCCCGTCTCCTCGACCCAGTCCCGACCGGTGATCCCGACGTCGAAGAGGCCCTCCGCCACGTAGGTCGGGATCTCCTGGGGGCGCAGGATCCGCACCTCGGCGATCCGAGGGTCGTCGATGGTCGCCTTGTAGTCGACCGCGGAACTCCGGTTCACCGTGAGGTCTGCCGACTCGAACAGGTCGAGCGTGGCCTTCTCGAGCGAACCCTTCGGGAGGACGAGCTTCAGCACGTCGGCCGACGCTAGCGCGGGGCACCACCGGCCCACGCACCGGGCGGTACCCTGCCCTGCGGTGACGACCAGCCCGCCCGGAACACTCCACATCGGACCCCATGCCGTCTGGCCGCCAATGGTGCTCGCGCCGATGGCCGGCGTCACCAACCCGCCGTTCCGCAGTCTGTGCCGTGACCTCGCCCGGGATGCGATCCGCCCCGAGGCCGCCGAGAACGACGCCGAACCGGGCATCTACGTCGGCGAGATGGTCTCCGCACGCGCGCTCTGCCACGGCGACCGTCGCACCTGGCAGGAGTTCGTCGCCTTCCCACCCGACTGCGGCGTTCGCAGCCTGCAGCTCTACGCCACCGACGCCGCCGACTGCGGCGAGGCCGTCCGCCGGCTCGTCGACGGCGGCCACGTCGACCACATCGACCTCAACTTCGGCTGCCCCATGCCGAAGATCACCCGTCAGGGCGGCGGCGCCGCCGTACCGGCGCGCCCGACCGTGCTCGCAGCGATCATCGGCGCGGCCGTCCGGGGCGCAGGCACCATCCCGGTGACGGTCAAGTTCCGCCTCGGCCTCGACCGGGAGCACCTCACCCACCTGGCGACCGGCCGGATCGCCGCCGAGGAGGGCGCCGCGGCGGTCGCGCTCCACGCCCGCACCGCGGATCAGCTCTACGACGGTGCCGCCGACTGGGATGCCATCGCCGAGCTCCGGGCTGCCGTCACCACCGTTCCCGTGCTCGGGAACGGCGACCTCTGGGAGGCCGATGACGTGCTGCGGATGCTCGAGCACACCGGGGTGGACGGGGTCGTCATCGGGCGCGGATGCCTCGGGCGACCGTGGCTGTTCGCCGAGGTCGCCGCCCGCCTCGCCGGTGGCACGACGCCTGCTCCCCCGACCCTCGGCGCCGTCATCGGGATCCTGCGTGCCCACCTCGACGACCTCGTCGCCTGGCGGGGTGACGAGGTCCGCGCCGTCCGGGAGTTCCGCAAGCACATGTCCTGGTACCTGAAGGGCTACCCGCTCCCCGGCGGGGACCTGCGACGGGACCTCGCTGCGTGCGACGACCGGGCCGGCATCGACGCGCTGCTCGCCGACCTCGACCCCGAGGCGCAGGTCGACCCCAACGTCCTCCGCCTCCCCCGCGGAAAGGGGCCCGGACGGCGCGTGCGCTTGGTCCTGCCGGAAGGGCACGTCGACACCGCCGAACGGCGCAGCGACCTCGCCCCGGTGGGCGGCTGACCGCTCCCGGCCTCAGTGCTCCGACGGCTGATCGGCGAGCAGTCGGAGCGCGTGCGGCACCACGTCGAGGATCGCGCCGAGGCACTCCTGCGCACCCGCCGGCGACCCTGGCGTGTTGACCACCAGCGCCGAGCCACGGGTGCCCGCGAGCGCCCGCGAGAGGCGCCCCGGAGCGGGGTTGGCCGCGCGCATCGCCTCGGCGAGACCGGGCGCCTCCCGCTCGAGCACCGTGCGGGTGCCCTCCGGCGTGAGGTCGCGAGGACCGAATCCGGTGCCGCCCGTCGACGCGACGAGCCCCGCGAACCCGTCGGTCATCTCGAGAAGCGCCGCCGCGACCGACTCGACACCATCTGCGACGACCCGGCGTTCGACCACCTCGAACCCACCCGCGCGCAGCAGCTCCTCGAGCGCCTCACCGGAGCGATCGACACGGGTCCCGTGCACGACGCCGTCGGAGACCGTGAGCACCTTCGCCTGCAACCCCGTCGCATCAACGTCCGGCATCCCCGAACGGTAGCGGTCAGGTCGCTCGGTGGCCGACGTCGCGGAGCACGAGGACGAACATCCCGTCCGACCCCTCCACGGTCGGCAGCACCAACGCACCCCGGCCCCACGGCTCCCAGACGACGGCGGATCCGTCGAGGCGACGCATCGTGGGCTGGGCCTCGAGATCCGGCATCGTGTCGGACAACCATCGGTCGATTCCGAGCGTCTCCGTCGCCGTGAGCGTGCACACGCTGTAGACCAAGGTCCCACCGGGTCGGAGGATCCGGCGCGCTTGCGCGAGCAGGTCTCGCTGCAGCGTTGCGAGACGCTCCGGTGCGGCGTCGTCGACCCGCCACCGAGCGTCGGGTCGCCGGCGCAGAGACCCGAGCCCGCTGCAGGGCGCGTCGACGAGCACCCGATCGACGGACCCCGCCGCAAGTGGGAGCGATCGCCCGTCCGCCCGCACCACCGCGAGGCGTTGCGCACCCGTTGCGCGTCGGTTCCGCTCGAGCAGACGAGCGCGACCCGGGTGGAGCTCGACCGCGACCACCGAGCAGCCCGACCCGGCGAGCGCCGTCGCCTTGCCCCCCGGCGCCGCGCAGACGTCGACGACCACCTCGCCGGCCGTCGCGCCCACCTGAGCGACCACGGCGAGCGACGCCGGGTCCTGCACGTAGCCGTCGTCGCGCATGTGGGTGACCGCCCGACCGTTCATCGCCTCGAGCGCCGCCGTCGCCCGGTCGCGACCGAGGTCCGCGACGAGGCGGTCGACGATCCAGTCCGGATAGCTCAACCGGGACGCGTCGTCCGTCGGGACCGGCGGTGACGTCGCGATCCGCCGGAGTACCGCATTCACGAGCCCCTTCGAACGCCCACCGACCGCCTCGACCGTGGAGGACACCGCAGCGTGGGGAGGCGTGGCCAGCACCACGAGCTGGTAGGTCCCGAGGCGGAGCCCCGCGCGGGTCCGGGCGTCGACGTCGCGGACGAGGAAGGGGTCGATGGACGCGTCGAGTGCACGCCGCAGTCGGGTGACCCCGTAGACGAGTTCGGTGACGAAACGACGATCGGCATCCGCGAGCCGACAACGGTCGAGCAGCGCCGGAACGACCAGGTTCGCGTAACCGCCGGCGTCGATCCGCAGCAGGGCCTCGATCGCCACGGACCTCGCCGTGCGAACGTGAGGGGCCGGATCGCGCGCGGGAGGACCAGCGGGTCCGCCGACTCGACGTCGGCCACGTGGGGCGCCGGCCGTCATCCGCCGAGCCGCTCGTCCGCACCGGGACGCACCCCGTTGCGCCAAGCCGCCGCCTCGAGGCGCCCACGCCCTTCCGGCTGCACCTCGAGCAACTGAAGCCAACCGGTCCCGGCGCAAACCACCGTGCCCACCATCGTCCCCGGTGGGCACGTCGACACGGCCCCGGCCGGGGCCGTGGCCCGGCGGGAAGCGTGCACGAGCAGGCGCCGGCCACGGAAGGTCGTCCACGCCCGACCGATCCGGACCACCCGGTGCAGGAACTCCGCCGACTCCTCCCAGTGGAGACGCCGATCTTCTGTCGTGAGCTTCGCCGCGGAGGTCGCCACGCCCTCCTGTGGCTGCGGCGATCCGAACCCGGACGCACAGCAGTCGAGCAACGCTGCGACTCCCGCATCGACCAACCGACCACGGAGATCCTCCGCCGATTCCTCCGGATCGATGGGCACCGAGACGGCGCGGTAGACCCCTCCGGTGTCGAGGCCCTCCTCCACCGCCATCACGCACACCCCGGTCTCGGCGTCGCCCGCGAGCAGTGCACGTTCCACCGGCGCAGCCCCCCGCCACCTCGGCAAGAGGGAGAAGTGCAGGTTGACGAGGGGCAGGTGTCCGAGCACCGGAGGACGCAACAGGGCGCCGTAGGCCACCACGACGCCGAGATCGGCCTCGACCGAGACCGCATCGGTCACGCGATCGGTGACCTGCAGGCCGAGACCGAGCGCCGCCGCCTTCACGGGACTCGGTGTGACGACCCCACCCCGACCGCGCCGCGTGTCGGGCCGTGACACCACGAGAGGAACCTCGTAGCCGGCCTCCACGAGTGCACGGAGCGGCGGCACCGCTGCGACAGGTGAACCGAAATAGACGATGCGCCGGACCGATTCGGGCGGGAGTGGCAAGGGCGGCACGGGGAGACGCTACCGGAGGGCGCCGGCGGGCCCGGGTAGCGTCGCCACGATGGGCGCCGCCGAGCAGTACTTCAGCGAGCAGCCGCGTGTCGCGTCCGCGCCGTCGGAGGTGGTCCTCGCGCTGCCGGACCTGCACCTCCGCCTCACGACCGATCGCGGCGTGTTCTCGGGCGGTCGCATCGATCCCGGCACGCACTACCTGCTGCTCGAGGCGCCTCCGCCGCCGACCGACCGACCGGTCACGCTGCTCGACGTCGGGTGCGGCTATGGGCCGATCGCGCTCGCACTCGCCCGGCGGGCGCCGCTCGCCACCGTCTGGGCCGTCGACGTGAACGAACGCGCCCGGGACCTCGCCGCCACGAACGCCCGACGCCACGGCCTCACCAACGTGCGCATCGCCGGCCCCGACGACGTCCCCGAAGACCTCGTCGTGGACGGCATCTACGCCAACCCGCCGATCCGGATCGGCAACACCGCGCTCGACGCGCTCCTCCATCGCTGGCTTCAGCACCTGACACCCGACGGTCGGGCACTCCTCGTCGTGGGACGCAACCTCGGCGCCGACTCACTCGCCCGTCGGTTGTCCGACGCCGGTTGGACGGTCGATCGCCTCGGATCCAGAGCCGGGTACCGCATCCTCGACGTGCACGGGAACAGGACCGCACCGTGAAGCCCCTCGGACCGACCGACCTCAAGCGCCTGCACCGGTCGTGGCGACGCCGCACCGAGGGTCGCGTCGCCGTCCTCCTCGACGGCGTCCAGAACCCCTTCAACCTCGGAGCGATCGCCCGCACTGCTGCCGTTCAGCGGGTCGAACGCGGCTGGATCGTCGGCTACGACACCTCGATGGATCACCCGAAGGCTCGCAAGCTGTCGATGGGAACCGACCGTCTTGTCCCATGGGAGCACGCGGACACCACCGCGGCGGCGATCGCTGCCGCGCGTTCGGCAGGGTTCGCGATCATCGGCGTCGAGCTGACCGGTGACGCCAGACCCATCTTCTCGGTCGACCTCACGAGGCCGGTCTGCCTGGTGGTCGGTCACGAGGAACGCGGCCTGTCCGGCACCGCGCTCGGGTCGTGCGACGCCGTCGTCTACCTGCCCCAGGTCGGCAAGGTCGGATCGCTCAACGTCGCCACGACCCTCGCGGTCGCCCTCTACGAGGTCCGTCGCCAGGAGTGGCAGTCCACCCCAACGGACGGTCCGGTCGACTGATACGCCGCCGGCTCGGCGGCGCGCTGGATCAGCCGGCGCCGCCGGCGGCCTGGATGTCGTGCTGCACCCGCACCAGCCGGAACTGCAGCTCGCCGAGGTCGTCGAGTAGGCGGTGCAGCGACACCTTCGTATCGGCCCAGGCCGCTCGGAACTGGGCCGCATGCGGTCCCTCCCAGTGGGCCGGATCGCCGGCGACGTCGCCCGCCTCGCAGAGCTGGCGGATCTGATCGGCGAAGCCACCTTGCACGATGGCCTGCATGCGGGACAGCGCAGACATCGCCGTCGGGGTGGAAAGGATCACGGTCGACATGGGAACTCCTCCGTCGTCGTAGCGGGGTGGGCATCACGCAGCCCACGAGCGTCGGTCGGGCGGAGGGTCGGCGCACGGCAACCGCAGTCGCTGCGACCCGTCGCCGACGACGACCAGCCGGGCGACGCCCGGTGATGCGGGGAGCGGGCCGGACCGCTCCCCGCGGAGACCGAACGCATCGGCTGCACGGTCGAGCACCGTCTCCTCCACGACCCAACCGACCGCCGGGAGGCGCGTCGCCCAGTGGCCGAAGAGCGCGCCGACCCGGTCGAGCGGAACCACCACGAGCACGGCCTGCTCGGCATCGAGCGCCGCAGCGGTCGAATCGACCGGGGTGCGACCGTCGACGACGACCACCGCGCAGGACATTCGAATCGCACGTGGGACGACCCCCTCCCAGGCGGCGGCGAGTCGCTCGGCGACACGGGTCGACGCGACGACCGCCACGACGACCTCGCCGGGGCCGATGGACACCGTGACGGGTCCGAGCGGGTCCCCACCGATGCCGACCGGCACCACGATGCCGCCGCCCGGCCGCGCCCGTACGGGCCCGAGATCCGTGACGTCGACATCGGCCGGCAGCACCGGGAGCGTCGGAGTGCACGACGACACCACCGCATCGACGTCGCGCTGACCCCGCCCGAGGGGTAGCGACGTCGGATCGACGAACTGCACCCAGGCCCCCGAGCGCACCCGCAACGCCCTCCCCCGGATCGGCGACCGCATGGGCGAGCCCGGCAGGAGCATCTCCGCAGGATCGGCGCCGGCGAGGAGGAACCGTTCGGTGAGCACCGACGACAACGGCCCGCGCAGCACACGCCCCGACGACGACCCGATGACGGTCCGGATCCCCGATCCGAACGTCCCCACGAGGACATCGAGGAGCTCCTCGAGCACGGCTCCCCCGAGGGACATGCACCGGGCGAGGTCGTCGACGGCGACGACCGCGCGCACCGGCGCCGGAAGGTCGGGTCCGTGCCGGCCTGGCCGGCTCCGGAGTCTGCGGACGAGCGCCTGCAGGCGCTCCACGTCGAGTACGTGCACCTCCTCGACCCCGGCGGGGCGCCACACCTCACCCGGATCGCCGCTCGTCACCAGGTACGCCTCGCCCGGGGCATCGGGCGGCGCGGCGAAGCCGGCCCAGAGCAGGGAGCCGACCGCGGCGCACACTGCGTCGCCCGGCGGGCCGACCACGAGCACGCCACCCTCGCTGAATGAGGGACCATCGACAGAATGGACTCCCTCGTCGACGAGGTCCTCGATCCATAGCGCGCCGGGCCGCTGCGACGCCCCGGGCCACGCCGACGCTGTGATGTCGGCTGCGCTGAGCCTAGTCGGCAGCGGCGGGGTCAGCGCGCTCGTCGGCGCCGCCGCCCCGCGTGCGGCGCGGTCCACGGCCGTGACGATCGCGGCGACGGCGTCCTCTGTGCGCTCTCCGGCCGGGAGCTCACCCTCGACCACCCACACCTCTCCCGCAGCGGGACCCGGACGACGACCGCCCACCCGGGCGATCTGGGCCACCACCGAGGAGCCGTCGCCGCGGGTCACGACGGCGCGACCCGGCCGCCGACGCACGACACCCTTCGCCTCGTCCCGCAACCGACCGGGTGGGCCCTCCACGGTCCGGAGATCGACGTGGAGGGCGACGTTCGCCCGCAGGGCCGCGGGCACGGCGCCGTCGAGCAGCTGTGTCGCGAGCACGAGGTGCACGCCGAGGCTGCGACCGGAGCGCGCCACGGCGACGAGGTCGTCGAGCTGCCCGTCCCGGTCCGACGCGAGCGCTGCGAACTCGTCGATCACGACGACGAGCCGACCGAGACCGAGCGCAGAGCCGGTGGCGACGTCGAGCGACTCGATCCCGGCCCGGCGGAGCGCTCGCTCCCGGCGGCGCATCTCCGCCCGTAGTCCACGAAGCAGTCGATCGGCACCGCCGTTCAGGTCGTCGACGGCGGCGACGACGTGCGGGAGCGCCCGGAGTCCGTCGAAGGTCGCTCCGCCCTTGAAATCGACGAGGACGAAGGCCACATCCGAGGGCGAGTAGGTAGCAGCGAGTGCGAGGATCCAACCGCGGAGGAGCTCGCTCTTGCCCGAACCGGTCGTCCCCACGACGAGGGCATGGGGCCCGTCGGCGACCAGGTCGATCTCGAGCACGCCCGTTGCGGTGCGCCCGACAGGTACCACGAGCCCGCTCCGGTCGGCCGCCCGCTCCCATGCAGCCCGAACCGCTGCCGGATCGGTCGGTTCCTCGGCCAGGAGCTCGACGAGTGCGACACGCAGCGGCGGCAGCGTCGCCGTCGGTCCGATCTCGACGAGGGGTGCGAGCGCGCGGGCCATGCCCTCGGCCGCCGCCCGGGCGAGCCCCGTGGGTCGGATCCCGTCGATCCGGGCTCCCGTACCCAGGTCGACCGAGGTCGTCGAAGCCCCGTCGGACCCGAGCACGAGGACCGTGGAGACGCAGGCCGGCAGCTGCGACCAGCTCCGAGCCAGCACGACCCCGCACGGGCCAGGGTCGACGTCCGCCGACGCCGTGACGACCACGCGACGAGCGGCAGCAGTGATCGGTTCCCTTCCGACGTGCGGCAACCACGTCGCCCAGGACCACGACCCGTCCACATCGAGGTCGGCGATGTCCACGGCGATCCCGGACGGGCCGGCACGAACGACGAGCTGTGCGACGACCCAGCGGGCGACCGCGTGCGTGTCGGCGTCGGTGCCCACGATGCCGAGGACGCCGAGCTCGACGAGGACCGGTTCCCACAGCTCCCCCGCGCCGTCCCGGCCCGGCCCTTCCGGGAGATCGGCGCAGCGGACCTCGCCGATGCCGACCTGCACGAGATCGGCGTCGCCCGGGCGTCGCGCCCAGCGGCCCTCGGCGACGCCTTCTGCGACCGCACGCAGCCGGATCGGGTCGGGGGCCCGCTCCTCGGCCCACAGGCGGAGATGCGATCGCCAGGTCGCCCAGTCCTTCGCCGCACACGCCGCGGATTCGGCGCTCCGGCGGCGCCGACGAGCCGCCCGCTGCACCTCGAGGCCGATCCGGAACAGCGCCGGCACGGCGACGGTGACCCCGAGCAGGACGCGGAGCGGCCCGGCGCGCCCTCCGAGAAGGGTCAGCATGAGGAGCCCCATAGCGAGCGAGGAGAGCAGCGTCGCCACGAGCGCCGGGTCCGTCGCCTGCGCAGTCCGCGATGCGTCGGCTGCTGCAGGCTCCGCGGGCCGACCGCGGGGCGACGGTCGCGGCGCCGGTCCGAAGGTTCGGAACCACGGCCCACACGACCCGGTCGTTCCGCCGGTGCGGCGAGCGCCCGGCTCACCGACCGGCACGACCCGCAGAGATGTCCCCTCCGGGAGGCGCACGACCGGGTCGGGAGGCGGTGGGAGCGCCCCCGGCACCCGATGGACGTGATGGACCTCGCCGTCGAGGAAGTGGACGGCGAGCGCCTCGGACCGCCCGACGACCACGGTTGCCGCCCTGGTGCGGAACGCGTGCGGCGATTCACCCTGCGGCAGCGTCAGCGTTCCGCCCTCGGTCCCGCCGACCACGGCGAGCGCCCACGGCGCCGGCACGGGGTCACGATCCGCATCCGGGCCGGCGTGGAGGACGGATCCGTGATGCAGGCCGACTTCGACGAGTGTCATCCCTACGTCAACCGGTGATCCGTCGATGCGGACCTCCACCGTGCGCTCGATGCGGACCGCGTCGAGCAGTGCGACGACCGTCGCCTCCGGGTCCGCCTGTATCCGCACGCGGCGCGGGAGACGATCGCCGGACGCCACAACGATGTCGAAGGGTTGCTCCGCTCGATGCACATGGTGGCTAGCAACTGACATATACGGAAAGATACTCACATGCTGTGGAAGATGCTGGGGGCAATCCGCTCAGAACCGCAGCGGGTCCACCTCGACCCGGACCCGGCCGGTGCGAACCCCCCGCGCGAGCGCCGCCGCTAACGCCGATCGGTCACCGGCGCGCACCAGGTATGCGCCGTTCGTCGGCCCGAGCACCTCCACGGCAGCGGCGTCGGTGGCTCGGTCGTCGTCGACCATCGACGCGATGAATCCCGCCGCTGCCGGGCCCGAGACACGCGCGACGCTCCGGAAGGGCGGGAGCCCGAGCGCAGCACGACGAGCGAGTTCGACCTCGGCCCAGCGACCCGGGTCCGCATGCAGGACGCTCTGCACGACCTCGTGGTCCGGCACCGCGGTCTGCACCACGATCCGACCGCCGCCGGAACGTCCGCCGACCCGGCGCGCCGCGAGGACGAACAGCGAGAGCACGGCTTCGGATGCTCCGACCACGGGAGCGAGCAAGTCCTCGTCGATGCCGAGAAAGAGCACGGCGTCCAGCGAACCGACCCGGTGGAGGAGCGCCTCGGTTCCCACGAAGAGCCGTTCGTCCCCCCTCGGTGGGTTCGACGACGCCGTCAGCTCGACGACGGCCTCGCCTGTGAGCGCGGCGACGTCGTCCCGGATGTGCGCGACACCCGGTCGACGCACCGCGAGCCGCGATGCCCCGCACCCCAGGCACGATGCCGGGCGGGACGCCGAACACCGAGCGCAGTGGAGGGCGCCGTCGCCACCTGACCGCACCGTCGCGCCGCAGCGGTCGCAGCGCACCAGCGCCGCGCACCGGGTGCACGACAGCAGCCGGGCGCGCCCGGTGCGGTTGTAGACGACCCCGACCCGCGCACCGCTGCGGAGCAGATCGACGATCCGCGGCGGGTACAGCCCGACCCGCGGATCGAGGTCCCGTCGATCGACCACCTCGACCACCGGCCACCCGGACCGCTCGACGGCCCGGTCGACGACGGTCGGCGCGACGGCCGTCTGGGTCTCGGTCCGGAGGAACGGTGACAGCAGCACGACCGGGACGCCCACCCGCCGAGCTCGCTCGACGGCGACGTCGCGCGCGTGCCAGGTCGGGGCGCGCTCGTCCTGGAAGCGTTCATCGTGCTCGTCCACCACCACGACCGCCGAAAGATGTGGCAGCGGCGACCACGCAGCGGCGCGACCGCCGACCACCGTGGCGCCACCGGCGGCGCCTGCCCAGTCGTCCGGTCCGACCGTCGCAACGCCCATGCCGCGGAGCCGGGTGCGGATCGAGATCGCCCACGCCTCCGACGGGACGAGCACCAGTGCCTGACCCCGGCGGACCGCCTCGGCGACGAAGGGGAATGGATCGACCGTCGGTGGCCACCGCACGGCTGAACACCCCTCGCGCGAAGCGAAGGCGGCCATCACGTCGGGGGCTGCGCCGTCGATGGCCTGGCTGCGGCCCCGAGCCAGGGGCGTGACGGACCGGACCACCCGGTCGGGGCTCGCGGCGCGGAGGAACGTCACCCGACGCCCCGCCCAGCGACTCGCCGCCCAGTCCGCGAGCTCCACCACGTCGGCGGACGGGCCGAGGCCGGTCACCGACGCGACCGGTCGGAGCACCACGCCGGGCGGGGGCGGTGCGCCGATCTCGGTCACCCAACCGCGGACGCGTCGCCCCTGCAGGGGGACGCGCACGATGGTCCCCACACGCACCGCCGGCACGGACGCAGCCGGGAGGAGGTAGTCGAAGGGACGATCGACCGCCGGCAGGTCCACGAGGACCCGGACGACGGCGTCCTGCACGGTGCTCACCGGACCGACCCGGTGGCCCGCACCGCGTCAGAGCCCGAGGGCCGACCGAAGGTCGCCGACGCGGTCCGTCTGCTCCCAGGGGAAGTCCCCCGTCCGACCGAAGTGACCATACGCCGCCGTCTGCCGGTAGATCGGCCGGCGGAGACCGAGGTCCCGGAGGATCGCCGCCGGCCGGAGGTCGAAGACCTGTTCGACCGCGTCACTGATCCGCTGAGGATCGAGGACCGCGGTGCCGAAGGTCTCGACCATGATCGACAGCGGGCGGGCCACACCGATCGCGTAGGCGACCTGGATCTCGCAGCGTCGCGCAGCCCCGGAGGCAACGACGTTCTTCGCGACCCAACGCGCCGCGTACGCCGCCGACCGGTCGACCTTGGAGGGGTCCTTGCCGGAGAACGCGCCGCCGCCGTGGCGGGCGTACCCGCCGTAGGTGTCGACGATAATCTTGCGTCCGGTGAGACCGGCGTCGCCGACCGGGCCGCCGATGACGAAGCGTCCGGTCGGGTTCACCCAGACCGTGTAGTCGTCGTCCTGGAACTGCTCGGGGATCGTCGGACGGATCACCTGCTCGATGAGATCCGGGCGGATCATCGAATCACGGTCGACGCCGTCGGCGTGCTGGGTGGAGATCAGGACGGTGGTGAGTCGGACGGGCTCGCCGTCGCAGTACTCGAAGGTGACCTGGGTCTTGCCGTCGGGCCGGAGGTAGGGAATCGCTCCGGACTTGCGCACCTCGGTGAGGCGCTCGGCGAGACGATGCGCCACGTGGATCGGCAGGGGCATCAGGGCGTCGGTCTCGTCGCACGCGTAGCCGAACATCATCCCCTGGTCACCGGCACCCTGACGGTCGAGCTCCGCATCGGGGTCGCTCGCCGCGCCGCGCACCTCCTCGGCGGTGTCGACACCCTGCGCGATGTCGGAGGACTGCTCGTCGAGCGCCACCATGACTCCGCAGGTGTTCCCGTCGAAGCCGTAGACGCCCTTGTCGTACCCGATGTCGCGGATCGTGCGGCGCACGATCTGGGGGATGTCGACGTACGCCTTGGTCGTGATCTCGCCGGCCACGATGGCGAGCCCGGTGGTCACCATCGTCTCGCACGCGACCCGGCTCATCGGATCCTTCTCGAGGAGCGCGTCGAGCACTGCGTCGGAGATCTGGTCGGCCATCTTGTCGGGATGTCCCTCGGTCACCGACTCCGAGGTGAAGGTCCAGTTCGCCATCGTTCGCTCCTCGCCTGCTGGTCCCTGCGCCGACGAGCCGACCACTGCCGGACCGTCGAACCCGGGAGAACTTAGCGGGTGGGCGGGACGCGCCGGTCGTTCCGCAGCGTCTCGACCACGTCGAGCACCGCAGCGGCGACAGCTCGCTTGGACTGCAGCGGCACCTCGACCTCACGCACGCCGGTCTCGGCCGCGGGGTCACGCACGAGGACGACCACCTGGTTGGTGTCGTGCTCGAACCCGACCGAGGGCGCCGCGACGTCGTTCGCGACGATCAGGTCGGCGCCCTTGCGTTCGAGCTTGGAGCGGGCGTGTTCTCGCACCGACGACGTCTCCGCTGCGAACCCGACGACCACCTGGTCGCCGCGCCGTCGCTGTCCGATCGCTGCGAGGATGTCCGGGGTCGGCTCGAGACGCACCGTCGGAACGCCGGCGTCCTTCTTGATCTTGTCGTCCGCGACGCCGACGGGACGGAAGTCGGCGACGGCCGCCGCCATGACGACAACGTCGGTGGCACCGAGCTCACCGAGCACGACGTCATGCATCTCCTGGGCCGTGTCGACCCGCGTGCATCGCACTCCTGCGGCGGCGGCGCGATCGACGGTCGTCACGAGGTGGACATCGGCTCCGCGCGCGGCCGCCTCGTCGGCGAGCGCGTGGCCCTGCTTGCCCGAGGAGCGGTTCCCGATGAACCGCACCGGGTCGATGGGCTCTCGGGTCCCACCCGCCGTCACGAGCACGCGCACCCCGGCGAGAGACGGCGGGGTGAGGACCCCGTGCACGACGTCGAGGATGGTCGACGGCTCGGCGAGACGACCACGCCCGTGGTCGCCCCCGGCGAGTCGCCCCTCCGACGGCGGCACCACGCGGACACCACGACGTTGGAGGGTGGCGAGGTTCTCCTGCACGGCGGGGTGGTCCCACATCTCGGTGTGCATCGCCGGGCAGATCACGACCGGCGCCGTCGTGGCGATCAGGGTCGCGGTGAGCAGGTCGGAAGAGATCCCTGCGGCATAGGTGCCGATGAGCCGGGCCGTGGCCGGGCAGACGAGGATCAGGTCGGCGGTCTGACCGAGGCGGGTGTGCGGAATCGGGCTCGTGTGCCGACCGGGCACCGGCTCGTCGACGCCGATGTCCCAGAGCGAACGCACGACCGGTTCCGACGCGAGCGTGGAGAACGTCGTCTCCCCGACGAAGCGCTGCGCCCCCGAGGAGAGCACGGGGATGACGTGGGCACCGGCGTCGACGAGTCGCCGACAGACCTCGACAGCCTTGTACGCAGCGATCCCCCCGGTCACGCCGAGGACGATCCTCCGACCTGCGAGTGCGGACACCGTGAGGTCCGGACTCAGTCCCCGACGTCGCCCGAGTCGGCGGCTGCGGCGGCCTCGGCGGCCTCGATGTCGGCCCGGGCGGCCTCCTCGGCGGCGCGTGCCTCGGCGCCGTCGATGCCCACGATCTTGTCGGCGTCGATCTCCTCGAACGCGATCGAGAGCGGCTTCCGGGCGAGCGATGCGACCTGCGGCGGAACCATCGCGCCGAGGCCGTCACCGAGGTGACCGAAGTAGGCGTTGATCTGCCGGGCCCGCTGCGACGCGACCGTCACGAGGCGGAACTTGGAGCCGGTGCGGTGCAGAAGCCCCTCGATCGGCGGGATCACCATCGTGTCGTGACGCGTGGCCAAGGTTTCGCCTCCGGGAACGGGCACTGCGGATGCCGCAGAACGGCCTCGAATGGTAGCAGCCACGAGGCCACCACCGATACCGCGGTCAGCCGCGGTGTTCCCTCGCATCGCGGATCAGCTCGGCGAGCTCGGCCGTCGCCCGTTCGACCTCGTCGTTGACGACCACCCTCGCACCGAGCTCCTGGCCTCGCGCGGCCTCCCCGTTGGCCTTCGCGAGGCGCTGCACGATGACCTCCTCGGGGTCGCCGCGCCGCCGGAGTCGAGCCTCCTGCGCTGCACGGGTCGGGGCCTCGACGAACACGAGCAAGGCGTCAGGACGCCGGGCGACGATCTGGGCGGCGCCCTGCACGTCGATCTCGTAGACGACGTCGCGGCCGGCGGGTGGATCCTGCAGTGGCGTCCCGTAGAGGTTGCCGAGGAACTCGGCCCATTCGAGGAACCCCGCCGCGGCGATCCGCTGCTCGAACGCCTCGCGGGAGACGAACTCGTAGGCGTCCTCGGCTTCGCCGGGTCGGCGCGCTCGCGTCGTCCAGGAACGGCTCAACCAGAGTTGCGGGTCGAGCGCCAGGAGAAGGTGGACGATCGTCCCCTTGCCGGCGCCACCGGGCCCCGAGACGACGACGGTGAGAGGGGCTGCCACGGTCGCCGGCAGTGCTCAGCGGCCGCCAGGGAACGCAGCGAGGAGCGCCCGCCGCTGCTGCTCGCCGAGCCCTCGCACCCGACGGGTCTCGCTGATCCCGATCTCCTCGATCGTTCGTCGCGCCTTGACCTTGCCGACGCCGGGGAGCGACTCGAGCAGTGCGAGCACCTTCAGCTTGCCGACGACATCGTCGTTCTCCGCTCGTTCGAACACCTCGACGAGGGAAAGCGAACCCATCTTGAGCAGCTCTTTCAGCTCGGCGCGCACGCGGCGTGCCTCAGCGGCCTTCACGAGGGCGAGGGCACGCTGCTCGGGGGAGAGAGCGGGGGGATTCGGCATGCATCGACCTTACCCGACCACCCCGGGCACCCCGGAGGACCGGGCCGGACCGGGCCGGACCGGGA
>VGBO01000033.1 GCA_016870475.1 Actinomycetota bacterium | reverse complement strand
CAGCTCGACCAGGACGCTGAGGTCCTGCGGGCCTCCCGTGCCCTGTCCCTCGAGGCGGTGCAGCTCACGAACCGACTCCTCGACGGCGACGACCTCCGGAGGGACGATGTCGAGGAACTCTGCGGACGCCTCGCCGCGCTCGCCGCGTCCGCCGGGATGACCGCCGGCGTCTGCGATAGCGTGCACGTATGACGACCACCGAGAAGCCGATCATCCCGATCGGGCCGGAATCCTTCGACGATCCCGAGGCCGAGCGGGCGCATCGCAAGGCGAAGCTGGCCGGCGCACTGCGCATCTTCGGCCGGCTCGGGTTCGGTGAGGGTGCGGCCGGCCACATCACCGTCCGCGACCCGATCCTCACCGACCACTTCTGGGTGAACCCCTTCGGCCGGAGCTTCCGGCTCATGACGTCGTCCGACCTGCTGCTCGTCAGCCACACCGGCGAGGTCGTCGTCGGCGACGCCCCGGTCAACCGGGCGGCGTTCGTGCTGCACTCGGCGATCCACCGGGCCCGCCCCGAGGTGATCTCCGCCGCGCACGCGCACTCGACCTACGGCAAGGCGTTCTCCTCGCTCGGCATCCCCCTCGCGCCGATCACGCAGGACTCCTGCGCGTTCTACGGCGACCACAGCGTGATCGTCGAACAGGGTGGAGCGGTCGTCTTCGAGATGGCGGCCGGCGAGGAGTTCGCCTCGAAGTTCCCGACGGGGAAGGCGGCGATCCACCAGAACCACGGGCTGTTCACGGTCGGCACGACGGTCGACGAGGCGGCGTTCTGGTTCATCACCATGGAACGGAACTGCCAGGCGCAGCTCGCCGCGATGGCGGCCGGCACGCCGATCGAGATCCGCGACGAGTACGCCCGGTACACCTTCGAGCAGACCGGTCACCACCTCGCCGGGTGGTTCAGCTTCCAGCCGCTGTGGCAGGAGATCTGCGCCTCCGACCCCGAACTGTTCTCCTGAGCGCCGTGGTCGGTGGTGAGCCGGCCTGTACGCGGGGTTCTGTCCTCGGTTCCGTCGCCGGAGATCCGATGGGTGACCATCCATCTGTGCGGTCCACCCGGGGGCATCGGGCGGGCCACCCGCCCCCAGTCTGACCTTGCTCCGGGTGGGGGTTACCGAGCCGCCCGGGTCACCCCGGACGCTGGTGCGCTCTTACCGCACCGTTTCACCCTTGCCTGTGTCCCGGTCGCCCGGGACCATCGGCGGTCTGCTTTCTGTTGCCCTGATCCGTCAGGTCACCCCGACCTGGCTCTCGCCAGCACCCTGCCCTACGGAGCCCCGACGTTCCTCAGCGGGATCGCTCCCACCGCGGCCACCCGGCCGGCTCACCACCGGGGGAGAGGCTAGCGGCGGACGGCGGACGGCGGGACGGCGGCGGTTAGCCTCCCGGCATGGACTTCCCCGGTTGGCCGGCGGTGCTGCGTCGGCTCCTCGACCGTGCCGACCTCACCGTGGACGAGGCGCACGCCGCCGTCGCGACGATGCTCGAGGGTGCGGCCACCCCGGCCCAGGTCGCCGGGTTCCTCGTCGCGCTGCGGGCGAAGGGGACGACGGTCGCGGAGTTCTCCGGGATGCTCGACGCCATGCTCGCCGCAGCGACGCCGCTGCCCCTGCCCGAGGACCTCGTGGCGGTCGACACGTGCGGCACGGGTGGCGACGGGCTGCACACCATCAACGTGTCCACGATCGCGGCGCTCGTCGTCGCGGGCGCCGGCGGACGGGTGTGCAAGCACGGGAACCGTGCGGCGTCGTCCGCGTGCGGGTCGGCGGACGTGCTCGAGGCGCTCGGGGTCCGCATCGACGCCCCACCCGACGTCGTCGCCCGGTGCGTCACCGAGGCCGGGATCGGGTTCTGCTTCGCGCCGACCTTCCACCCGGCGATGCGCCACGTCGGTCCGACCCGACGCGAGCTCGGTGTCCCGACCGTGTTCAACCTGCTCGGCCCCTGCGCGAACCCCGCCCGGGTGCGCCGTCAGGTCGTCGGGGTGAGCGACCCCGCGCACGCCGAGCTCATCGCCCGGTCGCTCGCCGCGAACGGCTCGGAGCACGTGCTCGTCGTGTTCGGACACGACGGCATCGACGAGCTGTCCACGGTCGGCCCGTCGACCGTGGTCGCGTGGCGCGACGGTGAGCTGACGCGCTCCGAGGTCGACCCGACGGACTTCGGTCTGCGCCGGGTGACCCACGACGAGCTCCGGGGTGGCGACGCGACGACCAACGCGGCGATCGCCCGGACGGTGCTCGGCGGTGCCGCGGGGCCGCATCGCGACGTCGTCCTGCTGAACGCGGCCGCAGCGCTCGTGGTGGCGGGTCTCGTGGACGACCTCGGCACGGGGATCGCGCTCGCAGGGGCAGCGGTCGACGACGGGCGTGCGGCGGCGGCGCTCGACCGGCTCGTCGCCACCTCCACCGGCGATGCCTGAGCGATCGTCCACGACGCTCTCGCCGCGGTCGGGGGCGGTCGACCTGTCGAACGCGGTCCGTACCGCGGGCATCGAGGCCGGCCTCGACGCGGTGGGTGTGACCGATGTCGCGCCGTTCACGGGGGCGCGCGCCGCGATCCGACACCGGGTCGAGCAGGGCCACGCGGCCGACATGGGGTTCGTGTTCCGGGACCCGGATCGCGCGACCGATCCCCGTCGCCTCCTCCGGGACGCGGCGTCGCTCGTCGTCGGTGCGCGCAGCTATGCGGCGGTGGATCCCCCGCACGACCCGGAGGTCGAGGGCGACCGCCGGGGGGCGCCGGCGGGACGAGTCGCCCGGTACGCCCGCGCCGACGAGTACGGCGCGCTCCGCGTCGGGCTCGACGCCGTGCGCGACCGGCTGCGTGCCGCCGGCCACCGCGCCGCGGTGATCGTCGACCAGAACAGCCTCGTCGACCGGGCGGCGGCGCAGCGGGCGGGCCTCGGCTGGTTCGGTGTGTCGTCGAACCTGCTGCTCCCCGGCCGGGGGAGCTGGTTCGTGCTCGGGTCGGTCGTCACCGATGCGGTCCTGCCCACCGACCCGCCGGTCGCCGAGGGCTGCGGGCCCTGCCGCCGGTGCATGGACGGCTGCCCGACGGGCGCGATCGTCGCACCCGGGGTGGTCGACGGGCGCCGGTGCCTCGCGTGGGTGGTGCAGGCTCCGGGATCGATCCCCGAGCACCTCCGGGTCGCCGTCGGCGACCGGATCTACGGCTGCGACGACTGTCAGGAGGTCTGCCCTCCGAACCGTCGGGAGGTCTCGGTCGGACTCGGCCGTGCAGCGACCGTGGCGCCCCCGGTGACCGTCCCCCTGCTCGAGCTCCTCGAGGCGGACGACGCGACGATCCTCGCCCGGCACGGCCGCTGGTACCTCCACGACCGTGACCCCCGTTGGCTCCGCCGGACCGCCCTGGTCGCGCTCGGCAACGTCGCCGAGCCGGGCGACCCGGGCGCCACCGCGGTGCTCGACCGGTACGCGGCGGGGGACGACCCGGTACTCGCCGAGCACGCCCGCTGGGCGCAGCGGCGACGCAGTGATCGGATGGCCGGGTGACCCGCCACCTGCTCGTCACCAACGACTTCCCGCCGAAGGTCGGCGGGATCCAGTCCTACCTATGGGAGCTCTGGCGTCGCCTGCCCGCCGAGAACGCGGTCGTCCATACGACCCCCTACCGCGGTGCCGACGACTTCGACGCGTCCGTGGCGTTCGCGATCGTGCGCAGCCGAGAACCGGTGCTGCTGCCGACCCGAACGGTCGTGCGGCGGGTCCGGCGGCTCGTCGAGGCGCACGACATCGACCTCGTCCTGTTCGACCCGGCGATCCCGGTCGGCCTCGCTGCGCCCTCGGTCGGGGTCCCCTACGGGGTCGTCCTGCACGGCGCCGAGGTGACCGTGCCCGGTCGACTGCCGCTCTCCTCGGCGGCACTCGGGCGGGTGCTGCGCGGCGCGGACCTCGTGGTGTCGGCGGGCGGCTACGCGGCACGGGAGGCCGAACGGTGCGCCGGTGGGCCGTTGCCGGCCGTGATCGTGCCGCCGGGCGTGGACACCGGGCGGTTCCTCCCGCCGGACGACGCGGCGCGGGCGACCGCCCGGGAGCGGTTCGGGATCGAACCCGGCGACCTCGTCGTCGGGAGTGTCAGCCGCCTCGTCCCCCGCAAGGGCATGGACGTGCTGATCGACGCCGCAGCACGTCTGCGCGACCGGCATCCGGCACTCCGGGTCCTCATCGCCGGCCGGGGCCGCGACGAGGCTCGTCTGCGGCGGCGGATCGCTGCGACCGGTGCGCCGGTCGAGCTCGTCGGTTTCGTCGCCGACGACGACCTCCCGGCGTTCTACGGCGCGCTCGACGTGTTCGCGATGCTGTGCCGGAACCGGTGGGCGGGACTCGAGCAGGAGGGGTTCGGGATCGTCTTCGCCGAGGCGGCCTCGTGCGGGATCCCCGTCGTCTGCGGCCGGAGCGGCGGGTCCGCCGAGGCGGTCGAGGACGGGGTCTCCGGCATCGTGGTCGACCGGCCGCAGTCGGTCGACGAGGTCGTCGCCGCTCTCGACGAGCTGTTCTCCGACGCGGCACTGCGGTCGGATTTCGGCGCGGCGGGTCGGCGACGGATCGTCGAACGCTTCGACTACGACGTCCTCGCCGCCCGTCTCGCCGCCGCGCTCCGCAGCGGAGGCGGCCGCGATGACCGTTGACGGGCACCCGCCGGGCGAGCAGATCCTCCGGGCGGCGCTCTGGGGGACGGCGCTGTTCGTGGTCGCGTGCGTGGCGATGGCGGCGGTGCCGGAGGTCGCGGTCGCCGCAGGCGTCGCGGTCTCCTTCGCCCTGTTCCTCGCCGGGTCCGCCACGTTCCTCGTCGGGTTCCTGCGCGCCGTTGAGCGCAGCCGGACCGAGGAGGTCCACCTCGCCGGGCTGTTCTTCCTTGCGGGGACGGCGCCCCGCCGCACCCGCGTCATGTTGCTCGGTGCGCTCGCCCTGCAGGTCGTCGCGGCGGTCGCCGCGGCGTCGGTCCGGCCGTTCACCCCGGTCGCGTTCGCGACGCTCGCCCCCGTGTACGGCCTCGGGCTCACCGCGCTGTGGGGGGCCCGCCACGCCCGGTTTCCGCGGCGCCGGCCCCCGGGTACCGCGGAGGCCTCGTCGTCCTGATCGTCGGAGGGCCGTGCAACCTGGACCGATCGGCATCCTCCTCGTCGACCGTGCGGGCTACCGGCTCGTCGTCGTCGACGGGGACGAGGTCACCGAACCGGCTGCCGGGGCGGACGACCTGCTCCGTGACTACGACCGTTCGCCGCGCGGCGACGTGTCGTCCCACCTCGACGAGCACGTGGCCCAGCACGTGCGCGCTGCAGCTCGCGCCGCCGTCGCGGTCGACGATGCGGTCCCGCTCGCAGCGCTCGTCGTCGGCGGAGCGCGTGACCTGCTGCCCGCGGTGCTCGAACGGCTCCCCGCCCGCCTCCGTGCCGCCGTCGAGGAGGAGCCCGGGGTTGGCCCCGACGCCGACGCTCCGACGCTGCGGTCGATCGCCGAACGGGCCGCTGATCGTGCGGCGCTGCGGGCCGAGGAGGACGCGGTCGCCGCGCGGCGGGCTCGCGCCTGGCCGACCTCGCCGCATCCGGCGGTCACCGGACTCGAGGCGGTGGCGGCAGCAGCAGCCGAGGACCGCGTCGACGACGTGCTCGTGTCGAGCGGCTTCCGTCGTCCGGGATGGCGCTGCGAGGGGTGCGGCCGTCGTTGCGGTATGGGACCGCGCTGCCCGGTGTGTGGTGCGAAGATGGTCGCCGTGGAGGACGTCGTCGGTGAGGTGGTGACCCAGGTCGAAGGCCTCGGTGGCACGGTTCGCTGGTGCGAGCGGTCGGCGGACCTCGACGTGGTCGGGCGCATCGGCGCCCTCCTGCGGTACTGAGGCCACCGGCGGTGGAACCGGTCGCCGTCGGCGTCGACGTCGGAGGCACCAAGGTGCTCGCCGTCGCGCTCGGGGCGGCGCCGAGCGGCGGTGCACCGGGTCCGATCCTCGCCGAGGCGGAGGTGCCGACGCCCCAGGGTGGGGCGGCGGTCGTTCAGGCGATCGTGGCGACGGTGCGCGACGTGCTCGCACCCCACGGCCCGGCGGTCCGTGCGACGGTCGGGCTCGGCCTCCCCGGCCTCGTCGACCGCTCGGGGGTGCTGCGCTACGGGCCGAACCTCCCCGGGGTCCTCGACCTCGACGTGGCTGCGCTCGTGGGGGAGCACCTCGGCGAGGTCCTCGCCGTGCCGTTCGTCGCCGTCGACAACGACGGGAACTGCGCCGCGCTTGCCGAGGCGCGTGGCGGGGCGGCCACCGGAGCGTCCTCGGCGCTGTTCATCGGGCTCGGTACGGGGATCGCGTGCGGGATCGTGATCGACGGGCGGATCTGGCGCGGTGCGCACGGGTTCGCGGGCGAGTCGGGTCACATCCGAGTCGATCCTTCGGGCCCACGCTGTGCGTGCGGCGCGGTCGGCTGCTGGGAGGCCGTGGCGTCCGGCTCGGCGCTCGACCGGATCGCCCGGGAGCTCGGCGCAGACGGGGGCGGGGCGCTCACCGCCGCCGAGCGCCGTGGCGATCCCGATCCCGAGGGGCTACGAGCCGCTGCGCTCGACCGGTTCGGCGAGGCGGTCGCGTCGGGTCTGGTCGGGCTGTGCAACGTCCTCGACCCGGAGGTCGTCGTGCTCGGTGGGTCGGTGATGGACGCCGCGGACGTCCTGCTGCCCCGCATCACCGCCGCGGCGACGGCGGCACGCTTCGGCGGCGAGCGCGGGGCCGACCCGCCGGTACGGGTGGCGGTGCTCGGCCGCCGCGCCGGCGCGGTCGGCGCGGCGCTGATCGGCGTCGACGATCCGCCCGGTGCCGCGGGATAGCCTGCCCGTATGGAGTTCCGCCGAATCAACTCGCTGCCGCCCTACGTCTTCGCGCACATCAACGCGCTCAAGACGGAGGCTCGCCGAGCCGGTGCCGACGTCGTCGACTTCGGGTTCGGGAACCCGGACCTCCCCTCGCCGGACACGGCGGTGACCAAGTTGATCGAGGCGGTGCAGAACTCGCGCAACCACCGGTACTCGATGTCGCGGGGCATCCCGAACCTCCGTCTGGCGGTCGCGAACATGTACGAGCGCCGGTTCGGCGTGACCCTCGACCCGGAGACCGAGGTGATCAACGTCATCGGCGCGAAGGAGGGGCTCACCCACCTCATGTGGACGCTGCTCCAGCCGGGGGACACGTGCCTCGTGCCGTCGCCGAGCTACCCGATCCACATCTGGGGGCCGATCTTCGCCGGGGCGACGATCATCGAGGTGCCCATCGGCGACGGCGACGACTTCCTCGAGTCGCTGCGCAGCAAGTACGAGTACTCCTGGCCGAAGCCGCGGGTCGCGGTGGTCAGCTTCCCGCACAACCCGACGACGACCTGCGTCGATCTCGACGTGATGGCCCAGCTCGTCGAGTTCGCCCGTCAGCGCGACCTCGTGCTCGTCCACGACAACGCCTACGCCGACATCGGCTTCGACGGGTTCGAACCGCCGTCGATCCTGCAGGTTCCCGGAGCCAAGGATGTCGCCGTCGAGCTGTACTCGATGACGAAGTCGTTCTCGATGGCCGGCTGGCGGATGGCGTTCCTGGTCGGCAACCACGAGGTCGTGGCGGCGCTCGCGAAGCTGAAGTCCTACCTCGACTACGGCACGTTCCAGCCCGTGCAGATCGCCGCCACGGTCACCCTCAACGAGGAACCCGATTACCCGAAGCTGGCGCGCGACATCTACCAGAGCCGTCGAGACGTCCTCTGCGAGGGGCTCGGCCGGATCGGCTGGGAGGTGACCCCGCCGAAGGGGACCATGTTCGTGTGGGCGCCGATCCCGGAGAAGTTCGCCCACATGGGATCCCTGGAGTTCGCGTCGTACCTCGTCCGTGAGACGAACGTCGCGACCTCCCCGGGCGTCGGGTTCGGTCCCGGGGGAGATTCCCACGTCCGGTTCGCGCTCATCGAGAACGAGGAGCGCACCCGGCAGGCGATCCGGAACCTCCGGCGCATCTTCGACGCCTGAGCGTCGGGGCTCAGTGGCCGCGGGCCCACCCGCGGGACCGTTCCACCGCCCGGAGCCAGCCCGTGTAGGCGTCCTCGGCGGGGCCTCGGTCGGCTGCTGGGGTGAAGGTGCGCTCGAGCTGCCAGCTTCGTGCCACCTCGGCGGGGGAGGACCACACGCCGGTGCCGAGCCCGGCGAGGAACGCCGCCCCGAGGGCGGTCGTCTCCGTGACCGTGGGTCGCTGCACCACGACGCCGAGTTGGTCGGCCTGGATCTGCAGCATGAGGTCCATCACCGAGGCGCCGCCGTCGACGCGCAACGCCCGCACGTCCCGTCCCGATGCCGCCCGCATGGCGTCGAGCACGTCACGGGTCTGGTAGGCCATGGCCTCCACCGTCGCCCGGGCGAGCTCTGCCCGCCCGGTGCCCCGGTGCAGGCCGACGATCGTGCCGCGGGCCCACGGGTCCCACCATGGTGCGCCCAGACCGGCGAACGCCGGGACGAGGTACACGCCGCCGGTGTCGGCGCACGACGCAGCGAGCGCCTCGGTCTCCGCAGCAGTCGTGATGATGCCGAGGCCGTCGCGCAGCCACTGCACAGCGGCGCCGGTGGCGAAGACGGCGCCCTCGTACGCGTAGGTGGTGCTGCCGTCCGCGAGCTGCCACGCCACGGTGGTGAGCAGACCGTCGACGGTCGGCGGGCACGTCGTCCCGACGTTCATGAGGACGAAGCTCCCGGTGCCGTAGGTGTTCTTCGTCATGCCGATCTCGAAGCACGCCTGCCCGCAGAGCGCCGCCTGCTGGTCACCGGCGATGCCCCCGATCGTCACACCCGCCGGCAACGGCGAGACGCCGGCGGCAGTGTGGCCGAGCCGGCCCGAGGACCCGACGACGTCGGGCAAGGACGCAGGGTCGACGCCGAAGACGTCGCACAGCTCGGGGTCCCAGCCGCCGCGGCGGATGTCGTAGAGCAGGGTGCGCGATGCGTTCGACGGGTCGGTCGCGCACACCGCACCGCCGGTCAGGTTCCACAGCAGCCAGGCGTCGACGGTGCCGAAGACGACGTCGTCCCCGTCGATCCCGCCGCTCGTGCGCAACCAGCCGATCTTCGTGCCGGAGAAGTACGGGTCGAGCACGAGTCCGGTACGTTCCCGGACGAGGGGCAGCACCCCCTCGGCGACGAGGCGGTCGCAGACGTCCGCGGTCCGTCGGTCCTGCCAGACGATCGCCCGGCCGACCGGCCGACCGGTCCGGCGCGACCACGGGACGACCGTCTCCCGCTGGTTGGTGATGCCGACGGCGACAATGGGTCGCCCCTCGAGCCGCTCGACGACCTCGGCGAGGGTGGCGACGGTCGCCGCCCAGATCTCGTCCGCGTCGTGCTCGACGAGGCCGGGGGCGGGGAAGTACTGCGGGAACTCTCGTGCGGCGTGCAGCAGTGGCACGCCGGAGCGGTCCACGGCGACGGAGCGGACGCCGGTGGTGCCAGCGTCGATGGCGACGATCACCTCGTTCATCGCCCCGAACCGTACCCGGGTGCGCTCAGGTCGTCCGCGCGCCCGCGTCGAGGAGGAGGGCGCGGAGGGGGCCGTGCAGCTCGGCCGGTGCCGCGACGACCGAGGCGCTCGAGGGCGGCCCGCCGTCGAGGTCGGTGACGACCGCACCGGCCTCGCGGGCGATCAACGCCCCCGCCGCGTAGTCCCAGGGCTGCAAGCCCTGCTCGTAGAACGCATCGACGCGGCCCGCGGCCACGAGGCACAGGTCGACCGCCGCGGCGCCCATGCGCCGGACGTCTCGCACCCGGGGAAGGATTGCGGCGATCACGGCGGCCTGACGGCCCCGGCGCACCGGGTCGTAGGCGTACCCCGTCGCGAGCAGGGCGCGGCCGACCAGCGTGTCCGCATCGGCGCCGCTGTCCCGGGCGGCCTCGATGACCGACGAACGGGCGTGGACGGCCGCGCCGTTGCACGTCGCCCCGCAACCGGTTGCGGCGCTGAACACCTCGTCGAGCATCGGGACCGCGACGGCTCCGGCGACGACGGTGCCATGTACCTCTGCGGCGATCGACACGGCGAAGGCGGGCAGCCCGTACACGTAGTTCGTGGTGCCGTCGATCGGGTCGACGATCCACCGGACGCCGGACGTCCCTTCGCCTACGGTGCCCTCCTCGCCGAGCACGCCGTCACCGGGGCGGGCGGTGAGCAGCCGACCGACGATGAGCGCCTCGGTCGCCACGTCCATCTCGGTCACGAGGTCCGTGGGGGAGCTCTTGGCGTCGACGGAGACCCGCACTCGTTGCAGACCCTCGAGGGCGAAGGCCCCGGCCTCCGTGGCGACCTCGACGGCGAGGTCCCGCAGCTCAGTCGGGCTGGACATCGTCGGTGCGGCCGCCCGGGCCGGCCTGCCACTCACCCATGGCCCGAAGGGTGAGCACGGCGACGATCGCCACCCCGACGGCGGCGCCGACGGCGGTGAGGACACCGGCGAGGCCCGCGACCGCGTCGCAGCCCCCGTCGCAGCTCACGTCGGTGACCGCCCAGCCGATCAGCCCGCCGCAGACCCCGGCGACGAGGACGGCGAGGAACGCTGCGATGCGGGCGGTCCGGGAGGGGAGAGCCGAGGCCGGTCGTGCGGGCGGTACCACGAAGCCATTGAACCGTCTCGTGGTCACCCGCGTCGACCCGGCCGACCGGTCGGGTCGTCTGGCAGACTCGGTCGATGCAGCGCTGGGTGGTCGGTGGAGCCCTCGTCGTCGCCGGCGACGGGCTGCTGCTCGTGCAGAACCGTCGGAAGAACGGGTCCTTCGACTGGTCGACCCCCGGCGGGGTGATCGACGACGGCGAGTCGATGCTCGAGGGGCTCACCCGCGAGGTCGAGGAGGAGACCGGTCTTGTGGTCACGGCGTGGACCGGACCGGTCTACGAGATCGACGTGATCGCACCGGGCCTCGGCTGGCATCTGCGGGTCGAGGCGCACCTCGCCGCCGCCTTCGAGGGCGCGGTCCGCATCGACGACCCCGACGGCATCGTCGTCGACGCTCGCTTCGTCGACCTGACCGCGTGCGCCGGTCACCTCACCTCGGCACCGACGTGGGTCCGTGAGCCGCTCGTGAGCTGGCTCGACGAACGCTGGGATCGTGGGCGGCGGTTCGACTACCGGATCGAGGGCTCGGACTACCGCACGATCGACGTCGTGCGGCTCTGAGCGTCGAGGTGCGTCGATGACCGAGCCGCAGCGGTCCGGGCGGGTCATCCTGCACGTCGACATGGACGCGTTCTACGCGTCGGTCGAGCAGCGCCGGGATCCCGCGCTGCGGAACCGCCCGGTCGTCGTCGGCGGCACGGCGACCCGTGGGGTCGTCGCGTCGGCGAGCTACGAGGCGCGCGCCTACGGGGTGCGTTCGGCGATGCCGACCGCGATCGCCCGACGCCGGTGCCCGAACGCCGTCTTCCTCCCCGGGGACCATGCCCTCTACGCGGAGGTGTCCGGGCGCGTGATGGGGATCTTCCGATCGGTCACCCCGCTCGTGGAGCCGCTGTCCCTCGACGAGGCGTTCCTCGACGTCACCGGAGCCGGTCGCCTGCTCGGTGACGGGGCGACGATCGCCGCCCGGGTGCGGGAGGCGGTCGCCACCGAGGAGCAGCTCGCCTGCTCGGTCGGGGTGGCGTCGTCGAAGTTCCTCGCGAAGCTGGCGTCGGAGGTGGCCAAGCCGAAGGCGTCGCCGACCGGTCCGGTCGGCGGGGCCGGGGTCGTCGTCGTCCCGGTCGGCGGGGAACTCGACTTCCTCCACCCCCTGCCCCTGCAGGCGCTGTGGGGTGTCGGTCCGGCGACGCTCGAGCGACTCGGCGTCCTCGGCATCACCACCGTGGGCGAACTCGCCGCCCTTCCGCTCGCGACCGTCGTGGCCGCAGTCGGTCGTTCGACGGGTGCACATCTGCACGCGCTCGCGAACGGGCACGACGATCGACCCGTCGTCGTCGACCGGGCGGCCCGGTCGATCTCGCACGAGGTCACCTTCGAGACGGACCGGTCCGACGGTGCCGCGCTCGCCGGGGTGCTCGTGCAGCTCGCGGACGGGGTGGCCGGCCGCCTCCGCCGGGGCGGCATCGTCGGCCGCACCGTCGTGGTAAAGGTCCGGTTCGCCGACTTCCGGACCCTGACCCGAGCCCGAACCCTCACCGCCGCCACCGACGACGCTGCGACGATCCTGCGCTGCGGTCGGGAGCTGCTCGCCAGCCTCGATGTCTCCTCGGGGGTGCGGCTCCTCGGTCTGGGCGTTCGGGGGCTCGGCGAGGAGGAGACGACCGCGGAACAGCTCGAGCTCGACCTCGCCGTGCCGTCGGCCGGGGCGGGAGCGGCCTCCGCCCGGCCGGAGCCGTCGTCCGCCGACCGGCGAGCGGCTAACGGGGCACTGGACGCGATCCGCGAGCGGTTCGGTGTCGACGCGATCGGACCGGCGGTGCTCGCCGGGAACGGCGACGGCCTCGCCGTACTCGGTCGACGCCGCCGTCCACCGGCGCCGCCGACGGGAACATCCACGGCCTGAAGGCGTTGTCATCGGTGTTGCCGAGGTGCGAGACTCAGTGGACATCGGTCGAGAGGTGGAAGCGTGCCGCTTTCCGAGGACGAGCAGCGGATCCTGCGGGAGATCGAGGCGAAGTTTTACGAGAGTGATCCCGAGCTCGCTCGCGAGGTCGCCACGACCACCGTGTACCGGCACGCCCTGCGGTCGATCCGTTGGGCCGTGCTCGGCCTCGTCGTGTGTCTCGCCGGGATGGTGGTGGCGCTGTCGGTGCACGTGGCACTCGCCTTCGCCGGGTTCCTCGGGATGCTCGCGTGCGCCCTCGTGATCGAGCGGAACGCCCGCACCATGGGAAGGACCGGCTGGCAGGAGCTGTCGGGCGGCAACGGTGGGATGCGCGGGGTGTTCGGGATCGTCGTGCAGCGCCGCGGCGAACCCGGTCCGTCCGACTCCTGAGCGACGCGGTGGACGTCCTTGCCGTCGACGTCGGCGGGACCAAGGTCGAGGTCGGCGTCGTCGACGACGACGGCGAGGTGCGTGCCCGAGCACGGGCGGCGACACCGGCGGCCGCCGAGGCCGAGGCCGTCTTCGCCGTGGTCGCGGCGCTCCTCGACGACGTCACCGCGCACGCGCTCGCGCTCGGACTGCGACCCGGAGCGGTCGGGGTCGGGTGCGGTGGTCCGATGGCGGCGGGCGGGAGGACCGTCTCCCCGCTCAACATCCCCGCTTGGCGGGACTTCCCGCTGCTCGACCGCCTCGAGGACCGCAGCCGGCTCCCGGTGGCCGTCGACAACGATGCGAAGGCGCTCGCTCTCGGAGAGGGATGGCGCGGGGCGGCGGTCGGGCGGTCGGACTACCTCGCGATGGTCGTCTCCACCGGGGTGGGCGGCGGGATCGTGCTCGACGGGCGGCTGCTCGACGGTGCAGCTGGAAACGCCGGCCACGTCGGCCACGTCGTCGTCGAACCGGACGGGCGGCCGTGCAGCTGCGGTGGCCGGGGGTGCCTCGAGGCGGAGGCGTCGGGCACGGCGATCCGGGCGATCACCGGCGCCGACCCAGCCCTGGCCGGTCGGGCGGTGCGGGAGCGGACGGGCACGCTCGTCGGACGGGCCGTGGCCTCGGTGGCGAACCTGCTCGACCTTCCCCTCGTCACCGTCGCCGGTTCGGTTGCGCTCGGCTACGGCGAGACCTTCTTCACCGCCGCGAACGCGGAGGTCCGTCGGCGCTGCGGGCTCTCCTTCAGCGCCCGGACGACCGTCGTCCCGGCCGGCCTCCGTGCCGACGGCCCCCTCGTCGGTGCGGCCGCGGTCGCTCGGCGAGCGGCGGGGCTCCCGGTCGGGGTGCGATGACCCGTCGCGGCGGCGCTACGGTTCGGAGCGTGCCCGTCGGTTACCGCACGCTCGTCCCGGACCTGCTTCGTCACCCGTCGTCGTGGGTGGCGGCCGGCCGGCAGGCCCGGCGTCTCGCACCGAGGGGTTGGTGGCGTCGGCCGCCCTTCCTCCCGCTGCCCGACCGGCGGTGGATCGCGTTCCGGACCCAGACGATGTACGGCGACGGCGCCGTCGACCCCGCCGACGTGCGCCGCTGGCTGGACTGGGTCGCCCGTTACGAGGGCCGCTGAGGCGCACGTCGTTCGTGGCGTTCCTCGGCGAGATCGAGGAGCGTCTGCACGAGCCGCTCGTACGGCATGCCCGACGCCTGCCACATCTTGGGGTACATCGAGATCGGCGTGAACCCGGGGATCGTGTTCACTTCGTTCAGCAGCGGCCCCCGTGCCGCTCCGGTCTCCTCGACGAAGAAGTCGACGCGGGCCATGCCCTCGCACCGCAACGTCTCGTAGGCGAGCACGGCGAGCTCCCGGAGCCGTGCCGCGGTGGCCGAGTCGACCCGGGCGGGGATGTGGAGCTCGGCGCGGCCGTCGTGGTACTTGTCGGCGTAGTCGTAGAACTCGGCACCGGGGACGATCTCACCGGGGACCGACGCCTCCGCTGTCAGGTTGCCGAGTACCGCGACCTCGACCTCGCGTCCGACGATCGCCTCCTCGACGACGACCCAGTCGTCATGGGCGAGGGCGACCTCGAGCGCGGCGCGGAGCCCGTCGGGGGAGGACACCTTGGTGACCCCGACCGAGGAACCGAGGTTCGCCGGCTTCACGAAACACGGGTAGCCGAGGAGGTCGCCGACGACGTCGGGTGCATCGGCGGGAACCCGGTCGGCGCGCCACGTCGTCCACGCCGGCTGGGGGATCCCGGCCCCGGCGCACACGTGCTTGGCCATCGCCTTGTCCATTGCGAGCGCCGAGGCGAGCACGGCGGAGCCGACATAGGGGACGTCCGCCAACTCGAGCAGCCCCTGTACGGTGCCGTCCTCGCCGTTGGGTCCGTGGAGCAGCGGGAGCACGATCGGGTCGCCGTCGGCCAGCAGGGTGAACGGCTCGACCGCCGGCCCGGCGACGTCGAGGATCTCCGGCGGTGCGACGGTCTCCTCCGCCCGGTCGAGGGAGGCCTGCAGGGTCGCGTGGAGGTGCCAACCGCCGGCACGGTCGATCCCCACGGGAACGACCCGGTACCTGGCCCGGTCGACGGCCCGGACCACGTGCGCAGCCGTCACCCGCGAGACGTCGTGCTCGGCAGAACGACCGCCGTAGAGGACCACGAGGGGGCGGCGACCGGGGGGCTGGGCCATGGGGGCACGGTAGCGCCGGAGCTCGGTCGGGCTCGGGGATCATCCGGTCCGGGGCCGCCCGCGGGCAGACTGCTTCCGTGCGCTTCGGTCTCGGGGACGTCGTTCGGGCAACGAGCGGACGGCTCGTGCGGCAGACCGGGGTGACCGTGGACGGTGTGTCGATCGACAGTCGGGCGCTCCGTCCCGGGCAGCTCTTCGTCCCCGTCGTCGGGGTCCGAGACGGCCATGACTTCATCGCCGCGGCCGTCGCCGCCGGGGCGGCCGCGTACCTGTGCTCGGACCGGGGCCGGGTCGGGATCGGCCACGCTGCGGCCGTGGTCGTCGAGGACACGGTGGCCGCCCTCGCCGATCTCGGCCGGCTCGCTCGCAGGCGCATCGACGGGCCCGTCGTGGGGATCACCGGTTCGGTGGGCAAGACGACGGTCAAGGACCTCACCGCGGCGGCGCTCGGCGCCGGGTTCACCACTGCATCGGCGGAGCGGAGCTTCAACAACGAGCTCGGCGTGCCGCTCACGTTGTGCAACGCGACCGACGGCACCGAGGCGGCGGTCGTGGAGATGGGAGCCCGCGGGGTGGGCCACATCGCCCACCTCTGCTCGATCGCCACCCCCGACGTCGGCGTCGTCACCCGCGTCGCCCCCGCCCACCTCGAGCTCTTCGGCTCGATCGACGACGTCGCACGCGGCAAGGGGGAGCTCGTCGAATCCCTGCCCGCCGACGGCCTCGCCGTGCTCAACGCCGAGGACGAGCGGGTCGCCGCGATGGCGACGCGCACCGCCGCCCGCGTGCTCACCTACGGGGCCTCCGGCGATCTCGTCGCCGAGGACGTCCGACTCGACGACGTCGCTCGTCCGACCGCCACGGCTCGGACCCCCTGGGGGACGGTCGAACTGCGGATCCCGCTCGCGGGTGCGCACATGGTCGGCAACGGGCTCGCCGCGCTCGCCGTCGCCGGCGCCGCGGGCGTCGACCTCGAGGCGGCGGCCGCGGCGATCGCCTCGGCCCCGACCTCGCCATGGCGGATGGAGGTCCGGCGGGCGCCGTCGGGGGTCACCGTGCTGAACGACGCCTACAACGCGAGTCCCGTCGCGATGCGGGCGGCGTTCGACGCCCTCGCCGCGCTGCGGGCCGACCGGGGTGGGCGGGCGGTCGCCGTGCTCGGTGCGATGGCCGAACTCGGCGAAGCGGGTGACACAGAGCACGCGGCGCTCGGTCGTCTTGCCGTGGAGCAGGGGCTCGAGGTGCTCGCCGTGGGCACCGACCGCTACGGCGCGTCGGCCCGGGTCGTGGCCGATCTGGACGCGGCCCTCGCCGCGCTCGGCGGCCTCGGCGCCGCAGACGTGGTGCTCGTCAAGGCGTCGCGGGTGGTCGGTCTCGAGCGACTCGCCGCCCGCCTGCTCGAACCCTGAGGCGGCCGTGGCGACGCACTACGAGACGCTCGGGGTCGGGGTGGGCGCGACACGCGAGGAGATACGGGCCGCGTACCGACGGCTCGCCCGCATCGACCACCCGGACCGCTGGTCGGGTAGGGATCCGGCGGCGGCGGCTGCCGCGGCGCGTCGGATGGTGGCGCTGAACGAGGCGTGGCGGGTCCTCGGCGACCCGGCGAGCCGCGCCGACTACGACGCCCGTCTCCGAGGCGACGCGCCGGTGCGCCAGGCGCCGCGACCGACGGCTCGCCCCGGAGCGCCTCCCTCGGCGCCGAGGGGGCGGGGCCCCGGCACCGCCGGACCGCTCGAGCGGTCGGTGGTCGGGACACCCGGCACGGTGGTCCTGCGGGGCCTCCCGTGGATCGTGGTGCTCGTCGTCCTCGGAGCGATCTTCGTGGTCACTGCCTTCGCCGGGGGTGCCGACGACGCTCCGGCTGCCCCCACGTCGACCACCATCGGCGCCCGGGTCGGCGACTGCGTGCGGTTCCCCGGACCGACCTTCGTCGACCTCGTCGACTGCGCTGCGGCGCACGACGGGACCATCACCGCGTTCGTGCCGATCGGGCGCCCGTGCCCCGCCGGCCAGGCGAACGTCTACCTGCCCGACCGTGGCGAGTCGGCGTGCATCCGCCCGTCCTGACACCGTCGGGCGGGTGGGTCGCTCCACGTCGGGCGCGCTAGGGTGAGCGGCCCCGGGGCGCTTAGCTCAGTTGGTTAGAGCGCAGCCTTCACACGGCTGAGGTCGAGGGTTCGAATCCCCCAGCGCCCACCACGTTCCCGGCCGTCCGCCCCATCCGCGACGTAGAGTCCCCGCATGGAGATCGGCCTGCTGTCCCTCGGTGACGTGCTCCCGGACCCCTCCTCCGGCCGACTCCCGACCGACGGCGAGCGGACCCGGGGGATCGTGGAGGCGGCCGTGCACGCCGAGACGCTGGGCTTCGAGCTCGTGCAGCTCGGCGAGCACCACGGCAGCGGCTACCAGCTCTCCGCTCCGCCGGTGGTCCTTGCAGCGATCGCAGAGCGCACCACCGACCTCCGACTGTCGACCGGGGTGACGCTCGCCGCGAACCTCGATCCGGTCCGCATGGCGGAGGACTACGCCACGCTCGACTGCCTGTCCGGCGGTCGGGCGGAGATCGTCGCCGGGCGGGGAAGCTACTTCGCCCGCACGTTCGAGTACCTCGGCCAGGATGCCGGCCGAAGCAGGGAGCGCTTCGAGGAGCACGTCGAGCTCCTCGTCCGCCTGCTCGCCGGTGGCGACGTCGACCACGTCGGTGGCGAGCGGGCCCCGCTCGAGGGGTTCACCTCCCGCCCCCGCCCGGTCGGTCCGGTGCCGGTGTGGGTCGGCGGCGGGACCACGCGCGAGACCCCGGAGTTCGCAGCACGACACGGCCTGCCGCTGATGTTGCCGAGTGTGTTCGCCGCCCCCGAGTTCTTCGTCCCCGTGGTGGAGGCGTACCGGGCCGCCTGGTCCGAGCACGGACACACCGGGCCACCGCAGGTCGGGGCGGTGTGCCACTGCCACGTCGGCTCGACGACGGCGGAGGCCCGCCGGGTCTTCGAACCCCACTACCGGGCCTACTGGGACTGGGTGCAGGACCTGATCGCCGACTACACGCCGCACGCCCGGCGGATCCCCTTCGACTTCGACGGGCTCCTCGCCGGCCCCGCGGTGTGCGGGAGCGCCGCCGAGGTCGTCGAGCGCATCGGGCACTGGCGGACGGTCCTCGGGCTCGACCGGTTCTCGTTCATGTTCGACCTCGGTGGCGCGAGGGCGGACGCGGTCCGGGCGACGACGGAACGCTTCGCGGCGGACGTGCTGCCCCGCATCCGCTGAGGCCGGGCCGTTCGTCCCTTGGCCCGGGCGCAGCCGACCGTCGATACTCGCTCCGTGGCACAGGGGACCTCGACGGCAGACGGACAGGGTGGGCGCGACCTCCGGGTGGCGGTGATCGGTGCGGGGATGGCCGGCATCCTCGCGGCGGTCCGGCTCGAGGAGGACGGCATCGACGTCGAGATCTTCGAGAAGGCCGACCGGGTCGGGGGGACCTGGCGCGACAACACCTACCCCGGCCTCTCCTGCGACGTCCCGGCGCACGTGTACACCTACGCCTTCGCCCGCAACCCCGGGTGGAGCCACTTCTACGCCCCGGGGGCGGAGATCCAGGCGTACTTCCAGTCGGTGGCGGATCGCTACGGGATCACCCCCCGGATCCGCTTCGGTGACGAGGTGACCGAGCTGCGCTTCCGCGACGGCGGGTGGGACCTCGCCACGGCGTCGGGTCATCGTGACCGGTTCGATGCGGTCGTCGCGGCGACCGGCGTGCTCCACCACCCGAACATCCCGGACATCCCGGGTCTCGACCGCTTCGAGGGCGCCTGGTTCCACACCGCACGCTGGAACCACGAGGTCCCCCTCGACGACCGGCGGGTCGGTCTCGTCGGCACCGGCTCGACGGCGGTGCAGATCGTCTCGGCCCTCGTCGACCGGGTCCGGACCCTCACGCTGTTCCAGCGCAGCGCGCAGTGGGTGATGCAGAGCGACAACAAGACCTACACCGAGGCCGACCGGGCCCGGTACGCCGAGCGTCCGGAGGCGCTCGAGGCGTCGATCGAGCGGATGAAGCGGACGATCCGTGAGGGCATCTCCGCCGCGGTGATCGACGCCGACTCGCCCCAGCTCGCCCAGATCGACGAACGCTGCCGGGCGAACCTCGACACGGTGGTCGACCCGGTGCTGCGGGAGAAGCTCCGACCGGACTACAGGGCCGCGTGCAAGCGGCTCATCTTCTCGCCCGATTTCTACGACAAGATCCAGCGGCCGAATGCCGGCGTGGTCACCGACCGGATCGTCGAGGTCGAGCCGACGGGGGTGCGCACGGCCGACGGCACGCTCCACGAGCTCGACGTGCTCGTGCTCGCCACCGGGTTCGCCGTCGACCGGTTCGTCCGTCCGGTCCACGTCATCGGTCGTGACGGCATCGACCTCGACACGCTGTGGGCGGACGGGCCGGTCGCGCACCTGTCGGTCACGGTGCCGCACCTGCCGAACTTCTTCATGCTGAACGGGCCGAACGGTCCGGTCGGGAACTTCTCCCTGATCGACGTCGCCGACGCCCAGCTCGGCCATGTCCGCGCGCTCCTCGGGCTGCTCCGCTCCGGAGCGGTACGTGAGGTGAGCCCGACGCCGGAGGCGCTCGCGGACTTCGAGGAGGAACGCCGCGCCGCAGCGGCGCGCACGGTGTGGGCGACCGGGTGTCGGAGCTGGTACCTCGACCGCACCGGCGTACCGGCCACGTGGACCTTCTCGTGGGAGCGGTTCCGTGACGAGATGGGCTCGGTCGACCTCGCGGAGTTCGACCTGCGCTGAGCTCTCGGGGGCCGAGATGGGGGCGTGCCGTCGACGCGACTTCCGCCAGGCGTAGCGTCTCGGGAGCGTCCCGTGGATTCAGGCGGACGGTGGGGGGCATCGTGGGAGCAGCGGTCCTGATCGTGACGGTGGTCGCCGTCGTCGCGGTGGTCGTCGCCGAGGGACTGCTCGTCCTCGTGCGACGTCGGGTGCCCGTCGAGGTGCTCGCGGAGAACAACGACGCGGTGGGGATCACCTTCGCGACGCTCGGCGTGCTCTACGCCGTGATGTTGGCGTTCGGGCTCATCGCCACGTGGGAGCGGTTCGAGGAGTCCCGGGGCCTCGTGCTCACCGAGGCGGCGGCGCTCGACGACCTCGCCGAGCTCTCGGTCGCGTTCGGCCCTGCCCCTCGTGCCGAGATCACGACGGCACTCCAGAACTACGTCGACGCCGTGCGCACCGACGAGTGGGCGTCGATGGCCGCAGGTAACGGTGGTGCGGCGACGGCGGAGGAAGCCCTCGGCGAACTGTGGGCGGTCTACCTCGACGACCGCTTCGTCTTCGACAACGAGGCGGCCTACGACCACTCCCTCGACGCGCTCGCACGAACCGACGATGCCCGCCAGGACCGGCTCTCCGACGCCGACAGCACGATGAGTCGCTTCATGCTGTTCGTCATCTTCGCCGGGGCGGTGCCGAGTGCGTTGTTCCCGCTCGCTCTCGGCGTCACGAACGCCCGGCTGCATGCCGTCGCACTCGGTGGCCTCGTCGCCGCGACGGCGCTGCTCGTGACGGCCACCTACCTGATGTCGAACCCGTTCTCCGGCCCGCTCGCCGTGCCGGTGAGCCCGTTCACGGAGGTCGCCGAGTCTCTCGGCGGCGGCTGATCGGGCTCAGCGGGGCATCGCGAACCCGCCGGACACGCTCAGCACCTGACCGGTGAGCTGACGGGCCTGGGCGGATGCGAGGAAGACGACCGACCACGCGATGTCGACGGCCTCCGAACGGCGGCGCAGCGGGATCCCCGACGTGATGTTCTCGACCTGGGCGGGTCCCATCTTCGTATCCACCGCCCACAAGCTGCGCTCGCCGACGTCGTTCGGGTCGGGGAGCACCAGACCGGGGCACACGACGTTCGAGCGGATCCCGAACCGGCCGTACTCCTTGGCGATGGTCCGGCTGAAGGAGAGGACCCCGGCCTTCATCGCCCCGTAGTCGGCCATGCGGAACTCCCCGAACCCGGCGTCGGAGGAGATCGACACGATCGCCCCGGAGCGCCGTTCCACCATGGTGGGGAGGACCGCCCGGGTGGCGTTGAGGGTGGGGAAGAGGTTGCGCCGGTAGGCGAGCTCCCACCGTTGCGGGGTCAGATCGAGGAAGAACTCGGCGGTGCCGTTCCACCCGACGTTGTTCACGAGGACGTCGATGGGACCGAGATCGACTGCTACGGCGCTCGCCGCCGCCTCGGTGGCGTCGTCATCGGTGAGGTCGACGAGGTACGGGGTGACCGATCCGCCCGCTGCGGTGATCTCGGCGGCGGTGCGCTCCGCCATCGCCCCGTCGAGGTCGAAGAGCGCGACCGTCGCACCCTCGGCGGCGAACTGGGTGCAGATCGCCTTGCCGATGTTCGACGCGCCGCCGGTCACGACGACGACCCGCCCCCCGAGGCCGAGATCCATCGTGGTCCCCTTGGGTCCTGCGCTCAGACCGCGGCGGTCGCGGGCTCGGGCCGGCGGCGGACGAGCACCTGGGTGACGACGATCGCGAGCGCCAGTGCGATGCCGAACCCGGCAGCGCCGAGGTTGAGGTCGCGGTAGCTGCGGGCGGCGACGACCGCCCCTGCGGCGATGCCGGCGACGGCACCGAACGCCGCCATGCACAGGTCACCGGCGCCCTGGATGCTCGCCCGCTGCTCGATCGGGAAGGACTCCGTGAGCAGGCCGCTCGAGGCGACGATCCCGAAGCACCAGGCGAGGCCGACGATGGTCATGCCGGCGGTCACGCCGAGGAACTCCTCCGGCGGGGTGACCGCCGCCCAGACCGCGCCCCAGATGCACAGGCCGCTCGCGACGTACAGCATCGGGTAGCGGCCGAGCCGGTCGGTCATGAGCCCGACCACCGGCGAGAAGAAGTACATGCCGACGATGTGCAGGAACATCATCATGCTGATCGCCGTGCTCGACTGCGCCCCGTCCTTCATGTGGAGCGGGGTGAGGGTCATCGTCGCGACCATCGTGGCGTGGCTGATCATCAGCCCGAACACGGCGAGCCGGGCCTTCGGGTGGGCGAGGATGAGCCCCATCGACGTGACGAAGGGCAGCTTCGGGTCACCCACCTTGCCGACGCCGCCGGCGATCGCGAGCGGGTCGGGCCGCAGGCGCACGTGCACGATCATCATCGCGGCGAAGAACAGGATCGCCCCCGTGAGGAACGACCCGCCGTAGTCGGGAAGCCCGATGCGGCGGCCCGCCGGGTCGAGGATCGACAGTGAGATGAGCGAACCGAAGCCGGACCCGATCGTCGTCGCCCACACGATGATGCCGATGGTGCGCGCCCGTCGCTCGGGGGTGGCGAGGTCGGCCGCGGCGTAGCGGGTCGCCATGTTCGCGGCGTTCCCCGCGCCGATGCCCATGACCCCGAGGGGGAGCAGGGGAAAGAAGCGCGTGACGGCGGCGAGCACGGCGAGGAAGCTGCCGGCCGTCGCGAGGATGTACCCGAGACGCAGACCGGGGCGTCGGCCGGAGCGGG
>VGBO01000032.1 GCA_016870475.1 Actinomycetota bacterium | reverse complement strand
GGGGGGGGGGGGGGGGGGGGCGGGTCAGTGACCCCCAGCGAGGTGACAGGCGGCGTCGAGGAGCGAGGTGGGTAGCACCATCCCGCGGGTGAGCACGGTGCGGGTACGCGGGTCGACGCGGGCGCGGTGCCCTTCGCGGAAGTGGATGGTGACGGTGCCGTCGAGCTCGAGCAGGAGCGTGTGGCTGGTCGTGCCGTCGCAGCTCAGCAGGTCGGCCCGGCTGAGGTAGTGGTCGAGGTCCATGTCGTCCTTGGGTGATGTCCGGCCGGTTGGTCGGTCGGAAGGCGGCGAGGTCAGAGGGCAGCGAGGTACAGGGCGCGAACCTCGTCGCTGCTGGCGGGTCGGGGGTTCGTGAGCATAGAGACGTCGGACATCGCCTGGCGGACGAGCTCTGGGAGGTGGTCGGAGCTCCCGCCCATCTCGGTGATCGATCGCGCGATCCCGACCCGCTCGGCCAGCGCCCGGACGGCGGCGATCGCCGCATGGGCGTTGGTGTCGTTGTCGGCGGTGGCGTCGGCGGCGCCGAGCGCGTCGGCGACTGCGGCGTAGCGGTTCGTGCGTTCCGGCAGGTTGAAGCCCATGACGTGGGGCAGCATCGTGGTGAGGGTCTGTCCGTGGGCTTGGTGGAGCACGGCGGAGAGTGGATGGCCGAGCGCGTGGCACATCCCCAGCCCGGCGGTCGCGAACGCGACGCCCGCGAGGTGCGAACCGAGGAGCAGCTGCGCGCGTGCCTCGAGGTCGTTGCCGTCGTCGACTGCGGCGGGGAGCCACTGGCCGACGAGTCGGATCGCCTGGAGCGCGATGGCGTCGCTGTAGGGCGTGACCCGGTTGGAGGTGAACGCTTCGATGGCGTGTGTGAGCGCGTCCATGCCGCAGGTCGCGGTGGGGTAGGGGGGGAGCCCGAGGGTGAGCTCGGGGTCGAGCAGCGAGACCGCCGGTCGGGTCAGCGGGTTCGAGATGAAGATCTTGCGGTTCTCCGACTCGTCGGTCAGGACACCGGCGCCGTTGGTCTCCGACGCGGTGCCCGAGGTGGTGGGGATGGCGATGAGCGGCAACGCGTTGGTCGGCTGGCGCCGCGGTGCGGCGCTGGCGGGGTCGATCACCCCGGTCTCGCCGAGCGACGCCGCGATGCAGTAGTCGCGGATGGGGCCGTCGTTCACTGCGTCGAGGGCGATCGCCTTGGCGCAGTCCATCGACGAGCCGCCGCCCAGGGCGACGATCACCAGGCCGTCGGGGTCACCGGCGGCCGCGCTGCCGCTGGTGACGTTGCTCAGCGTCGGGTTTGCTTCGACCCCGGAGAACACCGCGACGTCGAGCCCGTCGGCGACGAGGAGCGCGCGCAGACGCTCGGCCAGCCCGGCGGCGACGACGCCCGGGTCGGTGACCAGCAGCACGCGCCGCCCTCCGAGCTGACGGGCTCGACGGGGCGTCTCGGCGAGCGCGCCGCAGCGGAAGACCGCTTCGGGAAGGGGGCGAACGACGAACGCCGCGTCGCTGAGGGTCGTTGCTTCGAGTGCGATGGGCATCCGTGTGTCCTCCAGGCCGGAACGCGTGCGGCGGAATAGTAACGATTCCGATAAAACAAGGAAAGCGGAACAGTTCTCATTCCATGACCAGGCGATCTAAGGTGCGCCGATGGGCGTTGTGGGCGATCGGTTGCCGGTCACGGTGCTGTCGGGGTTCCTCGGCGCGGGCAAGACGACCATCCTCAACCGTGTGCTCGCCAACCGCGAGGGTCTCCGGGTGGCGGTGATCGTCAACGACATGAGCGAGGTCAACATCGACGCTGCGTTGATCGCCGGTGGTGGCGCGGCGCTCGACCGGACGACGGAGCGGCTCGTCGAGCTCTCCAACGGCTGCATCTGCTGCACGCTCCGCGAGGACCTCCTCGTCGAGGTCGCCCGCCTCGCCCGCGAGGGCCGCTTCGACTACCTGCTGATCGAGTCGACGGGGATCAGCGAGCCGATGCCGGTGGCGGCGACGTTCGTGTTCGAGGCCGATGACGGCACGAACCTCGCCGACGTGGCCCGTCTCGACACGATGGCGACCGTCGTCGACGCGCAGCGCTTCGTGCAGCACCTCGAGTCCCTCGACGAGCTCATCGATCTCGGGGTGGCGCGTGACGCCGCCGACGACCGGACGCTCGCGATGCTGCTGATCGACCAGGTCGAGTTCGCCGACGTGATCGTGGTGTCGAAGCCCGACCTCGTCGACGGCGATGCGCTGGCACGGGTCGTGGCGTTGGTCCGTGCGCTGAACCCCCGGGCGCGGATCGAGATCGCGGAGCGGGGCGATCTGCCGCTCGACCGCCTGCTGCACACCGACCTGTTCGACCTCGACGCCCACTCGCTCGCACCGGGCTGGGTGCAGGCCCTCAACGGGGAGCAGGCGCCCGAGACGGAGGAGTACGGCATCTCCTCCTTCGTGTACCGCCACCGCTGGCCGTTCCACCCCGGCCGGCTCGCCGAGGCCCTCGCGTCGGACTGGCCCGGTGTGTTGCGCAGCAAGGGCTTCTTCTGGCTCGCGACCCGGTCCGACATCCAGGGACTGTGGAGCCAGGCCGGGCTGGGCGTGTCGCTCGAGCCGATGGCGCACTGGTACGCGGCGGTCGACGAGGCGCGGTGGAGCTTCGAGGAGCCCGAGGACGAGGCCGACCTGCGCGCCCGGTGGGATCCGCTGCTCGGCGATCGCCACATCGAGCTCGTCGGCATCGACATTGACATCGCCGCGCTCCGGGCGCGGCTCGACGGGGCGATCGTGACCGCCGAGGAGTTCGCGGCAGGGTTCGCCGGTTGGGCCACCCTCGACGACCCGCTGCCCGCCTGGATGGAGCTCTGCCCGCTCGACGACGACGAGCACTGACTGACTCGCGCGCCGAACCGGCGCGCGGTGGTGGCGGGAGCGGAGCAGCGGGCCTCAGCCGGCGGCGGGTCGGTCGTCGGCGGGTGGCCGCAGAGCTGACGCCGGCCGGAAGGCCCGGATGTGAGCGGGGTCGGTCTCGAGGTAGGGGCCGCCGATGAGGTCGACGCAGTACGGCACCGCGGCGAACACTGCGTCGAGGCACTCGGCGATCGCCTTCGGTTGGCCGGGGAGGTTGATCACGAGCGCCCCGTGACAGATGCCGGCCGTCTGTCGCGAAAGGATGGCGGTCGGCACGACCTGGAACGAGGCGTTGCGCATCGCCTCGCCGAAGCCAGGGAGCAGCGACGTGCACGCGGCGGCCGTGGCCTCCGGGGTCACGTCGCGCGGCGCCGGGCCGGTGCCTCCGGTGGTGAGCACCAGGCACGCTCCCCGGGCGGCGAGGGTCCGGATGGCGTCCTCGATGAGCGGTGCGTCGTCCGCGACGACGGTTCGGTCGGGCTCCCACGGCGTGGTGAGCACACGCGCCAGGTAGGCCTCGATGGCCGGGCCGCCGAGGTCGGCGTACTCGCCGCGGCTGGCCCGGTCGGATACGGTGATGATCCCGATACGGGCGGACCCGGTCATGAGCGCTCTCCTGTGGGGGCGGTGGGTCGGACAGCGACGGCCATCGACATCACATTGGCCCCGAGCGTGGCGAGACCGCCGTGCGCAAGCAGGAGCGCTTGGAACAGCAGCACGATGGAGCCGAGCGCGGCCATCGGTGACGGCCCGAACAGCACGGTCCCGAGTCCCACACCCGTGGGGTGCGAGCAACTGCCGTTCACTGACGGGGTCTTCAGGGCCGAGAGCACGAAGGCGAAGGCGCCCGACGAGGCGACCATGAGCTTGTCCTCCGGCCGTGCGTCGATGCGTCGACCGAGGCTGCGGAACCCGGCCACGACGAAGGGTGCTGCGGCGACCGTCCACAACAGTGCGTGGAGGGGAGGGAGGAAGCCCTCGGCGACATGCATGGCGACGATCATCGCAACCGCTCCTCGGCGCTCGTGGCAACGTCTGCGCGATATGCAGATCGACGGTTCACCGGGTCAGAAACAGGAATGACTCCCATTTGCGCGACCATACTGTTGGTGAGTTCGGGCCGCCAGCACCGCCGTCGCACCCGAGTTCTCTGATCTGCACATCGAACGTTGCGGCCGACCGCATCGGCTGCTCGTCCTGGTCCACGGGTGTGGAACACCGGAGGAGGGCACCATCGGCTGCGTGGGTCAGCAGGGGAAGGCGGGACGGTAGGCCTCGTGGTCGGGGCCGTAGCGGTCGAGCAACGAGGCCGCGTACTGTCGGGCGTGCTGGGGGTCGAGGTGCCAACGCCAGCCCGTGTACTCGGCGGCCTTGACGATGCCGAGCACGGCGTGGCCGATCTCCTCGTCGGTCATCGTCGGGCCGACTGGTACGACGACGAGTCGGGCGAGATGGTCGATCGAGCGTCGTAGCTGGTCGGAATCGAGCGTGAGACGTGCTTGTGGGTGCAGGGGCCGCCGCGAAGGGAGCCACTCCACGCCCGTGCGCTCGGCCTGGGCGTAGGCCACGAAGGTTGTCGGGTCGCACCCCGCAGGCAGCCGGACGACGACCCCGCTCGGGATCGCCGCCGGGGCGGGCGGTGATGCCGTGGGAGCGCGCTCCTCGCCGAGGAGAGGGAGGCCGGCGGCGTGCATCAGGCCGAACCAGACGTCCTGCCAGCGTTGGCGCTGCGCCGCAATCGTCGCCGCAGTGTTCGAGGTGAGCGCGAGCTCGAGACCGGCGAGGCGGGTTCGGTCTCGGCCCACGACGACGGTGTCGTAGGCGTCGACGAGGACGGCGCCGTGCTGGGGGCTCGTGCCTGGAGCGTCCGCCCGGCTGTCGAGCCGGGCGCGTGTGGGCACGATCCCGGCGGCGGTCTGGTGCCAGACGGCTGCGACCGCAGGCAGGCCGTCGACGTCGGTGGCGCCTTCGGCGTCGACGGGAGCGAACACGACACGGCGACCACACGCCTTGATCACGTCGACGAGCTCGCGCGACGCGTGCGCGGGGACGGCGACGAGATCGCCTGGAGAGGTGGAGGCCTGCGTGAGCGTGCGCCGCAGCTCGTCCCGCCGGGCGACGGCTCCCTGGTCACCTCGGAGGAGTTCGGTCATCACCGACGCGAATGCCGGCGATGCGGTGAAGTCGGCTCCCCGCACGGGGGACCCATCGATGCCAAGCGCTCAAAAACCGCCGAGCCAGCGCGTGCGCCAGAACTCCGCACGTGAGGGAGACGCTTGCCGTGTCATGCGACGCCACTCTAGAGTAAATGGGAATGAGTCCTGTTCATGTTCCGCAGGCTCCGGGTCCGTGGGCGCCGGCGTGGACCCAGACCTTGTCCGACTGCCCGAGTCGGGTGCTCTGGCACCCCAGCGGTGATCGTCTCGCTGCGGCCTCCCTCGGCGGCGAGGTGATCGTGCTCGATGCGGCTTCAGGGGTTGTGGTGCAGGTCGACCGGCAGGACGCTGCGGTGTTGAGCGCAGGTTGGGCCGGCGAGGAGGTCGTGGCGGGCCGGATGGATGGCACGCTCGCCCTCGGATCGCAGCGTGTGGCGTTGACGGGCTGGGTGAACGCCCTGGCAGTCGCCCCTGGGGGTGGCGAGGCGGCGGTGGCACACGGTCGTCGGTTCTCGGCCGTCGACCTGTCCGATCCGACGCGCCCCGAACCGACCGTTCAGGTGGAGCACCAGAGCACGATCACGGCGGTTGCGTGGCATCCGACGCGACGTCGGGTCCTGGTCGGCTCCAGCAATCGTCTCGACTGGCTGGACCTGACGAACGGCGCGGTCGATCCGGTGCCGATCCTGTGGGGTGGCGCGATCGCCTCGCTGCATCCGGGCGGCGTCGATGGCTGGTGGGTTGCTGGGGCACGCGGCGATTGGAGCTATGCCTGGCAGCTGGAGGCGCCCTGGGCGGTTCACGCGCTGCCCGTTCCCCGAACGACCGGTGAGCTCGTCGCGCTCGACGCCGAGCGGGCCCGATGCGTGGTGGCGTCCCGGAGCATGACGGTGCTGTTCGCCATGGCGGGCGACGGGCGCGACGACTGCCCGGCCGGACTGGAGCTGTTCTCCCTCGGGGTGCCCACTGCTGTGACGTGGCACCCGCACCTCCCGGTGCTGCTGTGCGGAGTCACCCTGGAGCAAGGCGACCGGCGAGGCTCGGGCATCCTGCAGTGGCGTCCCGATGTCGACCCGGCGCCGCTGGGCCTGTCGACCACGCCGGCTGCAGTGACGCAGTTGGCGTGGTCGCCGGACGGATCGCTGGTCGCGGTCGGCTTGGCCGACGGGACCGTCGGCGTGATGGGCGCTGGGCAGTTCGCGCCAGCGGTCGGCGACGGTGCGTGAAGCGACCGGAGGGGCACGGTCCGCCGGACGCCCTCCGATCCATGCGGCGTCGGCGTTCGTGATTCGCGGGGGCGAGGTGATCGACCGGCTCGGTCGGCGTCGAGTCGACCTGCGGATCGACGACGGCCGCGTTGTGGAGGTCGCGCCGTCGATAGGCCCCGCGTCCGGCGATGCCGTTGTCGACGCTCGTGGCAGCATCGTGGTGCCGGGCCTGGTCGATCTCCAGGTCCATCTTCGAGAGCCGGGGGTCGGTCACGTCGACTCGATCGAGACCTGCGTCGCCGCCGCAGCGCAGGGCGGCGTCACGGCGTTGGTGGCGATGCCAAATACGACGCCTTGCATCGATACGCCGGAGCTCGTGCATCACGTCCACGAGCGGGCGAGAGCGGTGGGTCGTTGCGACGTGATGTCCTCGGCGGCGATGACCGTTGGCCGGGCTGGTGAGCGCGCGAGCGACATCGAGGCGCTCCATGCCGCAGGTGTCCGGCTGTTCACCGACGACGGTTCGGCGGTGATGTCCTCGGCGGTCGTGCGTGAGGTGATGGAGCGGGTTTCGGTTCTCAGGGGCGCATACGTGGGGCAGCACGCCGAGGACGAGTCGCTGGTAGTGGGAGGCCACCTCAACGACGGCGAGGTGGCAGCGCGCCTCGGCATCAAGGGTCGTCCGGCGGTCGCGGAGGAGATCGTCGTGGCTCGCGATCTGATGCTGGCGATGCTGACCGGCGCTCGCTATCACGTCCTGCACGCATCGTGCGCCGGGACGCTGGAACTGGTCGCGGCGGCTCGTGCCCGCAGGGTACCGGTCACGATCGAGGTGACCCCGCAACATCTGAGCTTCACCGAGCAGGCGCTCGCTTCCGGTGATGCGCTGTACAAGATGAACCCGCCGCTGCGCACGGCTGCAGATCGACAGGCGTTGCGTGCCGGGGTGGCCGACGGTTCGATCGACGCGATCGCAACCGATCACGCACCGCACCCCGACGATCGGAAGGCGGCGTCGTTGGTCGACGCGGCACCCGGTATGACCGGACTCGAGACCTCGCTCGCCGTTGCCATCACGGAGCTCGTCGTGCCCGGGCTCGCCGCGCTCGAGACCGTGATCGCCGCCATGTGCTGGCGTCCGGCCCGCATCGCCGGCCTCGACCGTTGGGGACACGGCGGCCCGATAGCGGTCGGCGCGCCCGCGAACCTGGCCGTCGTCGACCCGGCCGAGTCGTGGCAGGTGGATCCAGCCGGCTTGGCGACCGTCTCCTCGAACAACCCCCATCGAGGGCGCTGGCTGCAGGGACGGGTCACGCACACGTTCCTGCGTGGGCGCTGCACGTGGTCGAGTCGAATGCCGTGAATCGGCCGGATGGGCGTGGCATCGCGGCCGGGCGATGGTGGCGCCTTGCCGCCGGCGGGGGAGAGGGTGCGTGATGACAGAACACGATGTGTCCCAGGCTGCGTTCTCGACGCAGGCGTGGCGGAGCGGTGCTGCTGCATCGTGGGGCGATCATGCCGATCGCCTCGAGGCAATGATCGAGCCGGTGCTCGTGCTGTTGTTCGAGGCAGCGGCGCTCGAGCTGGGCGAGGCTGTCCTCGACCTGGGGTGCGGTCGAGGTGTGACCACCCATGAGGCCGCCCGTCGTGTGGGTTCCGGCGGTCGGGTCGTCGCGGTCGACGTGGCCGCGAACCTCATCGAGACCGCCAGAGCGGTGCCGCTGTCGCCAGGTGCCGCACCGATCGAGTGGATCGTCGACGACGCGTAACGGGCGGAGACGGGCGTCGGCTGCTTCGATGCGGTGATCCCTCGCTTTGGGGTGATGTTCGTCGACGATCCGGTTGCTGCGTTCGCGAACGTGGTCGGGTCGATCCGGCGGCAGGCCCGTTCGCGTTCGGAGTCGACGACTACGTCATCGAGACGGTGCGCGCTGCGGGCTGGGTCGACGTCGCGCTGCAGTCCCATGTCCTGCGGCTGCTCTACGCAGGTGCCGGGACGACGCCACAGGAAGCGGTCGACATCGCGCTCGAGATGCCGATGACCCGCGCGATCGTCGACCCGAGGGGACCGACGGCGGTCGTTATCGCCGCCGCCGCCCTTCTCGAGGTGTTCCAGACTCACCACGAGCCGAACGGGGTTGCGTTCGATGGCGCGATCGCCATCGTCACGGCCCGCCGACCGTGACCCATTCCCCTGAGGAGCGCAGATGGCCGATCGGGCAGACCTCGCATGGCTCACCCGTTGGGACCGCCAGCAAGAGCTCTACATCCCTCATCGTGAGGCGCGGTTCGGGGCGATGCTCGACGTGCTCGAGGCGCTGGTGGGGATGGGGCGGTTACGCGAGGACTTCACCCTCGTCGATCTCGCGTGCGGCCCGGCTGCGCTCGCTACGCGCTGCCTGGAGCGTTTCGACCGGGCGTCGGCGGTTGGTATCGAGGTCGACCCCGTCACGCTGCATCTCGGAGCCGAGCATCTCTCTCGCTTCGGCGGCCGGCTCCGTCTCGTCGAGGCGTCGATCACCACTGCGGGGTGGCTCGATCAGCTCGCGGTCGAGCGTGTGGACGTCTTCGCATTGACGACCGCGCTGCACTGGCTGTCGCCAGCGGAGCTGACAGCGCTCTTCGGCGACCTGGCCGGGGCACTGCCGCCGGGCGGGGTGTTCCTCAACGGTGACAACCTCGGGTTCTCGCAGGCGCTGCCCACGTTCACGGCGATCACCTCCTACCTCCAGAACCAGCACCGCACCTGCGCTGCGCACAACGGCGCGGACGACTGGCAGTCCTGGCGGGCGGCAGCACGGCAGGACCCCGTCCTCGGGCCGCTCTGCGAACGGCGCGACGCACTGTTCGCAGCCTCCGACAGCCAGGACGAGCCCCCGCCGCTGGACCTCTACGAACACGCGCTCGGAGCCGCCGGCTTCGCCGAAGTCGACTCCATCTGGCAGTCCCTCGACGACCGAGTCCTCCTTGCCATCCGCTGATCCGACTTCGACACGGAACAGTTCCGATTCCGAGTTCGAAACTAGACTGCGGGTTCATGACCGACGAACGTACGGTTCTCGTTACCGGTGCCTCGACTGGCATCGGCGCGGCCACGACGGCCCGGCTGGTCGCAGCCGGCTACCGCGTGACGTCACTCGACATCAAGGACGCCCCGCCGACCGCTGACGCTCATGTGCACTGCGACCTCAGCGACCCGGCGTCGATCGACGCTGCCCTCGCATCACTGGAGGGTCCGTTCCACTCTTTGCTGAACATCGCAGGCGTGCCGGGGACGCGGGCGTCGGAGACCGTGATCCGGGTGAACGTGCTCGGGCTCCGCCATCTCACCGAAGCAGTCTGGGACCGCATCGCCGATGGCGGCACCGTGGTGAACGTGGCTTCGATCGCCGGCAACAACTGGCGCAAGCGTTACGACCGCATCGCCGAACTGCTGGCGACCCCCGACTACGTAGCGGGGGTGCAGTGGTGGGAGGAACACCGTCGCGACACCGGTACCGACCCCTACACGTTCTCGAAGGAGGCGGTGGTCGTCTACACGATGATGCTGGCCGGCAAGGGGCTCTCACGTGGGATCCGAGCCAATGACGTCGGACCGGGCCCGGTCGACACGCCATTGTTGCCGGCGTTCACCCAGCAGGTGGGCGAGTCGCAGATGCAGTGGGTGATCGACCAGATCGGTCGACCCGGCCGACCCGACGACATCGCGCAGGCGTTGGTGTGGCTCGCGGTGGGCGACCACGACTGGATCAACGGTCAGCACCTCATCGTCGACGGAGGCTTCACTGCAGGTGTCTGGGGCAAGTGGGTCGATAGGGCCTCGGCCCCCGCCAGCCGCTGAAGATCGTCGAGGGGCGCCGTTCTCGGCAGCTCGGGCCCGCAGTTGCACGCTGGTCGCAGCAGACGGCTCAATCCTTCGTGGGTTGGAGCCGTCCGCTGTCGAGCAGGTAGCGGCGATGGCAGAGCACGGCGAGCATGTCGAGGTCGTGGCTGACGACGATGATCGCGGTGCCCCGTTGGGCCCGCTGGGCGAGGAGGTGGAGGACCCCGGCCCCGACGGAGACGTCGAGGGCAGATGTCGGCTCATCGGCCAGGATCACGAGGGGGTCGGCGACGATCGCTCGCAGAATGGCTGCGCGTTGGCACTGTCCACGTGACAGCTCGCTTGGAAGGGCGTCGAGCGTGTTGGGGTCGAGTCCGACGGCGGCGACGAGCTCGGAGGCTCGTTGTCGTCGGTGCGACCGTCGGGGGGTTGTGTGCCAGGGGGTGGCGAGCATGGGTTCGGTGACGGAGCGCCAGATCGGCCACCGGGGGTCGAGGCTTCCGGTTGGGTCTTGGAAGATCGGCATGACGTTGGGTCGCCGGTGGAGAGCCCTGCGGGGGAGCGTGGCGGTGTCGTCAGCAGGTGGGTGAGCTTCGGTTGGACGGGGACCGGTCGTTTCCCGTTCGGCGAACTCGATCGATCCGTGCGTTGGGGTTTCGAGGCGTGCGAGAAGTCGGAGGAGTGTGGACTTGCCGCATCCTGACGGACCGTGCACTCCGACGATCTCGCCGGCCCGGATCGTCAGGTCGACGGATGTGAGGATGCGGTTGGCGTCGCGCCCGCGACCGTAGGTGTGGCTCAGCGCCGTTGCTCTGAGCACCCAGGGTGACGTTGACGGGTTCGGTGTCGTCATCGGTGGAAGCAGGCGACGCCGTCGCGGAGTTGTGGTGTGGTGTTGCGGCACTCTTCGGTGGCCTCGCGGCAGCGACTGGCGAAGGCGCAACCGGGCGCCTTTTCGCTTGGGTGTGGGGGTTGGCCGGGGAGGGGTTGGGGCAACCCGTGTCCCCGGCGGGGGGTCGCAGCGAGGAGGGCTGCGCTGTAGGGGTGTCGGGGGGCGTCCAGGATCTCGGCGGTTGCCCCTTCTTCGACGACGCGTCCTGCGTAGCAAACTGCGACACGGTCGGCGTGCCCGGCGACCAGCGACAGGCTGTGGCTGATTAGGAGTACTGCGGCGCCGCTGGAGCGGAGATTGCCGAGAACCGTCGACGCGACTGCCGAGTCGAGAGCGGTGGTGGGTTCGTCGGCGACGAGCAGGGGTGGTGCATGGGCGTTCGCCGCAGCGATGGTCGCTCGCTGGAGCATGCCTCCGCTCCATTCGTGCGGGTATTGCTCTGCGGCGTCTGGCGCGTTCGCGATGCCGATTCTCTCGAGTGAGTCGTACACCTCGTGGCGTTTTGGACGCATGCGGTGGGCCCGCCAGGCTTCTTCGACGTGTCGTCGGACGCAGTGCAGCGGGTTGCATGCGCTGTACGGGTCCTGTGCGACGTAGCCGATCCCCCGGCCACGAAGCCGTCGGAGGTCCCTTTCGCTTGCTTTCGGTCGATCTCGTTCGCCCAAGTGAGCGAGAACGCGATGGCCGCTGACAGTGATCGATCCTGAGGTTCCTACTCGCGGTCCCAGCATGCCCAGCACGGAGCGTGCCACCGTCGTCTTGCCGCAACCGGACTCGCCGATGATTGCCACCATTTCGTCGGCTCGGATGTCGAGGTCGATGCCGCGCACTGCCCAGGCGCCGCCGGGGTAGGTGACATGGAGGTCCTCGATGCGCAGTACGGGGGAGTGGTCGGGGGCTAGGTCAAGCTGCGCCACAAGAACCCCCTTCGACGGGTGATCGTTGTTGATGACTCGGCAGCGGTGTCGCGCAGTGCTTCGCCGAGCAGGTTGGTGGCTGTGACGACCACGATGGTGGCAAGGGCAGGCGCGACCAGTAGCCAGGGCGCGGCCGTGAAGAAGAGTCGCGACTCCGCGAGCATCGTTCCCCATTCGGCGTCGGGTGGTTGCGTGCCGAGGCCGAGATATGACAACCCTGCGAGGGAGACGATCACTCCGCCGAGATCGAGCGATGCGACGATGCGGATCTGTGCGAGCACCGTGGGTAGGACGTGGCTGATGATCACTCGCCATCGGGCGACGCCCGCGAGGCGCGCGGCGAGAACATCGCCTCGCTTCATCACGGTGACGACGCAGCTGCGCGACAGCCGCGCGTAGTACGCCCAGGACGACACGATGAGCGCGAGCACGAGGTTTCGAGACCCCGGGCCGAGGATGCCGACGACTGCGAGGGCCAAGACGAGGCTCGGCAGCGACAGCATCACGTCGACGGCCCGCATGAGCAGGGTGTCGACAAGTCGGCCACTTACCCCGGCGATCACGCCGATCGTCACGCCGACGGCTGTGATACCGATCAACACGACGATCGCAGCCCCGATAGAGCGACGGCCGCCCTCGGCGATGCGGGCCAGCTGGTCTCGTCCGAATTGGTCAGTGCCCAAGGGGTGCGACACCGAGGGACCGACGAGCTTGTCAGCGAGGTTGGTGGTGTTGGGCTCGCCCGTCAGGAGCGGACCGATGAGGATCGCGACAGCGATAGCGAGGAGCAGAACGAGGCCCGCTCGACCACCGCCGTGGATCCAGAGCCGTCGTAGCTGCGACGGCCGTCCTCGGGTGGAGCGGATCGATGCCGCCGACGCGTTCGGGCGACTCGGATCCGCCTGCGAAGCAATGGCGTCATCGTCGGGACGATGCGTCGGAGCCGAGGATGTCACGTTCGCTGCCTCGACGGGGGATGCAGCGCGGCGACGGCGACATCGACCACGACGCTGCTAGTGACGTACACGATGGCTGCCAGCGCGGTGAACGTCTGGATCACTGGCATGTCGCGTGAGTTGATCGCGGTGACGACGTAGTTGCCGACCCCGGGCCAAGAGAACACGGTCTCGATGATCGGTGCACCACCGACGAGCGCGCCGAACCCGACCCCGACGGCGGTCAGGAACGGGATCGAGGCGTTGGGCAGTGCGTGTACCACCAGCACGCGCGCCCGACCGGCGCCGCGTGCGGTCGCGACCGCTGCGTAGCCAGAGGACAGCGCGTCGAGCAAGCCGGCACGCAACAGGCGCGACCACTCGGCGGCACGCGCGAACGCCAGGACCGCAGCCGGGAGCCATACCTGGCTGAGCTTCCCGTCGGCGAGCACCTGGCCGAGTCCGAGTCGAAGGACCACCAGGTACAGCACGAGCAGACCGAGGAGAAACGCCGGCACCCCTGCACCCAGCAACGAGAACCCTCGCAGGAGACCGTCGGGCCAGCGTCCATGGAACGCTGCGGCGATGAGCGCGGCCGGCACCGCGACTGCGATCGCCAAGAGGGTCGCGGTCACCGCCAACAGCAACGTGGCCGGAAGCCGGTCAGCGATCTCTCCGAAGACGGGCTTGCGCGTTTGGTACGACTCCGAGAAGTCGCCCCTCACGGCCCTACCCAACCACGAGCCGTACTGCTCGATGAGCGGTCGATCGAGCCCGAGCGCTGCTCGTGTCGCCTGGATCTCTTCCTGGGTCGGTTCGGCGACCCCGCGCGAGCGGAGTACCCGCTCGGCGGGGTCGCCGGGTGCAAGCGGCAGCAGCGCCCAGACCACCACGCTCGCCCCGATACCGGCAGCCAGCGCCTGGAGCAGCCGGCGTGCGACGAAGCCGGGGAGCCCGCCCCCTCGCCGAGCGTGCCGCGCCGATGATGTTCCGACACGTCCGGCTGGGCCTTCGGGTTGGTCGTCGACGATCACGGTCGCGTTTCGAACGTGATCAGCCGCCGTACAGATGAGACCTGGTAGCGCTCCCACTCCTTGGTGACAACGATGGGGAACGGCTTCAGACCAGCGATGATCATGTAGGCCTGCTCGGTGATCACGATGTCTTGGAGCCGCCTGAGCAGGGTCCCCCTCTCGGCGGCGTCGAACGTGCCCTCGAGCTTCTCGATGATCTCGTCGACCCGAGGGTCGGCGACGCCGTATTTGCCCTTGTTGTCACCGCTCTGTGAATGGAAGTACCGGCGAGAAGGGATGATCGGGTCACCGACCAGGCTGCGGGTCGAGTTGAAGATGAGCGCGAGGTTCCACGAGTCGGGCTTCGCGATCGTCGCGTTGATGTCTTCGACCTGTCGGATGTCGATGGCGATGCCAACCTGCGCGAGCTGCTGCTGGACTCCGATCGCGACGTCGGCCGTGTCGGGTTGCTGCGGATAGGTCAACAGCACGAGCTGAAGCTTCTGCCCGTTCTTCTCACGTGTGCCACCTGCACCCGGCGCCCATCCCGCCGCGTCGAGTATCCGCCGTGCTTCCTTGAGATCGGTGGGTTGGTTCTTCAGTGCGTAGTCGACGGTGAGTGGGAACAACCCGACCGCTGGATCGTAGAGACCGGACATGTACTTGCCGGCGATCTCCTCGTAATCGATCGCTCGTGAGATCGCCTTGCGGATGTTGACATCGGTGAGCAGGCCCTGGCCGACGTTCGGTGCCAGTCGCAGTGTCTCCTGGGCCTGCTGCTGCCTGAGCAGTACAAGCTTCTTGTTCGTCTTGAGCACGTCTGTGAGGTTGGCGGGCGGATACAGCGCCATATCTGCCTCGCCGTTCTCGAGCGCGATCAGACGTGCCTGGGGATCGGTGATGAACCTGATCTCGATCGCTGGCAGCGCCGGCTTGCCCGCCCAGTAGGTCTCGTTCCGCTTCAGCTGGGCGCCGTTCGTGTCGAGCCCCTCGAGCGTGAAGGGGGCGGTGAAGATGCCTTTCCCAGCGAGTTCGAGATCCTTGCCGCCGGCTGCGAGATGGGCTTCAACGGCAGCGGCGTCGTAGACAGGCATGAGTCCTTGGTCAGCGAGGAGCCACGGTAGCGACGCGTTGGGCTTCGGTGTCGTGAGTGTCACCTCCATGGCGCCGCTGACGGTGGCCTTGCTGCCTCCGATGAAGTTCTTGACCTGCGCGTTCTTGTCGATCTGGCGTTGCAGGGAGGCCGCGAGAGCTTGCCCGTCGAGAGCCTTTCCGTTCTGGAAGGTGATCCCTGGCCGAACGACGAGCTTCCACGTTTGGGCATCGGTTCGGCTCAGCGACTCGATCAGCCAGGGCTTGGGGTCGGATCGGTCCTCAGGTGCCACCGTGGGGTGTTCGCAGTAGCCAAAGGTGTAGCACCAGTGCGCGCCGGGCAGTGCCGGGTCGACCGCTGTCGCCTTGAACGAGTTGAGGATCCGAAGTGGTTTCGTGATGGGGGCTTGCGAGGTCGGGGTGACGCTCCCGGCCGAACTGGTGGGGGCGCCCTGGGAACTCACGGCCCCGGAGCCGCAGGCCGCAGCAACCAACCCCGTGAGCGCGATGGCGGCCGCAGCCGCCTGATTCCGGTGGCGCGACGGCGTGGTCGGGTCGGTGAAGCGCGATCGTCGGATCGCAGGTGATTTCCTCATCGTCTGTTCCTTCGTTGGTCGTCGGTCGTTAGTTCTTGTGACAGCAGTTGCTGCATCGCGCCGGTCAGCCCAGCTGCGCGTTCGCGAGGGTCTGCTGGAGGGTTCGCTCCCACGCCGCCACCCGCTCGTCCCAGGGGAGCAGGTTGCAGGTCCCGCAGTAGCCGACGCCGGGACGCAAGTAGGCGAGGCAGCACGTGTCTCGGCACCAGAACAGCTGGCGATGCTCGCCGAGGGCGCCCTCGATCATTCGGCCCGAGGAGCCGAGCCGACCGCCGCACGCATCGAAGAAGTGGCTTGCCCGCTGGGCGATGTGCGCGGTGGGTGCCGCTCGCAGTTGGTCGAGCCAAGCGAACGCGTTACCGAGGGGGCTGGCGATGGCTCCATGGAGCGATCGCTTGCTGACCCGGCCGTGGGTGCGCAGCGCCTCGGCGACTGGGAGGAGGTGCTGGTCGAGCAGCGTGGCGATCAGCGCATCGAGGAGTTCGCCCTCGCCCGTGGGCGCTGCCCCAGCGGCTTTGGCCGCGTCGTCGGACTCGAGACACCACGCCGGGACCGGCGAGAGATAGGCCGTGTCGGGGCGACCTGCGTGCCATCGCAGCCACACCGCATCGGGTCTGACGTCGTGGACACGTGCGTGTAGGACCCACGAGGCCACGATCGCCGAGGCCACACGGATGCTGTAGCCGCTCATCAACGACGCTGCGGTGGCTGGGAAGGACGTTGTTGCCAGCTCGCCCGCTCGCGCTGAGAGCAGATGGCTCAGATCCGGCGGTGAGGCGAGGAGCGTGGCGGCACAGACCAAGCCGCCGGCCGCCGCAGGAGGGTAGATCTCGACGCGGAAGCGATCCGCCAACGAGCTGATCAGGCCGAGCGCCTCAACCGGCTCGGGCGGGGACGCCGTAGTCCATGCGGTTGACGCGGACGGGGGCGGCAGCAGACGAGTGGTGAGCAAAGGAACCTCAGACGAATAAGAACAGGACTTATTCCTATCACAGCGGTCTGCGCTGCGCAAACCGAATTCGCGACTGGCATGGCGTGGTCCCCAACCAGAATTGAGCCACCCCGGGTTTGGTGCAGTCTCGATTCCGTGGCTTTCGGGCTGCGGGGAAGGAGACTGCCGTCATGGCACGTCCGTCGAAGTATTCGCCCGAGTTGCGGCGCCGCGCGGTGATCGAGGTGATCGAGAGGGGCCGTCCGATCGTGGACGTGGCCCGGGATCTCGGGATCGGGTCGCTTGAGACGCTGCGGAACTGGGTCTAGCAGGCCCGCAGGGACGCGGGCCTCGAGGTCGGTCCGACGACTGAGGAGCTCGCTGAGATCAAGAGGCTGCGCAAGGAGGTGGCCGATCAGCAGCGCACGATCGAGATCCTCAAGGCGGCCACCACCTCAGCGACGGTCAGGACACCACGACGAGCGACCGTGACCACATCACGCTTGAACTCCGGCGGGAACTTCCTCGGCATGACATCCATCCTTTCGCAGGGCTCAGACCCACAGAAGAGATGTCATCCAAACCGACAGCAGACCCCTTCGACCCGAACGGTGTCGTCGTCGAGACGGTCCGGGCGCACAGCCGCTTCTTCGCTGGGAACGGAGGCGACTGACCTGCAGACGGCACGCATCTCACAGGCCCGGAACATGGCGCCGCCCAGCGCGAGAGGGCCAACGCGGCGGGTTTCCTGAAGCGGGACAACCTGCCCCCGACGGGGAGCGGTTCCCTCGTCTTCGTTGCGCATCAGGCAGCGAGAAGGAACTCGCCGAGGTCGGCGGCGCGTGGGGTTATGGGTCAAGCCCCCCCTCCGACACCATGTCAGCACCACCGCCGACTCACACCGCAAGGAAGCCCGTTACTGTCGGGCAGGTGCCTGACGGCTCGTGGGTGGTCTGTCCAAGTCGAAGGCCGGTGCAGTCGGCTTCGAGGCGCAGACGCAGTTGGCACCTGGTGCGGCGCCTCGTCGCCTTCGTTGTGGCGGCGGCGTTGCTCGTCGGGTGTGCCAGCTCCGAGGAGGGCTCGGTCGCCGGTCGTGGAGCTGGCGGGGCGGAGAGCTCGGGGAGCTCGCAGTCATCGCCGGTTACGACGGCCCGCACCTTCCCGCCGCCGCCGGCTGGGGTGCCGTCGGGATCGCTGACTGCCGAGGCGATCGCCGCGATCGATGCGCTGCTCGTCGACTTGGAGTCGGCCATCCTGCTGGCGATCGACGTGGAGATGACGGTGCGATCTGCGCCGCTCGAGGTGCTTGCCTCATCGGGGGACGTGCGGCTGGCGTGGGTGCTCTCGGATCTGCTGCGTTTCATGCAGGGGACCGACGGCGGGGATGACGTGGCCGAGGCGGCGGAGCGGCTGACCGGGGTCGAGCTCGGATCGTCGGGGGCCTGGACGGCGCTGACCGATGTGCTCATCGCCTGGGATGTACCCGCACCGCCCGGGTACGTGGCGTTCAAGAAGCGGGCGTTCGAGATCACCGATGTGCGGTGGTCCTTCCTGTTCGACGATCCCGACGCGGCGATCGACTACCGGCTCGTGAGTTGGGGCGGCGTGTTGATCGACGACCGCCCGTTGGGCAGCACCAGCCCGTGCCCGGGCGGCTGCATCCCGTCGCTCGATGACCCCGCGCTCACCCCCGCGAGCGGCGGAGGTTGGTATCCCGACGACGGTCTCGTTTTCGGTGTCGAGATCGGCGGCGAGGCGGTGGCGTTTCCTCGCAACATCATGGAGACCCATGAGATGGTGAACATGACCATCGGTGGGCGGCGCGTCGGGATCCCGTACTGCACGCTGTGCGGCTCGGCGCAGGCGTTCTTCACCGACACCGTGGCGGCCACGGTGCCCGGTGTCGCCCGTCCACCGGTGCTGCGCACCTCGGGTCTGCTCAGCCGCTCGAACAAGATCATGTACGACCTCGACAGTCGCAGCGTGTTCAACACCTTCACCGGCGCCGCGGTGTCGGGACCGTTGCAGGACGCCGGCGTGGTGCTCGAGCAGGTCGCGGTGGTGACCACGACCTGGGCGGCATGGCGCAAGGACAACCCGCACACGTCGATCATCGCTGAGGACGGCGGCATCGGCCGGACCTACAAGGTCGACCCGCTGGGTGGCCGTGATGCAGGCGGTCCGATCTTTCCCATCGGTGACGTCGACCCCCGGCTGCCGGTGCACACGCAGGTGCTCGGCGTGATTCTCGGCGACGGCACCGCCGTGGCCTTCAACGCCGACAGTGCCCGCATTGCGCTCCGGGCCGGCCGCACCGTGCAGGCGGCCGGGGTGACGCTGCGACTCGAGGCCGAAGGCCTCGTCGCAACGGTCAACGGCCGTGCCGTTCCCAGCCATCAAGCGTTCTGGTTCGCCTGGAGCCAGTTCCACCCCGGTACCGCCCTCTGGGTCGCATAGCCCGTGGGCGGCTGCGGAGCCGAGGCGGTGCCGGCGAGGCCGTGCCCGATCACCAGCAGCTGAGCAGACCGCGCCATCGCGGCCCTTCCGGAAGCGGCCACGGTCGAAGCCGATGCCGTGGTGCGGTCCGGTGGCGCCGATGTGAGGCTCGCCGCGCAACACGGTCGTTCGGGCTACTTCATCGACACGGTCAACATCCCAGGGTTAGTCGGGGCTGAAGTCGCCACTGCCGGGTCGTCGGAGATCGTGCCGATGTACAGTTCGGCGGCGCTCGGTCCCGTTCTCGGCGGTGCTCATCGCCTCGGAGTAGCGACCTCACGATCAGCTGTATGTCTGTCTTTCTCGCCGTCGACCCCGCTGCATGGGTGGCCAGTAACGACTTGGCGTTTGCGATACGTGACGCCTTCCCGGTGAACCCGGGGCACACGCTGGTGGTTCCGCGTCGGGTGGTGGCGGAGTGGTGGGACACCACGGTCGACGAGCAGCACGCGATCTTCGATCTCGTGGACCGGGTGAAGCGACGCCTCGACGCCGAATTGTCCCCGGGTGGATACAACGTCGGCTTCAACGCCGGAGCGCCTGCCGGACAGACAGTGGGGCACCTGCACGTGCACGTGATTCCCCGGTTTGCCGGAGACATGGCGGATCCTCGTGGCGGCGTCCGGCACGTCATTCCGCAGCGGGGCAACTACCTGGCGGACCAGGCGTCATGGGTTGATTCGTCAGCGCTCGTGACGCCGCTCGACGGTCGTCTCAAGCTGGAACTGATCCGTTGCCTCATCCGCGACGACCTCGACCGGATCGACCTGCTCGTCAGCTTCGTGAAGCGGTCGGGTATCGAACTGATCGCCCGGCGGGTCGACGAGGCGCTGCAACGCGGCGCTCACATTCGACTTCTCACCACCGACTACCTGCAGATCACCGACACCGAGGCGCTCGGGTTCTTCCTCGACCGGCTCTCCGACGGTCCGGGTGGCCAGCTGCACGTGCGTGTCTTCAGCGACCCGGCAACCAGCTTTCACCCGAAGGCGTACATCTTCTCGTCCTCACTCACAGGTGACGGCGTAGGGTTCGTCGGAAGCAGCAACCTGACCCGTTCCGGAATCACGGCGGGGGTCGAGTGGAACGTCCGGTCCTTCGGCACGAGGCACCTCGTCGAGGAGTTCGACCGACTCTGGCAGGACCCGCGCGCCGTTCCTCTGACGGCGAGCTGGCTCGCCGCCTACGACGCCGAACGGTCCCGGCGCCGGCTCGAGATCGTGACCACGCGGACGCAGCACACTGCGGTTGCGTTCGATGGTGACGACGATGGGGTCCTTTCGCCGTGGAGCGTGCAGTCGGAGGCGCTCGCAGCGCTCGAGGCGACCCGCATCGACGGCCATCAGGCCGGTCTGGTGGTGATGGCCACCGGCCTCGGGAAGACGTGGCTCGCCGCGTTCGATTCGACGCGTCCGGCATTCCGGCGGGTGCTGTTCGTCGCACACCGTGACGAGATCCTCGCGCAGACCCGTGACGTCTACCGGCGCCTTCGCCCGACCGGACGGCTCACCCTGTTCACCGGCAAGGACCGCGATCCCGACGGCGATGTCGTTTTCGCAAGCGTGCAGTCGCTGCACCGTCACCTCGACGCATTCGACCCGGAGGCGTTCGACTACGTCGTCGTCGACGAGTTCCACCACGCGGCTGCGCTGTCGTACCGGCGGGTGCTGAACCACTTCCGTCCCCGTTTCCTGCTCGGCCTCACCGCCACACCGGAGCGGGGCGACAACGCCGACCTGCTTGCGTTGTGCTCCGACAACCTCGTCTACGAGTGCGGCCTCGCCACCGGCATCGACCGGAGCCTCCTCAGCCCGTTCCGTTACCGGGCGATCCCCGACGTCGCCGACTACGAGCACATCCCATGGCGCAACGGACGGTTCGACCCGGAGGAACTCACCGCGCAGATCGCCACCCGCGAGCGTGCCCGACAGGTGCTCGAGGAGTGGCACGGCGTCGGCGGTGCGCACCGCCGGACGCTGGCCTTCTGCTCGACGATCGCCCACGCGGAGTTCATGGCCGAGTTCTTCCGTGAGGCTGGGGTCGGCGCAGTCGCCGTCCACTCCGGGCCGTCGTCGTCCCCGCGGGCGGCGGCACTCGAACAGCTCGCCGCTGGCACGCTGCCGGTCGTGTTCACCGTCGACCTTTTCAACGAGGGCGTCGACGTGCCCGCCATCGACCTCGTCATGATGCTTCGCCCGACGGAGTCCTCCGTCGTGTTTCTCCAGCAGCTCGGCCGTGGTCTTCGCCGCGCCGAGGGCAAGGAACGCCTCGATGTCATCGACCTCGTCGGCAATCACCATGGCTTCCTCCTCAAGGCTCGACTCCTCGCCCGACTCGCCGGGTATCCGACGCTCACCGCTCGGGAATCCGTCGAGTTCCTCCGAAGCCGCACGGCGGAGCTCGCGGGTGGGTCTGGGCTACCGGAAGGCTGTTCGATCGTGGTCGAGCCGCAAGTCGTCGACCTCCTGCGGGACCTGCTCGGCCGGGTCCGACCCGAAGATCAGCTCATCGAGGTGATCCGCCAGTGGGTCGACGAGCACGGCCGTCGGCCCACCGCCCTCGAGATCGCCGTCGAGACCGGAAGGAATCTGGACGTCAAGGCCCGTGGTGGTTGGTTCGGCCTTCTCGACGAATTGGGACTGTTGTCTGCCGAGGAGCAGACGATCCGGTCTCGGATGGGCAGCTTTCTCCTGTGGATCGAGCACGGCAGCTACACGAAGAGCTACAAGCTCGTCACCCTCCACGCGTTGCTCCAGCTCGGCGCGCTTCGGGCGGGTGGCCAGCTCCGCGACATCGCATCGACATCGAGGTGGCTGCTCTTCCGCGATGTCGAACTGCTCGCCGACCTGTCCGATGCCGGTTCGAACTTCGCCGATCCGAGCCGCCCCACGACAGATGAGTGGGAGCGCTACTGGCGGAAGAATCCGATCGCTGCACTCACGAGCGCCAAGCGAGGCGAGGAACCGTGGTTCACGCTCGACGGCACCGAGCTGCGGCTCAACGGCACGGTCACCGACGAGTTGGGCGAGCACTTCGATGCGATGACACAGGAGATCGTCGACTACCGCCTGCACCGCTATCTGGTGCGGCAATCGGCCCGCAGGGTGGGCGAAACCCGGCGACCGACCCTTGACGGTGTCGAGATCGACGCAGCATTTACCGTGGAGAGCACCGGAGCGGTAGCCACGTCGGTGGTGATCGAGTCGGCCGGCGGGACTGCCGGTTCGCCGAGCGCACGGAACCTGCAGTACCTGGCCGGCTTCGATCTCATCCTGCAACGTCTCGCCGCCCTCGGAGCGACGCTCGTCGACACTTACGTCGACACGCGCTCCACCTCCGGCCTGACGGTCGCCGACCGGCGTCTCGACCCCGGTGCTGGTACTGCTTACCCAATCGAGCTTGCGAGCGTCGACGACCTCGGGGCGATCCGGCGGGCCATGCTTCACTCGATGGCCCACGTCGGCAGGGCCTCCAGTGCAAAGGGTGGCGGGAACCAGAGAAAGCGCACCCGGCTCGTCGTGGGCTTCGCTGACACATGGAGCGCAGCGCCTCTCGCGGAAGCGCTCGCGCACGGTCGCTCACCTGATGGGAGCCCAGCCACGAGTGAGGCGACCGGCGCATGAGGTGAGCTCGTGGTCGGCGCCTGCGACGACGATCTGGCGGCGGTTTGACTCAGGCGAGCTCCCAAAGGCCAGTAGTCACGCGCTGGACACGGAGTGCGATCAGCCCCGCCCGGTCCGCCGCGGGCGGAGGCGGTCGAAGGCGCCGGTGGAGGCGACGGCCATGGCGACCACGCCGGCGAGGGCGCCCCAGAACGGTGAGCCGATCTTCGCGACGCTGACACCGGAGATCGTCACGACGAAGGTGAACATCGCGGCTTCACGGTGGGTCTCGTCGCGTACGGCGTTCGCAAGCGAGTTCCCCACCGTCGGCAGGAGTGCGAGTGCGGCCACGATGTGCACGAGCTCGATGGGGACGGCGTTGAGCAGCCCCGTGATCGACGTGCCGAACAGGCCGGCGAGCAGGTAGAAGCCGCCGTTCGAGATCGCTGCGGTGTACCGCCTCGAGGGGTCCTCGTGAGCGGGCGCTTCGAGGCAGAGCGGCGCAGCGACGGCCGACAGGTTGAACGCGAACCCGCCGAAGGGGGCGAGCGCCATCGTGCCCACCCCGGTGGTGCCGATCATGTTCGAGATCGGAGCGTCGTAGCCCGCCTGACGCAACGCGGCGACACCGGGCAGGTTCTGGCCGGCCATCGTCACGATGAACAGCGGCACGCCGATGCCGAGGATCGCCGCCACGTCGAAGCTCGGCGCCATGAACACGGGGCGGGCGAGCGCGAGGGAGAGCTCCTCGGTCTGCACCGAACCCGACAGTGCTGCGGTCGCCCCGCCGACGAGGAGCACAGCGACGATCGCATACCGGGGGGCGACCCGGCGGACGGTCATGTAGGTGAGCGTGGTGATCACGATCAGCCACGGTGCGGTCTTCGCGTCGGCGAACCCGCTGATCACGAACCGGGCGAGCACCCCGCCGAGGAGCGCGCTCACGAGCGGCACGGGGATGCGGTTCATGACCCGTTCGAAGAACCGGGAGAACCCGGCGACCGCCATCGCGAACCCGCACACGATGAACGCGCCGATGGCGTCCGACAGCTGGTAGTCGCCCGGCTGCAAGGTGGCGAGGATCGCAGCGCCAGGTGCGGAGAACGCCACCATCATCGGGATCCGCAGGATCGTCGAGGGGATGAGGGTCAGCACCCCCATACCGACGAGCAGCACCGCCACCCACGAGGCGATCTGTGCGTTGTCCGCACCGAGCGTGCGCGCCGCCTCGAAGAGCAGGGTGATGCCGCTCGTCAACCCGACGAGCGCCGCGACGAACCCTGCGGTGACCGTCGACGCCGAGAAGTCCCGGATCATCGGACGACGCGTCGTCCCCGTGGTGCGACGTGTCGTCATCGGGCGGTCACCCTACCGCGCCCGTCCTGCGCCGATCGGCGTGTCGGCGGCCGGTAGGGCAGGTCCGGTCAGCCCTGTTGGTTGCCCGGCAGCAGGTAGTACCAGACGTTCCGGTCGACGC